>JAZRVZ010000024.1:0-8638 GCA_045599425.1 Bacteroidaceae bacterium | reverse complement strand
GGAGGAAGCAGAGAAGGAGCTGGAGGAGATGCTGAGCGGTATGTTCGGCAATGCCAGCAGCCGTGTGGTCATCGAGGAATTCATGAGCGGCATCGAGTGCTCGGTATTCGTGCTGACCGACGGCAAGGACTACGTCATCCTGCCTGTGGCAAAGGACTACAAGCGCCTCGGCGAAGGCGATACCGGCCTCAACACCGGCGGTATGGGCAGCGTCAGCCCCGTACCCTTTGCCACAAAGGAATGGATGCAGAAGGTGGAAGACCACATCATCCGTCCCACCGTGGAGGGTCTGGCAGCCGAGAACATCGACTACAAGGGATTCATCTTCTTCGGCCTCATCAACGTGGATGGCGACCCGAAGGTTATCGAATACAATGTACGCATGGGCGACCCGGAGACAGAGAGTGTCATGCTGCGCATCAAGAGCGACCTGGTGGATCTGCTCGAAGGTGTGGCCACACAGACGCTGGCCCAGAAGACCATCGAGTTTGACGAGCGTGCTGCCGTGTGCGTCATGCTGGTCAGCGGCGGTTATCCCGAGGCCTATGAGAAGGGCTTCCCCATCACGGGAATCAACGAGGTTGAGGGCAGCATCGTCTTCCATGCCGGTACGGCTGTGGCAGACGGACAGGTGGTCACCGCCGGTGGCCGCGTCATCGCTGTCAGCTCCTATGGAAAGGACAAGGCAGAGGCCCTGTCCAAGAGCTTCCAGGAGGCTCAGAAGATCCAGTTTGAGAAGAAGTATTTCCGTTCGGACATCGGTGCAGACCTGTAAGCTGAGCTAAGCGAGTTCTCCGGATATCGCTGGTTCTCCGGATATTCCGGGCAAATACCCAAAGACGACAAGAACAGACATGAGACGAGACCGACTGCAGAACCACGTGGCAGGTAGTGTTTTTACGCTGCCTGTATGTGCTGTTGTAGCGGTTCTGGTTTGGTGGCTGCCCTTGGGACAGTATCGTTTGGATTATGCCATAGGTCTGGGACTCTCGGCACTCATTGCCTACGTCCTGCTGGAAACGAACAACCGTTTTCAGCTGATCCGTGTACGTTCGCGCATGGTGGCCAGCGCCTGGACAATCTGTGTGGCATCCATGGCATCCATGCATGTGTGGCATTACGGAACTGTTGTGGCACTGCTCCTGGCCCTGGCCCATGCATTCCTCTTTGCAACCTATGAGGAGCGCCAGCCCGTCAAGCTGACTTTCCATGCCGGACTGATGCTGGGTGTGGCTGTACTCTTTGCCCCTTGGATGCTGGCCATGCTGGTTTTGTTCCTGTTTCACCAGGTCATCTACCTCCGCAGCCTGACCTTCCGTGGGTTCTTTGCCATGCTGTTGGGAACCTTGTTTCCTGCACTGGTGGTGATGGTACCCTGGGTCATCCAGCATGACTTCTCTCATCTGGAGAGCTGGTACAGGATGCTGACCACCTATACACCGATTGCTCTGGGGAACTACATGGTACTGACCTTGCAGACGGCCCTTTCGTGGCTGTTGCCCTCCCTGCTGATGCTCTTGGGCGGCATTCATTACCTGTGTACGAGCTACAATGACAGGATCAGTGTCCGTATGGCGCTGTACATCCTGGTAAGCCATGGCCTGGTCATCCAGGTATTCACGGCCCTCCAGCCCCAGCACATCGGACTCATGCTTCCCAGCATGCTGGTATGTGGATGTCCGCTCATAGCGCATTTCTTTGCATTGACCAGAAGCTGGTTCACCAATTTCCTGTTCGTCCTCACGCTGCTCTGTTTCATTGCTTTGGGTTATGTAACGCTTGCAATGCCCACCACAAGCTTGCAGGGCATCGTGGATCAGATGCTGTAAAAAAAGAGAAGAAGAAAGAATGATCGATTTCCTGGTTTCATACGGTTGCGTGGGCATGTTCTTTGCCTCGTTCCTTGCTGGAAGTGTTTTCCCTTTCAGCAGCGAAGCCGTCATGACAGCCTTGCAGTTAATCGGTACTCCGCTTGTTCCGCTCTTTGTATCAGCAACGGTAGGCAATGTACTCGGGAGCATGTTCAATTACTGGGTGGGAAGCCTTGGCGATCCTGTCAAGGTACAGAAATACACGCATGTGAATCCGGAGAAGATGAATCGTGCCATGTATTTCGTCCAGAGATACGGAGCCTGGCTGGGATTCTTTACCTTCATACCCATTGTGGGCTCGGTGCTCTCAGTCACACTGGGATTCCTGCGTGCCAATCCATGGGTCAGTCTGCTGAGCATCACGCTTGGCAAAAGTCTCCGCTATGCTTTCCTGATCTGGCTGGTAATGAAGGTTGCATAATAAAACATAGGAATATCAATTCATAATAACAAATAAAAACAATAAACAATGAAACGTTTCAGACTGGTAGACAACCTGATGGGTTGGCTTATCTTTGCTGTCGCTGCGTTCACGTACTGCAGTACGGTTGAGCCCACGGCAAGCTTTTGGGACTGTCCGGAGTTTATCACCACCGGCTATAAGCTGGAGGTGGGACATCCGCCAGGCGCACCTTTCTTCATGCTGACTGCAAACCTTTTCTCGCAGTTTGTCAGCGATCCGGCCGATGTGGCCAAGATGGTGAACATGATGTCTGCCATCCTGAGTGCATTCTGTATCCTGTTCCTCTACTGGACCATCTCGCACCTGGTTCGCCGCCTGATATGCAGGAACGGTCAGGTAGAGACGCTGCCACAGCTCATTTCCATTGAGGCCAGTGCCGTTGTGGGTGCGTTGGCCTATACCTGGAGTGACACGTTCTGGTTCAGTGCGGTTGAGGGTGAGGTATATGCCTATTCTTCCTGGTTCACGGCCCTTGTAGTGTGGCTGATGCTGAAATGGGAGGATGAGGCAGACGATCCCCGCAGTGACCGCTGGCTGATCCTGATTGCCTACATGACGGGCCTGAGCATCGGTGTGCACCTGCTGAACCTGCTGTGTCTGCCTGCACTCGTACTGATCTACTACTACCGCAAGTTCAATAACGTGAGCATGAAGGGTACCTTCCTGGCCCTTTGTGTCAGCGTGGCCCTGCTGGCCGCTGTTTTGTATGGTATCGTTCCCGGTATCGTGAAGGTTGGCGGCTGGAGCGAGCTGCTCTTTGTCAATGTCCTGGGCTTGCCCTTCAATACGGGTCTGATCTTCTATATTTTTGCCTTGGTGGGCACGGTATGCTGGGCCATCTGGGAGACGCATCAGGGTCGCAGCAAGAACCGTACCAACCTGTCCTACATGCTGAGCGTAGCCCTGCTGGGTATTCCCTTCTACGGCTATGGCACGACAAGCATCCTCATCGGCCTGCTCCTGCTGGCCGTCCTGGCCTTCGTGCTGTGGATCAAGGACTGGATGACGCCCCGCCTGAAGAGCACCTCACTGCTGTGCATGCTGATGATCATGATCGGCTACAGTTCGTATGCGGTCATCGTGATCCGCAGTGCCGCCAATACACCCATGGACCAGAACTCGCCTGAGGATATCTTCACCCTGGGTCAGTATCTGAACCGTGAGCAGTATGGCGACCGTCCCCTGCTCTATGGACAGACCTTTGCCTCCGAGCTTAAGTGGGATGAGAACGGCAATCCCGTCAAGACAGAGGGTGCGCCCGTCTATCAGCGTGTGGAGAAGTCATCTGCCGACCAGCCCGATGAGTATAAAATAATCCGCTACAACGACAAGTACCAGTATCAGTACAACATGCTTTTCCCCCGCATGTATGATGACGGCCATGCAGCGGACTACCGCAACATGCTGGCCAACGGATTCAAGGGCAAGCCAGTGAATATGACAGACCGTTATGGACGTAGCGTTACCGCGTATGTTCCTACCTTCCTGGAGAACCTGCAGTTCTTCATCGGCTATCAGGTCAGCAACATGTACCTGCGCTACTTCATGTGGAACTTCGCCGGCCGTCAGAACGACCTGCAGAATGGTAACGGGTATGATATCGAGAAGGGCAACTGGATCTCCGGTATCTCCGTGCTGGACAATGCACGTCTGGGCAACCAGTCCATGCTGCCCGATGACCTGAACAAGGACAACAAGGGACATAATGTATATTACTGTCTGCCTCTGCTGCTGGGTCTGATTGGCATGTTCTGGCAGATCATGCGCAACGACGAGAGCGTGAAGCAGTTCTGGGTGGTCTTCTTCCTGTTCTTCATGACAGGTCTGGCCATCGTCATCTACCTGAACCAGACACCCGGTCAGCCCCGTGAGCGCGACTATGCCTATGCGGGCAGCTTCTATGCTTTTGCCATCTGGGTCGGCATGGCTGTCGTGGCCATTACCGACATCCTGAACCGTCTGATCAAGAAGGATAGCAGGCAACTGAAACTCGTCACTGCCCTTGTGCCCTGTGTCTGCGTGGCTGTTCCCCTGCAGATGGCCGGCCAGAACTGGGATGATCACGACCGTTCAGGCCGCTATACCTGCCGCGACTTTGGCATGAACTACCTGTCCTGCCTGTCCGATGAGGGCAATCCCATCATTTTCACCAATGGCGACAACGATACCTTCCCCCTGTGGTATGCCCAGGAAACCGAGGGCTTCCGCACGGATGCCCGTGTCTGCAACCTTTCCTACCTGCAGACCGACTGGTACATCGATCAGATGAAGCGTCCTGCCTACGATTCACCCTCGCTGCCCATCAGCTGGCCCCGTCTGCAGTACGTATCGGGTACCAATGAGGCCATCATGGTGATTCCCGGCATTCTGGAGGATGTGATTCAGGAACTTGAGCAGAAGGGTTATTCTAAAAGCGATATTGACAAGCTGTTCGGTGGAAATCCCTTTGAGCTGCGCAATATCATCGACAAGTGGATTCTGAACAAGGATTCTGAGGTTGCCAGCCTGAAGCAGCGCCTTCGTCAGGAGGCCGAGGTGCAGATGAGCAATTGCGACCGTCAGATGCAGGATGCCCTGTCCAGAGGCGATGACGACTACGCGAGGTACTATCAGCAGATGTACGATATTTATCGCTTCCGTTCCAAGTACATCGAAGGCCCGATCTTCCCCACGGAGAACCTGGAGATAACCGTGGACAAGGCTGCCGTGAGGAAGAGTGGCATGAAGATTCCCGGTGACAGCATTCCTGATGTGATGAACATCTCCCTGGCCAATCACAATGCCGTGTACAAGTCAGAGCTGATGATGCTGGAGATGCTGGCCAACGCCAACTGGGTACGTCCCATGTACGTGGCTGTGACCGTGGGCGAAAGCGCCTATGGCTCACTGGGTGACAACTTCATCCAGGAAGGTCTGGTTTATCGTATCACACCCTTCACCACCGGTGGAAACGAATACGATACCGAGAAGATGTACGACAACCTGATGCACAAGTTCAGGTTCGGTGGCATCGAGAAGCCCGGACTCTATCTGGATGAGACCGTGATGCGCATGTGCTGGACTCACCGTCGCATGTTCTCCCTGCTGGCCAGCGAACTGGCAGGTGAGGGAAAGATGAAGAAGGCACAGGAGGTACTGGAATATTCGGAAAAGATGATTCCTGCAGGATCAGTTCCCCACAGCATTGCCAGTGGCAGCAACGAGCTGGCCGAGGTCTGGGCCATTGCAAGGCACTATGACAAGGCCATGAAGATTGCCGATGCCCTGAAGGTATCCGGCAAGCAGTACCTTGACTGGTATGCCTATGCCAGCCAGGCCGGCAAGCGTGACATGAACTTCATCTTGTGCTACCGCGACGGTATCCGTCCCTTCACCACCACATTCAGCATCTATTTCGATGCTGCTTCGGAGCTGGTTGAAAAGGGAAAGAAGAATGAGGCCAAGGCCATCTTCAACAAACTGATGACCGAGGCAGATACCTGTGGCAAGTGGTTCAACGCCGCCATGGCCAGTGGAAGGCTTGACAATCAGTACTCCAATGCATTCATGGGCGAATATATGAGGGTTGTCCAGCTGATGGAGAACATTGAGAATACCATGGAGGATGCCGGCATCGCCATGGATGCCGCTTACAAGGATCTCCATGGATCTCACCTGAACAGCCTCAATATGAGATACATGGAGATGCAGCAGAAGTTTGACAGAGAATAATGATCATCGAACAACCAGCCATCTATCTCCGCTGGATCTATCCCAGGGCCATCTGGAGAATGGACCGTCATGAGAAGGCCGTTTACCTGACCTTCGACGACGGTCCCATCCCGGAGGCTACCCCCTTCATCCTGGACCAGCTGGATCGCTTCGGTGTCAAGGCCACCTTCTTCATGGTAGGCGACAATGCACGCAAGTACCCACATCTGCTGGAGGAAGTAAGGCGTCGCGGGCATCGCGTGGGCAATCACACCTACAATCACATAGGTGGATTCAGATGGCTGAGCTGGAAGTACCTTCAGAATGCAGAGAAGGCCAATGAAATCCTGCAGACGGA
Source organism: Bacteroidaceae bacterium (assembly GCA_045599425.1). Lineage (GTDB taxonomy): Bacteria > Bacteroidota > Bacteroidia > Bacteroidales > Bacteroidaceae > Physcousia. The sequence goes on along the minus strand of JAZRVZ010000024.1, from coordinate 2,256 downwards.
CCTCTTCCGTCCGCCCCACGGATGGATGAAACCCTTGCAGTACGAACGTCTGCGCCGTCATTACCGCATCGTGATGTGGGACCTTGTGACACGTGACTACAGCAAGTGGCTGACTGCCGCGGATGTGGTGGCCAACGTGAAGCGCTACGTTCGCAACGGCAGCATCATCACCTTCCATGACTCACTCAAGAGTATAGACAAACTGAAAAGTGCCCTGCCTGAATCCCTGCAATGGCTGAAGGATCAGGGATATGAGTTCAGGTTGCTCTGACAAAACTGCTTCATAGAACATAAAGAATGAAAGCCACATGAAACCGTGTGGCTTTCATTCTTTTATTACGTAACCTTTTCTACGTTCGGGAAATAGCTACAGCTTCCCGCCAAATGCCAGGTCACCGGCATCTCCCAGTCCGGGAACGATATAGCTGCGATCGTTCAGTTCTTCATCGATGACTGCGCACCACAGTGTAATGTCTTCACGTTCAGCAAATACCCGCTTCAGGTGATCCACGCCTTGCTGACTGGCTATGACGCAGGCCAGATGCACACGCCTTGGAGTACCCTTTGTCGTGAATGCCTTCAGGGCAAGTTCCATGCTCTCTCCCGTTGCCAGCATGGGATCAACCAGCATCAGCGTCGTACCGTCCAGGCAGGGTGTGGCTATGTATTCAATGTGTACGTCCACCTCCCGGCATTCCTTGTCCTTGTAATACCGGTAAGCCGACACGAAGGCATTGTCAGCCCGGTCAAAGATATTCAGGAAACCGGTGTGAAGGGGCAGACCAGCGCGGAAGACGGTACCTACGACAATGTGGTCATCCGGAGTATTGACCGTAGCCATGCCCAGAGGCGTCTCTACGATCTTCGTACTGTAATTCAGGTTCTTTCCAATCTCAAGAGCCATTGCCTCGCCTATACGTTCCAGGTTCCGGCGGAAGCGCATACGATCATTTTGTATGTTGATGTCGCGCAGTTCGGTTACAAATTGGTTGATGATACAAGGGCTTTCGCTCAGGTTGATAACTTTCATGATATATGTTTTTTTAAGGGTTTACCGTGTGCTGCAATTAGGCGAACTTGCTCTGCAAAGTTACATCTTTCCTTATAGAATTGCAAAGCAGATGTTACAAAAGTGAGAAAATTAGCACAAGTTTTATTATTATAGGTTAAAAAAGCGATTAAACGCTTTCGCAGTTCAAAATAAAAATGTAATTTTGTATCGGCTAAGACCAGGGATATTCCCTTGCTTTTATGGGCTTCCCTGGCAGCATGTATTAAAGAAAACAATAGAGACAAGGTAAAACAATTATTCACAATTTTTAATATCAAGAACCAATGGCAACATTAGATTTGACTAAGTACGGCATCACCGGTTCAACCGTGATTGCCCACAATCCTTCCTACGAGGTATTGTTCGCTGAGGAGACCAAGGCTGGTCTCGAGGGCTACGAGGTAGGTCAGAACACCGAGCTCGACGCAGTAAACGTAATGACTGGTATCTACACCGGCCGTTCACCCAAGGACAAGTACATCGTAAAGGACGAGAACTCAAAGGACACCGTATGGTGGACTTCTGACGAGTACAAGAACGACAACCACCCCATGACCGAGGAGGTTTGGGCAACCGTTAAGGAACTGGCTGTCAAGGAGCTCTGCAACAAGAACCTGTACGTTGTTGACGCATTCTGCGGTGCCAACAAGGACACCCGCATGGCCGTTCGCTTCATCGTTGAGGTAGCATGGCAGGCACACTTCGTGACCAACATGTTCATCCAGCCCACCGCTGAGGAGCTCGAGAACTTCGAGCCCAACTTCGTTATCTACAACGCTTCTAAGGCTAAGGTTGAGAACTACGCTGAGCTCGGTCTGAACAGCGAGACTTGCGTTGCCTTCAACGTTACCAGCCGCGAGCAGGTTATCATCAACACCTGGTACGGTGGTGAGATGAAGAAGGGTATGTTCTCAATGATGAACTACTACCTTCCCCTCCAGGGCATCGCTTCCATGCACTGCTCTGCCAACTGTAACATGGATGGCAAGGAGACCGCTATCTTCTTCGGTCTGTCTGGTACCGGTAAGACCACTCTGTCTACCGATCCCAAGCGTCGCCTGATCGGTGATGACGAGCACGGATGGGACGACAACGGCGTCTTCAACTTCGAGGGTGGCTGCTATGCAAAGGTTATCGGCCTGAGCAAGGAGAACGAGCCCGACATCTACGGTGCTATCAAGCGCAACGCTCTTCTGGAGAACGTA
>JAZRVZ010000023.1:0-4022 GCA_045599425.1 Bacteroidaceae bacterium | reverse complement strand
GCTTCGCTCAAAATCATTCTAAAATAAACCGAAAATAATATTTTAAAATAATGATTTTTGATATATTTTAATATGATTTTGAGGTCGTCAAGACCGTCCTGAAATGTAAGCATCACACTAAATCCACAAGTGCCAATTAATTTATAGAACATCCCATAAACTATTAACTATAAACCATTGACCGTAAACAATCCTCCGCCAAAAGCTATTTCTCCACGATGCAATACCTCACGCCGTTGTGGCCACGTTTGTTCGCGAAGTTCTTCTGGTTGAGCATCGAACCGACATCGCGGTTAAGCGTTCGGGTGGGTTCCAGTGCGGGAAAGTGTCGGCGCAGGATGGCGATGATCTCGTCTACGCTCTTCCAGTTGTCCTTCTCCGTCTCGTCCTTGGGTGTGGTAAAGGTCAGGCTGATCATCTCGCCCAGGTCGCCAACGTGCTGGAAAGCAGCATTCTGCTGTTGCAGCATGGCCGTTTCCTCTTCGTCCAGCCAGTAGCGCTTTCCCTGATTCACTTCATCCAGGAGTTGGGCAAAGAGTTGCTCGTGGTCGAGCGGCGTGGTGAAGTCAATCCGCTCGCCCGGTCTGACAAGGATGCAGGCAAAGCGACGGCTGCCGGTACGGTCATGCAGGGGATGCAAGAGGTTGGTGGTTGCGATGAACGAGGCATAACGGCGACGCTCCACGATGGCCTTGCCGTATGGCGGACGGAAGCGCACCTCGCCCTTCGAGAGCAGGTACTTGAGCAGGGGTTGCTGGGACTTCTTCAGCGAGTCGAACTCGTCGATGTTGATGAGTGCGTAGTTGCTCAGGGCCGACATGATGTCGCCCTCGCTGCGGAAGTCGATCTTGTCATTGAAGTACAGGCGTAACTCGCTGGGCAGCAGCATGCTGCAAAGGGAAGTCTTGCCACAGCCCTGGTCGCCGATGAGCAGGGGCACGAGCGCGTTGCCGTGCAGGCGATCCTTGCCCAGCCAGTGCGCAACCATGGAGCGCAACCAGATGTGTAGGTATAGGCCGTAGTGGGGTGTGTCGCTGGGTATGCGCTGGCAGAACTCAGCCACATGGTCACGACCGTCCCATCGGGGCAGTCCGAGCAGGTAGTCCTCCAGCGGGTCGAAGAGGGGTACGTCGTCGGAGTTGACGATGCGTCGCAGGTCCTTGTCCCATGACTGGAGCCCCATTTTCAACGCACCGGTGGTCATGCTGTTTATGGCCTGTTCGGTGAGCGGGGCGTAGCGGTAGTCGTATGCTCCGCGCGTACGATATTCCACGACACCCGTCAGTGTATTGCGGCGCAACTGGTAGCGGGAGTTCAGGTACGCCTCGATGCGCATCATCAGCAGGGCCGACTTCTCCACGTGGCCGAAGGGGATGAGCAACGACAATTCCTCGTCATAGACGTTCGTGAAGACCAGACGTACGTGCTCCGGCTGGTCCCAGTACGGCTTCTTCCAGCTGGTCATCTCGATGCACAGCTCCATGTCCAGACCCTCTTCCTGGCAGTAGGCGGCCAGCAGGTTCAGGCACTTCTCGTCCATCATTGCCTGTGAAGAGGAGGCCTGTCGTGCCTCGGCGAGTGCCTTGCGGTAGGCCCACTGGTATTGGTGGCGCTGAGCGTCCAACTGACTGGCAAACAGTTCCCTTGCGCTGGTCAGCCTGCCTGTCGGAGGTATCTCGTAGGCCGGCAGGTGGGCAGGTTCCTCCTTGACGATCAGGGCTAAGGGGTCGGGGTTGAGGAAGACGTGCTCGTCCTGACATAGCGGACAGTCGCCCTGCAGCGTGGGTTCCACGGTGTCGATGCTCATGTGCAGTTGTACGGAGTAGGCGTAGTGCAACTGGTTGTAGGCATTGGTGTGCAACCTCTGCATCTGTTCCTCTGTCAGGCTTTCGGCATTTGTGTGGTGCCAGTCATAGCGAGCCACGATGTAGAGCGAGCGGCCGTCGCCTCCCCTGAATGCCAGCACGGTGTAGGGGATGGACTCGAGCACGGCCATGGTCTCGCGTACTTCAGCCGGCCCTGCAAGGTTCTGGATCTGCAGCAGGCAGAGTCCGTTGAGCGCCTTGGCTTGTTCCCGTCCCTTAATCTTCATGATTTCCGCGGTGAAGCATATTGACAACTCGGTCTTGGCGTCCGTCTGCACTCCGTTTCTGATCATCTCTACCACCTCCTCCAGTGGCTTTCGGCTGAAAGATTTCCTTTTGGATTCCCTCCTCGTGATTGTTATCATAATTCTTTGTTTAAGGTTAGTTATTCAACTTTCGCATGTGCTCAAGTTGCAGGTTATAAGGTTGTTAGGTTTTAAGGTTTTGAGGTTTGATTACCTCTGGCGGGATGAAGGTATTTTTAACCTTAAAACCTTATAACCTTAAAACCTTATAACCCATCAAGTTGAGCTTGCGAAACTTGAATTAGTTGATGTTACTTTGCAAAGATACATAATTTTGCCGACAAAAACAAGACTTTACGCCGATTTTAGCAAAAACAGGCCAAAATCGCGTAGGCAAACGGGGTGCCTACGCGCTATGTTACGTGTTGTAATGCAACGAGATATACCCCTTTTGCGTAGGTGAAGGCAGAATTCAACATTTTCTTCCTCAAACCCATCAGGCTCGTGGCATATCCGTCTTGCATCATCAGCAGGGTGTTGCGGAATCCGGCCTGCAACAAAGTACGACTTTAAGGTGAAAGAAACAAGGGTGCCGGTGCTCTTTTTGACATCAGGCTTGTGTTTTGCCAGCAAAAGGTTGGTGGAACGGAGTTTTTTTTGTACTTTTGCATCCGCAATATTAATTATAATAGGTATTACAGGTTATGAATATACTGGAACTTAGCGAACAGGAGATCGTTCGCCGCAATAATTTGCAGACCTTGAAGGATATGGGCATTGAGCCTTATCCTGCTGCCGAATACCCCGTGTCGGCTTGGAGTACAGACATCATTGAGAGCTTCGTGGACCTGCCCGTCATCGGCAAGGACGAGGAGGGCAATGACGTTCGCGAGGCCGCTACGGCAGAGAACAGTCCGGTGGTGACTGTGGCCGGACGTATGATGGGCCGCCGCATCATGGGTAAGGCTGGTTTTGCAGAGTTGCAGGACAGCAAGGGCCGCATCCAGGTGTATGTGCAGCGCGATGCCATCTGTCCCGATGAGAACAAGGACCTCTACAATGTGGTCTTCAAGAAGTGTCTCGACCTGGGTGACTTCATCGGTGTGAAGGGTTACGTGTTCCGCACCAAGACCGGCGAGATCAGCGTGCATGCCATGGAGCTGACCGTGCTCTCCAAGAGCCTGAAGCCCCTGCCCATCGTGAAGACGGATGCCGAGGGCAATGTGTTCGACTCGTTCGACGATCCCGAGTTGCGCTTCCGTCAGCGCTATGTGGACCTGGTGGTGAACAATGGTGTGAAGGATACCTTCCTGAAGCGTGCCACCATCCTGCGCACCCTGCGCCGCATCCTTGACGAGGCCGGCTATACGGAGGTGGAGACGCCCACGCTGCAGAGCATTGCCGGTGGCGCCAGTGCCCGTCCCTTCATCACGCACTTCAATGCGCTGAACATTCCCATGTACATGCGTATCGCCACCGAGCTGTACCTGAAGCGCCTGATCGTGGGCGGTTTCGAGGGTGTGTATGAGATCGGCAAGAACTTCCGCAACGAGGGTATGGACAAGACCCACAATCCTGAGTTTACCTGCATGGAGCTGTATATCAGCTACAAGGATCTGAACTGGGGTATGGGCTTCACGGAGAAGATGCTGGAGGAGATCTGTACGGCCGTAAACGGCAAGCCCGAGGTGGAGATTGACGGCAAGGTGATCTCGTTCAAGGCTCCCTTCCGCCGTCTGCCCATCCTGGATGCCATCAAGGAGAAGACGGGCTATGACCTGTATCCCATGACTGAGGACGAGATTCGCGAAGTGGCGAAGAAGCTGGGTATCGAGGTGGACGAGACCATGGGCAAGGGTAAGCTCATCGACGAAATCTTCGGCGAGACTTGCGAAGGCGATTTCATCCAGCC
>JAZRVZ010000022.1:0-20748 GCA_045599425.1 Bacteroidaceae bacterium | reverse complement strand
AGGCTCATGTAGCGCTGACTGGCTGACTTGTCACCCTTCTGGGCCAGTTCAGCCGACTCGAAGGCAAGGAAGCTTGCACGGGGTGCCTCAGTGCCGACACGGTTGGTGTTGGCATCCAGCCAGAAGGGCTTGGCACCGTTTTTCTGTGCGAAGGCGGTCACTGAGGCTGCCAGCGCACAGGCAAAGAGAAGTTGTCTTTTCATTGGTGATTGGTTGTTTTATGGTTTTTGACGGATACTTTCAAGGCACAAAGTTAATACTTTCTTCTGAAAGTAAAGCCTGGAAGGTGGTAGTTTTTTGACGGAAAGGCTTATCTTACGGCACAAATTGCATTATTTTCCTTTATTGCTTGCACATGCACGATTTTAGTCGTACCTTTGGAAATTGAAACCATAGACACCGAACACCCGATCAGAAATGAAGGAAAGAAAAGACAAACTGACAAGCGAGCAGATACAAGCCATCATAGACTACGCCTCCACCCCTGGCAAGAGTGAGACGAAGTGGCAGAAATACGTACGCCGCGATCTGCCCACCGTGCTCACGATAGCCATGCTCTTCGTCCTGCACAACCTCCTATACACCCAGGAATGGGAGATGCTGTATCGCAGCCAGGAACTCTCGCTGTTCCTGCCCACACAGCAATTCTTCGAGGGCATGCAGATCTACCCGGGCGGTACGCTCCAATGGCTGGCCTGCTGGTTCACGCAGTTCTTCTTCCACCCCGCCATGGGTATAGGCATGCTGGTAGGCATCTGGGCCGTGATCATCCTGCTCTGCAAGGGGATGTTCAGGTTGCGCGGATGGGGCATCGTGCTGGCATGGATTCCCGTACTGATGCTCATGGCCACCGTGGTGCAGACGGGATACTGGATCTTCTACACCAAGCTGCAAGGCTACTTCTTCGTTCCCTCACTGGGAATCATGTTCAGTCTGTTGGCTGCCTGCCTCCATCGTCTCCTGGTACGCCGGATTGACATCGGGAGAAACAGCACGATCATAAACACCTGCTACCTGGTTGTCAGCATGTTATGGATGATTGCATTTGCCTGGTATGGTTACCGGTGGATGGGAGCATGGTCATTCCCCGGCGTGGCCTTGATGGCCCTGCCCGACACATTGAGGAACTTCGTCCGTAATCAGGAGAAGACGGTCAACGGCAAGGTCTTCGCCAGCATCAGCACCGTCTGGCCCCTGCTGCTGGCCGTGATCCTTATCTACCAGGTGCCCCGCCTGGCCTACGACAGCATCTATTGCCAGACACAGATTGATACCATCTACCTTGCCTCCCTGCCCTCCTTCAAATATGGACATACGGACAACGAGGGTATGCGTACCACCTACTACCTGCTCTTCCTTTTCTTCCTTCCTATGGTGGCCAACATGTACCAACCTCTGGGCAAGAAGTATTTCGGCACAAAGAGCGAACGCATCATCGACACGCTGGTCATCCTGGCCGCCTTAGGCTATGCGTGCTACACGGTCAACGGGAAATGGTACCGCAACGACAACTTCCAGAAGGAACTCACGATGAACCGCTGCATCGAGGAGGAGGATTGGCAGGGCGCGCTCGACGTGGCTCCCGGATGGACAGAATGCGATACCCTGAAACAGCCCACGCGTGCCATGGTGATGATGAAGAACCTGGCACTGTTCCGCCTGGGCAGGGCGGGCGACGAGATGTTCAACTACCTTGAAGGAGCCCGCGAGCAACGCATGGACAGCCTGCAGGTACGCATGACGCAGGTCGGCGGCAAACTGCTGTACTACAACTATGGCAAACTGAACTTCTGCTACCGCTGGTGCATGGAGGATGGCGTGGAATTCGGATGGAAGGTGGAGCACCTGAAGTTTATGGCACGCTGTGCCCTGCTGAAGGGCGAGTGGAAGGTGGCCGGAAAATACCTGAACCTGCTGAAGAAAACGCGTTTCCACCGGGAGTGGGCGGAGAGATACGAACGGTTCATCGGTCATCCGGAACGGATGGCTCAGGATGCAGCCATGGCACCCATCTGCAAGCTGAAGGAATTCGGCGACCGACTGGATGGAGACAACACGCTGGTCGAGCTGTATCTGCTGCGCACCTTTGCCAACGGACACGGCGCCGATCCCGTCTACCAGGAACAGACGCTGCTGGCATCACTGATCATGAAGGACATAGACCTGTTCTGGCCACGTCTGTACGAGTATGTGCAGATGCACGGACAGGAGCCCGGATTCCACATGCCGCGGCACTACCAGGAGGCTGCCTACCTGTACTGCCAGCTGGAACCCAACCGACCCAACGGGATGTGGGGCGGAATGCCAAACTCGGAGGTCATCAAGCGTTTCCCCTTTGATGAGAGTGTGAAGAACAGCTACAACAGTTTCATGAACTTCAACGGACGTGCCGACATCGCACCGCTCTCCGAGGCGGAGAAACGCATCGCCTTCCAGCCCTATTATGGCAACACCTTCTATTTCTTCTACTTCCTGGTAAGGGGACAGAAGACGAACTAATGAAGACCCGCCCCCGACCTGAAGGGCGGGGAGTAGTTACATAATGCACATACATAAAGGATATTAAGTTATGAAGAAGAGCATCTATATAGTTTTGTTTGTATTGATTGGAGGAATTACGGCCTGCACATCCAGCCCCCGGCTTCCTGAGGACTTCACCGCCGTGGACAGCATGCCGGGCATCTACCCGGACTATGTGGATGTCACGGTTCCCTGCAACATCGCACCCCTGACCTTCACGATGGAGGAAGGATGCGAGGACATCGTGGCACAGCTTAGCGCAGGCGACCGGAAGTGGGTCTCCGGAGGCGAGGACGGCGTATGTCCCACCGAGGAGGAATGGAAGGAGATGAAGGAGGCGGCACTGAAGGGCGACGGCAGCATCCGGGTGGAGGTATATGCACAGCAGCAGGGCAAGTGGAAGAAGTACAAGGATTTCCACTACTACGTGTCCAAGGATGCCATCGACCCTTACATCTCATACCGCCTCATATCGCCCTCGTACGTGACCTACGAGGGACTGACGCTCAACCAGCGCTGTCTGGAGAACTATGAGGAGAGCGTGATCTACAGCAACATGATCAACAGTACGGAGAAGGACGGACAGTGCGTCAACTGCCACTCCTACCAGAACTACAATCCCAATCGCATGCAGTTCCATGTCCGCCAGCACCTTGGAGGCACGGTAATTTCCTACGATGGCAAGGTGGACAAGCACGCCATCGGCACCATCCTGACGATGGAGGCCAACGGTGACACGGTGAAGGGCAGCGGCGTCTATCCCGCCTGGCATCCCACGGAACCACTGATTGCCTACAGCAGCAACAAGACGGGGCAGACGTTCTATACCTATGACCCTCAGAAGGTGGAGGTGCAGGACACGTACTCAAACCTGATTCTGTATGACATCAACTCACGCAAGGTCTATCCCCTGGAGAAGGACACGAACGACCTGGACTGCTTCCCGGCATGGAGTCCCGATGGCAAGTATCTCTATTACTGCTCGGCACACTACGAGAAGCATGACTCCACCCCCGCGACCACCAAGGAGATGGATCTGATTGTCAACTACAAGGATGTACACTACAACCTTTACCGCCGCAGCTTTGACCTGAAGACGAAGAGGTTCGGTTCCAGGGAGATTGTCTATGACGCGGCTGCCGACGGTCTCAGTGCCACCCTGCCCCGCATATCGCCGGACGGCACGAAACTGATGTTCACACGCGGCAAGTATGGCATCTTCCACATCTGGCACAACAGCAGCGACCTGTGCATGATTGACCTCAAGTCCACAGCGGATAGCCTGCGCGTTATCGACGAGCTCAACTCACCTGACGTGGAGAGTTATCATTCATGGAGCAGCAATGGCAAGTGGGTGATATTCAGCAGCAGGCGCCATGACGGGAACTTCACCCGTCCCTTCATGGCCCACATGGACAGGGACGGTACGTTCAGCCGCCCCTTCGAACTGCCCCAGGCACGTCCCGACCATCACCTGCAGTTCCTGCGCAGCTACAACATTCCGGAGTTCATGAGCGGCCCCGTGACCATCACGCCACAGGAGTTTGCCAGGACGGTGAAAGGAGAATAAAGGATTTTTACGAACGAAGGCCGACTTTATGTCGGCTTTTGTTGCATTTCTTTGGGATTTTGCCTAACTTTGCACCTGGAAACGGCCTTGCGGTAACGCAATCAAAGCAAGTGACGGATAACAGACAAGCTACCGAACCAGATTACAGGAAACAGACATACAGCATAACATGAGATCCAGAACCCTGATTTACACCATCCTGTGCCTATTGTGCATGATGCCAAAGTCCCTTCTTGCACAGAATGAAGGGGAGACGGTCATAGAATTCTTCTCAGACAACGCCACCATGGAGGACGACCCCAGGAAGGGGGAATACAACATTACCATATTCTCACCCGACGGGCAGTGGAAGATGCAGCTGAACTACCACACCAAGGAGATGTTCGGCACCTTCGGCAACGATGATTTCAGACTCTCAGGTGACGGCAGGTACTACAACTACGCCCGTAACCCGAAGAATGACATGGTGTTCTATTCCTTCACGGACATGAATGTCACCGTGGCCGATGAGGGTACACTGTATCGTGTAAATGCCAACTGCCTGACCAACAACAAGACGCGTTTTGTCGTGGAGGCGACCATCGCCGCACCCAAGGCCAAGGAGACGCGCACGGACGACCTGGGTTTTGCCCGCGTGGAACCCAATCCTTTCTATGGAACCTACATCATCACGGCAGAAAACGACAACTATAGCCTGCAGTATGGCATAGTGGGTACGGAGCTGCTCGGCACCTTCTACCGCGCCGACATCCTGATGCCCGAGCTCTACGACAAGCAGGCGGGCAGGAATATCAGCATCCGTACGGCTACGGCAGTCCACACGAAGCAGGAGGGCCAGGAGAATACGGACATGGTGATTGACATCCTGAGCGAGGACCTCATCAACTACCACCTGACCATGTATGACGGTCCGTTTGAGGTGGAGATCAAGGAGGAGATGAACGTCCGGATAGACGGTGGCATCCTGCAGGATCTGCGTGAGATGTATGGCTGCTATCAGTTTGCCGGCGCCAATGAGGACTTCCAGCTTGGCCTGGCCGTACTGCCGGAGGCCCTGGAATCCGGACGCACGGAGTGGACGAAGGATGATTTCATCATGCAGTTCACAAACATGCTGGACGTGGCTGAGGGCGAGCTGATCCCCATCTATGACATCCATGCCATGCTGGAGCAGAAGGACAAGCTGGTCACACTGAAGATCGAACTGACCAGCATGGATGGCATACTGTATCACATCGTCATGACCCTGCAGACGGAAGGCTACATGCCCACTCCCACAGAGACGGTGAACATTGACTTCGGTCATGTGTCCGTACTGGACTTCACGCAGGGCCTGGGTATGGTCGGTATCGGTGCCGTCAAGCCCGGCCAGTACCAGTTGCGTGCCTACCTGGCCACACCGAAGCTGGAGGGCGAGTTCACTACCGGGGACTTTGAAATGGATCTCTGCGACATCATGGTGGTGAATGGCGAGTCCTACGTATTCCATGATGCAAAATACGTGAATGCGAAGATGGAGAAGGGTGAGGATGGCAAGACCCAGATCACCATTGACATGTACGGCATAGATGATGTGCTGTACCATGCCACGATGTACATCGACTCGCTGAAGTGCATGAGCGATGCCACCTACCCCATCGGCTACATGGACAATGTCATGATGATGGCGCTGTGCGAGGGTGAGGAGGATTATGCCGAGTACACGCTGCAGTTCCAGAACCTGGACAATGTATTCGACGAGGATTACAACGTCATTGGCGACGGATATTACTTCTCATTCTACTTTGCCCATCAGGGTAATGGTATCGGTGGAAAGTACGGCTATTCAGAGGGCACGCTGGCCGAGGATGAATACAATGGCTTCTACGAGAAGGGCTGCGAAGTACGCGTGGCACCTGTAGCCGGCACGCTCAGCCTGGAGCCCGTTCAGGAGGTCAGCCTGAACATGGGCGTGCAGCTCCTGAAGACCAATATATATAAGGTAAACTTCCAGGTACTGGGCCAGAATGGCGTTATCTACTCGGCCGAAGGCGAGAACTTCCTGCTTTGCATCAACGAGGAGGGCGAGTTCAAGGAAATCACCGAGGACGTCCTGTCCGCCATCCGGGAGTCCCTGGCCGAACAGGGCTACCAGGTTCGCAAGGTGCTGAAGAATGGCAAGCTGGTCATCGAGGCCAAGGATAGCGAATACGACATGCAAGGAAGGAAGAACAGGTAAAATTGGAAAAGAGATAAATAACATAATTTCAACTAAAATTCAAATCAGTTATGAAGAAAATTCTACTTTCTTTAATTGGACTGCTTATCGGCATCGGCATGTATGCCGAAGACACCACAGTGTCATTCGACTTCTCAGCCCAGAGGTACGAGAACGGCACATCTATTGATGCAGTCACTTTCGATGCCAATGTAAAGGCAACGTTCGACAAAGGTACCAACAGCAATGGCCCAAAGTACTACACTACTGGTACAGCTCTTAGACTTTATGGCGCTAACACCATGACTCTTACCACAACCTCAGGTGTAATCAAGAGCGTATCATTCACATTCAGCAACAGCGAAGGGTCGAATGCCATTAACGTTGACAATGGCACATTTGCAGATAAGACTTGGTCCGGTTCAAATGCCTCAGTGATATTTACCATCGCCGGCACATCGGGTCATCGCCGCATTAAGACCATTGAAGTTACCTATGGCGAGGCTGATTCTGCGCCTGTATCTGTGGAGAGCGTTGCCATCACCGATGCCGAGGGTAACGCAATGGGCATGTACCAGGGCCTGGTACAGGGCGAGAGCCTCCAGTTGAAGGCCGTTGTTACCCCCACCAATGCTACCAACAAGAAGGTTACCTGGAATGTTCTTCAGGATACTAAGGTTATCTCTCTGGAGAATGGCCTGGTTAAGGCACTGGCTCCCGGTCGGGCTGCAGTTACAGTTACCACTGAGGATGGCGAATTTCAGGCAGCAGTAACCTTCATCGTTACTGAGCCCCAGCCCAGCACCATCGCTGACTTCATCGCCAATGAGGGTGGTACTTGCTACCTGACTGGTATTGTCAGCGGAATAGAGAACACCACTTACGGCAACTTCACTTTGACGGACAAGAGCGGTAGCATCTATGTTTACGGCTGTCTGAACGCCGCAGGCGAATCCAAGAAGTTTGCAGAACTCGGTATCGAGGAAGGCAACGAGATCAAGGTACTGGCCAGCGAGTACAAGCTCTATGGCGAGACAAACGAGGCTGTAAATGTGGTATTCGTTGAGAACCATGGAACACCCGCTTCTCCCGTTAATTGCACATTCGACATAGCATTTAATAACGACGAATTCACTGTCATTCCTTCTGTAGATGGAGTACAATATTTCTTCAACATTCTTCCCGCAGATGGATATGATACAGAAGAACTTCCTATGCTGTTTGACTATCTGCTGGAAGAAATGGGAGAAGGTCTTGATTATTGTGATTCCAAGGAAACCGAGCCCTTGGACTGGTGGGTTGATACAGAAGAAACCAACAACTATATTGTAGCCGTTATTACTGTAAACGACAGCTACGAGCGTACATCTGACGTAACCATCATTCCCTTCTCAGCTGTCAACATGACCATTACCTCTGCTGGCTATGCCACCTTTGTTGCACCCTTCCAGGTTGCTGTTCCTACTGGTGTAAAGGCTTATACTGTCGAGGCTGTTAATGGCGAAACCCTGACTCTTACTCAGGTTGCAACCATCGATGCCAATACTCCTGTTGTACTTGAGGGTGCACTGGATGAGACAGAGATTTGGGGCAAGAATGTTGAGGGCACTCCCGTTGCTGGTCTGCTGACCGGTGTTTACGAGGAGACTGCTGCTCCCGTTGGTTCATACGTTCTGCAGAACCAGGACAAGGTTGGTTTCTACAAGGTTGAGACCGAGGGTATCGCCATGGTTGGTGCCAACCGTGCATACCTGACCGTTCCTTCAAGCGTCAAGGCATTCTACTTCGACGAGGCTACCGCTATCAAGGCTATCGAGTCACTGATGGCTGGCAAGGCTGAGATCTACGACCTGAACGGTCGCAAGATGCAGAGCCTGCAGAAGGGCATGAACATCGTGAATGGCAAGAAAATTATGGTTAAGTAATCAAAACGAAAGGAGATTATAACAATGAAGAAAATGTATATTGCTCCCGCAGTGGAGATCAACGAGACAATGGCTGCCAGCATGATGGCACTTTCACTTCAGAGCGGTGCTGCCGATGGCAGCGAGGTACTGAACAAGGAAGAGAACAACTGGAGCATCTGGGACGAGGAGGAGTAATCCCCTTGCCAACACAATAACAATGGGTCCGGTATTCCGCAAAGGAATATCGGACCTGTTTTGTCTGATGGATTCAGCCATCCGGAAGACTCGTCGCAATTATACGATAATGAAGCAAATGGAAGAGTATCAACGTGTAATTTGCATGGCATTCATCACATTTTTACCAAGTATTTTTGCAATTAGGATTATTTATTGTATTTTTGCGATATAAGACAAACAAGCCCGACCATATCATGAAGATATTCTCAGAAGAACTCGTAGAGGAGGCTACACGCGTAAACCACGTGGCCGACCTCTCGCACGCCACAATCGGTGAGACGCTGCTCGTGGCGCAGTACCTGGAGCAGAAGACCGGCATACCCTTCATTCGCATGGACCAGGGATCACCCGGTCTGCCAGCCAACCGCTACGGCATAGAGGCCGAGAAACGCGCCCTGGATGCAGGCGTCGGTTCACAGTACCCTGCCGCAGCAGGCGTAAAGGAACTGAAGGAGGCTGCCAGCAAGTTTGTGAAGGCCTTCATCGACATCGACATTTCGCCCCGGGCCTGCCTGCCCACGGTGGGCAGCGTAGCCGGCTCGTTCGGCAGCTTCATTGCCTGCTGTCAGCGCAAGTCCTACCCAGAGCTGGGCAAGGTACTCTTCATCGACCCAGGCTTCCCTATCCAGAAATCCCAGCTGCGCGTACTGGGCATCGAGTGGCGGGAGTTCGACATATTTCCTCATCGCGGACAGGCCTTGCGACAGAAGCTGGAGGAGGAGCTGCAGGCAGGCGACATTGCAGCCATCATCTACTCCAATCCCAATAACCCTGCATGGATTTCGCTGGAGGAGGAAGAACTGCAGATTATCGGCGAGCTGGCCACAAAGTATGACGTGATCGTGATGGAGGACCTGGCCTACTTTGCCATGGACAGCCGGCGTGACCTCTCCCACCCCTATGAGGCTCCCTTCGTACGTACCGTAGCACGTTACACGGACAACTACCTGCTGATGCTCTCGTCCTCCAAGATATTCTCCTATGCCGGGCAGCGCATGGCCCTGGTCTGCATCTCCGACAAGCTCTTTGACCGACAGTTCCCGGCCCTTGCCGAACGCTACCGTGACACGGGTGTCTTCGGTCCCACATTCATTGCAAGTATCCAGTACATGATTACTTCGGGATGTACGGCTACCACACAGTATGGCTACGCCGAGATGCTCAGACTGAGCTGTGAAGGCAAGATCAATTTCGTGGAGGACACACGCGAGTATGCCGTCCGCGCCCAGCGCATGAAGAAAATCTTCTGCGACAACGGCTTTATCATCACCTATCCCAACGACGTGAGCGAACCCATTGGTGACGGATTCTTCTTCTCCCTCTCATACCCCGGCCTGACGGGCAGTGAACTGGTGAAGGAACTCATCCACTACGGCGTGAGCAGCATCAACCTTGACACCACGGGATCCTTGCAACAGGGAGTGCGCGCCTGTACGAGCAGAATGCGCGAGGAACTCTACCCTGTGCTGGAGGAACGCATGAAACAATTCCAGGAAGACCACAAATGAAGATCACCTTATTTCAACAAGATATCGTATGGGCCGATCCTGCTTCCAACCAGAAGCAAACGGAGCAGGCCATCATGGATACACCGGGTTCCGACCTTTATGTACTGCCGGAGATGTGGAGTACCGGCTTTGCCACACAGCCCGAGGGCATCGCCGAACGCGACGGCCGGTCGCTGGACTGGATGCAAGGGATGGCTGACCGCATGGACGCAGCCCTTGCAGGCAGCATAGCCACGGAGGTGGACGGCAGATTCTACAACCGCTTCTACTTCGTTCGTCCTGGCCAGGAAGCAGTCTGGTACGACAAGCACCACCTCTTCACCTACGGCGGTGAACACCATCGCTATACGCCTGGTCAGGAACGCGTGGTTGTAGAATGGTGCGGCGTCAGGTTCCTCCTGCAGGTGTGCTACGACCTGCGCTTCCCCATCTTCTCACGAAACGAGGCCAGTGGCTCCAGGGCCTATGACGTGGCGCTCTACGTAGCCTCCTGGCCCAGTGTCCGTCGGTTGCCCTGGGATACCCTGCTGCGTGCCCGCGCCGTTGAGAATCAATGCTATGTGTGCGGTGTGAACCGTATCGGAAAGGATCCAGCCTGCCAGTACAACGGCGGCACAGTCCTCATTGACCCATACGGCAAGACCATCGGGTCCTGTCCGGATGACACGGTTTCCTCCATCTCGGCCGAACTGGATATGGAGCGTCTGCAAGCCTTCCGCGAGAAGTTCCCCGTACTTCACGATCGCGATTAAAAGACCTATCATTCCTCGAAATATCGATCTTTCGAAACCTCGAAACAGCAACCCCTGAAACCCCGAAAAAGTGAAACAACTACTCCTTGGAGACGAAGCCATCGCGCTGGGTGCCCTGCATGCCGGCCTGAGTGGCGTGTATGCCTATCCCGGCACACCGTCTACAGAAATCACAGAGTTTATACAAGCCGCTCCCCTGGCCCGTGAGCGTGGTGTTCACAGCCGTTGGTGTGCCAACGAGAAGACGGCCATGGAGGCCGCCCTGGGCATGTCCTACGCCGGCAAGCGCGCCCTGGTATGCATGAAGCATGTGGGTATGAACGTATGCGCTGACGCCTTTGTCAACAGTGCCATCACGGGCGTCAACGGTGGACTGGTGGTCCTGGCAGCCGACGATCCCTCCATGCACTCCAGCCAGAACGAGCAGGACAGCCGCTTCTACGGCAAGTTCGCCCTCATCCCCATTTTCGAACCCAGCAACCAGCAGGAGGCCTACGACATGATGGCCGGGGCCTTCGACCTGAGCGAGAGACTGAAGGAACCCGTTCTCTTCCGCATTGTGACACGCCTGGCACATAGTCGTGCGGCAGTGGTGACTGGCGAGGCCCGCGCCGAGAATGCCATGCTGCCATCCACAGACCAGTGGGTGCTGCTGCCCGGCATTGCCCGCAAGAAGTATGACGCCCTGCTGGAGAAACAGCCACTGATGGAAGAAGCCGCAGCGACTTCCATATATAATAAGGTGGAAGGACCAGCCAGGACAGACCGGATTGTGATAGCCTGTGGCATCGGCTACAACTATGTGAAGGAAGCTGCAGGGGACACAGTTGACGTGCTGAAGATCTCGCAGTATCCTTTGCCGGCAGACAAGATCCTTGCATTGGCCGTCGCACACGATGAGATCCTCGTCGTGGAGGATGGGCAGCCTGTCGTGGAAGAGGATGTCAAGCGTATCATCGGTGACAAGGCTTTGGTCAAGGGTCGCCTGACAGGCGACCTTCCCCGTACCGGCGAACTCACGCCCGACTGTGTGGCAAAAGCGCTTGGCGTAACCCTGTCCGAAGGCTTTGCCCCTGCCAGGAATCTGGCGGCTCGTCCGCCCCAGCTCTGCCAGGGTTGCGGTCATCGCGACGTCTACGGTGCCTTGGTGCAGATCATCGAGGCCTATCCCGACGCACGCGTCTTTGGTGACATCGGTTGCTACACACTCGGTGCCCTGCCACCCTTCAAGGCACTGGCCAGTTGTGTAGACATGGGCGCCAGCATCACCATGGCCAAAGGGGCTGCCGATGCTGGCCTGCGCCCCTCCATTGCCGTCATCGGTGATTCCACCTTCACACACAGTGGCATGACCGGCCTGCTGGATGCCATCAACGAGAACACCCCCATCACGGTCATCATCAGCGACAACCTCACTACGGGCATGACAGGCGGTCAGGACAGCGCCGGCACGAACAAGTTTGAGGCCATCTGCCTCGGACTTGGCATGGATCCTGCCCATCTGCATGTGGTCACTCCCCTGCCAAAAAATATCCCTGCCATTG
Organism: Bacteroidaceae bacterium; assembly: GCA_045599425.1. Classification (GTDB taxonomy): domain Bacteria; phylum Bacteroidota; class Bacteroidia; order Bacteroidales; family Bacteroidaceae; genus Physcousia. Next base: position 8,513 of record JAZRVZ010000022.1, on the reverse strand, counting down.
CGGAACTGATCCGCCAGGAGATTGCCTACGAGGGCGTGAGCGTCATCATCCCTCGCCGGGAGTGCATACAAACCGCAGCACGTCACGCAAGGGAAAAGAAGGGAAAGCCTCAAGAGTGACGAGTCACTCGCCACTACTGCGCTGTTAATAAAGTCCGGCATTTAATGCCTGGACCTCCCCTCCCCCAACAACAAACCATTAACGGAACATGAAGAAAGACATCATACTCTGCGGTGTGGGCGGACAAGGCATCCTCTCCATCGCAACCATCATAGGCGAGGCAGCCACAAAAGCCGGAGTGAACCTGAAGCAGGCCGAGGTACACGGCATGAGTCAGCGAGGCGGCGACGTGCAGTCCAACCTGCGGCTGAGCACCGAACCCATCTACAGTGACCTGATCCCAAAGGGCGGCTGCGACCTGATCATCAGCATGGAACCCATGGAGGCCCTGCGCTACCTGCCCTACCTGAGTCGGGATGGCGTGGTAGTGACCAGCAACAAGCCCTTTGTAAACATTCCCAATTACCCGGACGAGGAGGCACTCTTCCAGGAACTGAACACCCTGCCCCACGTCGTGCAGCTGGACATCGAACAGGCTGCCCGGGAAGCCGGCAATCCCCGTGGTGCCAACATCGTGCTGCTGGGCATGGCCGCCAGGTATCTGGAGGTCATCAGTCCCGAACAGCTCCGCCAGGCCATCGCCACCGTCTTTGCACGCAAGGGGGAAGCTGTAGTGGAGTCCAACCTAAAGGCATTCGACCTTTCCAACAAGTAAGCGCCGGATGGAATCAGCAAATGTCAATCCCTATCCAGCAAGCCTATGACCCTTCAGGACAAACTCAACCAGACAGACCGCTTTGCCTCAGGCATCGGCGCCCGCATCACGGAGCTTCGCGAGGGCTACGCCCGGACGGAGATGAACGTGGAGGAACGCCACCTGAACGGTGGTGGCGTCTGCCAGGGCGGGGCCATCTATACCCTGGCCGACCTGGCCTTTGCCGCCGTGGCCAACAGTCATGGCACTCTGACCCTGGGCATCAGCAACACCATCACCTTCTTGCAGTCAGCCCGGCTCGGCGACCATCTGACGGCTGAGTGCGTGGAGACACTGGATCACCACCGCCTGCCCTACTGCGACATCCGCGTCAGCAACCAGCGGGGCGAACTTATCGCCTGCGTCACCGGACTGGCCTACCGCATGAGGAGGGAATTCCCGTTCGACGCCCTGGCATAACCTACCAACATAAAACTTCCACCATAAACCATAAACTAATACCCCCATGATCTACAATCCCAGAATGGAATGTATGGGCCGCGAAGAGATGCACGCCCTGCAGAGTGAGCGACTGAAGAAGACCGTAAAGACCTGTTACGAGAAGTCCAAGTTCTATCGTCGCAAGATGTCGGAGCTGGGCATTACACCCGACGATATCCAGTCCATTGACGACATTCACAAACTCCCCTTCACCACCAAGCATGACCTGCGTGACGAATATCCCTTCGGCATGATGGTCGTACCCCCCACCGAGGTAGTCCGCATCCACGCCTCTTCCGGCACCACGGGCAAACCCGTCACCAACGTCTATACGAAGAATGACCTGAACATGTGGTCCGAGGGCGTGGCCCGCGTGATGTCGGCGGGCGGCGTCGGTCCCGGTGATACGGTGCAGGTGAGCTACGGCTACGGGCTCTTCACCGGTGGCCTGGGTGCGCACGATGGTGCCGCCAGGCTTGGAGCCTGCCAGCTTCCCACCAGTGCCGGAAATACAGAGAAGCAGATTATGCTGATGCAGGACTTCGGCACCAACATCCTGGCATGCACGCCCTCCTACGCCATGCACCTGGCCGAGGCCATTGAGAACAGTGACAAGGTTAACATCGAGAACATGCGCCTGCGTGCCGGATTCTTCGGTGCAGAGCCCTGGACCGAAGGCATGCGGGCCGAGTTGCAGGAAAAACTGCGCATCAAGGCCTACGATATCTACGGTCTGACGGAGATGTGTGGTCCCGGTGTGGGCGGCGAATGCGAATGCCAGAACGGCACGCACCTCTGGGAAGACATGTTCTATCCCGAAATCATCAACCCAGAAACCCTCGAGCCCGTGGGCCACGGCGAGTTCGGTGAACTGGTCTTCACATCCCTCTGCAAGGAGGCCATGCCCATCCTCCGCTACCGCACCCGTGACCTTACCCGTCTAATCTACGACAAGTGCGAGTGCGGACGTACTGCCGTGCGCATGGACCGCATACTGGGTCGTTCGGACGACATGATGATCATCCGCGGTGTCAACGTATTCCCCTCCCAGATCGAGGCCTGCCTCACGGAAATCGAGGCCTTCCAGCCCTACTATTTCATCACCGTGGACCGCTACAACAACGAGGACACCTTTGACATTGACGTGGAGCTGAAGCCCGAATTCTTCCGCACCGATCCCCAGTTGCAGATGCCCTACATCAAGCCCCTCTATGACCGCATTCTCTCCATGGTAGGCATCAAGGCCAACATACACATCCAGCCTCCCTTTACCATTGAGCGATCAACTGGAAAGGCCAAACACGTGCTGGACCGTCGTAACTTCAAGGACTGAGTACTCACAGTTCCTTCATCAACAAACTGAAAATGATCCGAAGACAAGTCGTTCTGACACTCCTTGCATGGGCAGCCGCCGTGCTGCCCATGCCACTTTTGGCCAACCAGACATGGGATGATGACCGCTACGAGGCCATACTGTCACGCATCAAGGAACCCGTATTTCCTCAACGTACCGAGGACATCACTCATTACGGAGCCAGTCCCGATGCCACGCCAGCCCACAATCAGCAAGCCATCAACGAGGCCATCAGCCACCTCTCCAGTCAGGGAGGCGGTACGCTGGTCATTCCGGATGGCCACTGGCAGACAGGAGCCATCCGGCTGCAGAGCAGCGTTTGCCTGCACCTGTCCGACGGAGCAACCCTCCAGTTCGCCTTTGATCCCAGCCTCTACCCTCTTGTCCGCACACGCTGGGAAGGCATGGACCTCATGAACTATTCCCCATGCATCTATGCCGCCGATGCACATGACATTGCCATTACCGGACACGGTACACTGGATGGCAGTGGCAGCCGGGAGACCTGGTGGCCATGGTGCGGAGCCACAAAATACGGGTTCAACCCAGCCCTCACCCCGGAGAGCCAGTCGCTTCCCTGGAAGGGCGACACACGTTTCGGTACCGACAACCAAGGACAGCCCCTTACCAACCGCAATACACTGTTGCAGATGTGTGACGACGGTATTCCTGTCAGTCAGAGAGTCTTCGGAATGGGACACGGTATGCGCCCCCAGCTCGTGGGAATCATCCAGTGTACCAACGTACTCATCCAGGACCTCACCTTCCTGCGCTCCCCCTTCTGGGTCATCCATCCCGCCCTTTGCCAGAACGTCATACTGCGCCACTGCACCATCATCAACGAAGGCCCCAACGGAGACGGTTGTGACCCGGAATCCTGTCAGGATGTACTCATCGAAGATTGTACCTTCCATACCGGCGACGACTGCATAGCCATCAAGAGTGGAAGAAATGCCGACGGGCGCAGGGCCGCACGTCCCTCGCAGGACATCATCATACGCCGTTGCACCATGGAGGACGGTCATGGCGGCGTGGTCATAGGAAGCGAGATCAGTGGCGGTGCGCACCACATCTTTGCTGAGGACTGCCGCATGGACTCTCCCAATCTGGATCGTGTGCTGCGCATCAAGACCAACACCTGCCGTGGTGGCGTTGTGGAACACATATACATGCGTCGCATACAGGTCGGGCAGTGCCGGGAGGCCGTCATGCGCATCAATCTCCAGTACGAACCCAAGGAGCGCTCCCAGCGCGGCTTCCTCCCCACCGTGCGTTCCGTCTTCATGAGCGAGGTCACCTGCCGGAAATCACGCTACGGCATCCTGCTCAACGGACTGGACGAGGAATCCCGCATCTGTGACATCAACGTCCGGGACTGTCGCCTCGACGGCGTTACGGACGAGCCCGTCCGTCGCACGGGCTTGAGCAGCGACGTACGGTTCACCAACCTCATCATCAACGGTCAGGACATTCACTGACCCTTCTTCCTGGGCTTCATGTCCAGGCGGTAGCTGGCAGTAAGCAGGACGTAGCTGGGCTGAGTGTTGTACCAGGTCTCTGAACGGCCCTGGGCATTGATGCTGCGACGTACATTGTCAAGCTGTTGCAGGATATCGTGGCCCGTAACCTTGAGGACCATGCAGCGGGACTTGAAAAACGACTTGCTCAAGGACAGGTTCCACACCAGATTATTGTCGTTCATGGTATGATCCTCATAGCCCCGGCGGCTGTGCATGGTTATATCCGTGCCAAGCTGGTAGCCATGGTTGAAGCCTAATCTTGCAGAGAAGCCATAGGAATAATCCACCGTATTGATGGTCGTGAAGCCCTCACGCTGGCTCTGCGCATGACTGAAGTCCGCCTCGGCATTGGCGCTGACGGCATAGTCATTCTTCTTGTACTCCAGCGTCATCCACTCCGAAGCGCTCAAATTATACACCTTGCTCAAAGGGAAGTCTGTCTCCGGAACATTGGGATCCAGCACCGCCGGATTATCGCTGGAGAAGTCCACGCTGCGACTGTAGTTCATGGAGTTATTCCAGCTCAGCGTAAGCAGTTTCTGCTTATCCAGCGGCAGACTGAAGTTTAAATACAGACTCGATGAATGATTGCCCTTCACATTACGGGGCTGGGTGGTATAGACACCCGTCTCACGGTTGTACGTCTGTGCCATGCCAATGTTGCTTCCATGACTGAAACCCACGCCCACGCTCCAGCTATACTGACGTTCCTGACTGAAACGTGAATAGCTCAGGTCATAACTGGCGTTGAAGGTATTCCTCAGGTTCGGGTTGCCCAGCGAGACATAGAGCGGATTACTGTCGTCCCGTACATCCAGTTTCTGACTCAGTCCCGGTGCCGACTGACTGTAGTGTACCCCTGCGCGCACTTTCTTGAATGCACCCTGTGCCCCAAAGTTCCATAGCGTGTAGCGGTCGCTCAGATCCTGATACTTCCCCTCACGCGTATCCTCCATACGGTCATTCTTGCGATTGAAGCCCGCATCCACGCTGTAATAGCCCCATTCACCGCCACCACTGACACTCAGACGCGTATCGTGCGTCTGGTTGTGTGTGATGGAATTGTAACTGTTCCGGGCATCAATGCATAATTGCAGCGAGTCGCGCATGGAAGGCAGGGACCCCAGTGCATGGCCCGTACCGGCCGACCATTCGGAAAAATCATCCAGGCGGAAAAGGTCGCGGTTGGAGTCGCTGTAACTGTTGCTGTAGCCATAGCTCAGGCCCATCGTGAAGACATCCTTATAGGAGAACAGCTGATGATTCAACGACAGATTGAAGTTGTTGGAATGATGTGGTGACTCCGTGTACCGGTTGCGGAAATCCTGCGGACTGCCCGTCTGCCGCAGGTCATAGTGCGAGAAATCCTCGCTGCGGGAGGCAGAATAGTTCTCGCTTACATTCATATAGACCGTTTCTCCGTTCCAGGGTGCCACGGTATATATCATTGCGTTCAGTCCCCCATTGCCGCTGCGGTTGCGCGAGAAGGTCTGATCCTCACTGCGGTTCGTCAGGAAAGCCAGCAGCCGCGGACTGCCCAGTGGTGCGAACACAGAATCGAGCGAGGCTCCGCGATGGGCATCCAGGGGATCCTGCGAGAAGGTTGCACTGCGGTTCGTACCATGGTTCCGCCCCTTACTGAACCCCGCATTCGCGCCAATATTGGCATACAACTCCTTCTTGCGAAAATCCACGCCGGCATACCAGTTCAGGTTTCCCGAACGGCTGTCGTTCACACTGCGCGAACGGCTCCACACATCACCTCCCTGCAGGAATGTCTGTGAGGACTGGTCCGTCTGTGAGTCCGTGTCCGTCATACCACCATTAATGGAGGTATTCAACTCCGTCTTCGTCACCTTGCCATCCACATGCAGGTCAAAGCCACCGTTGACCGAGCGTATCTCGCTGGTCGGTGAACTGTAGTCCGTCCATGAGGTCTGGTCGCCAGGCCGCGAATTATCGTTGGTATTGTTGGCATTGGCAAAGAGTGTAATGCGACTGTGATCGGTATAGCGTATGCCGAAGATTCTTCCCATGTAGCGGTTGTCCCAGCCGTAGCCAGCCTCCACGTTGCCCAGCCATCCCTTGGCGTACTCACGCTTCAGCCCCACGTCCAGCACCCAGGGATCCTTCTTCTTCATCGCATCATGGTGCTTGTCCAGGTAGGCTTGTTTCCCCTCACGCTGGTAGGCCTTGATGTTCTGCACAGTATAGGCTGGCAGGTTCTCCAGGGCCACCTTGGCGTCACCCTTGAAGAAATCCTTGCCGTTGACCAGCAATTCCTGTACCTTCTCGCCGTTGATGTAAATCTCGCCACCCTTGCGTATTTCCACGCCCGGCAATTGTCGCACCAGTGCATCCAGCATTGATCCTTCGCTCAACTGGAACGCATCGGCGTTATACACAACTGTGTCACCGTGCATCACCATCTTCACGCGTGTCGCCTTGACGGTTATCTCATCCAGGTCGCGGTCCAGGAACGTCGAACCCGCCTTGTACATAAGCAACTCATCCAGGTCCCACTCGCGTACCTTCTTGTTATAGCGCTTGCGCGGAATCTCAAACGCATGGAAGAAAGGCTTGTACCCCTTCTTTGCTGCATAGATCATGTACTTGCCATGCGTGGGTACCTTCGTATTGAAGCCATCCACGGGATACTCCCATCCCCACATCTTCATCATGTGCTCGCGGTAATTATACAAGGTGTCCACCATCACGCTGTCCGGCATCCGGTACAGCTCAATCCACACACTGTCTATCACCTCACGCGTAAAACTGTCCACCAGCTTGCCTTGCAACTCGATGCTGTCCAGCTTCACCTCCTTCTCCTGGGCAAGACAGACGCAGGAAAACCACAGGCACGAAATGAAAAGAAACAGAAAACGTCTCATCATCCAATCAATTTGTTCGCAAAATTACAACAAAAAGGCCACCCGTGCAAATAACGCGGGTGGCTTAATATTTATTTAACAAATAGCGGCCGGGAATCCGACTGATCAATAAAACGATTATCCGAATAAACAGATCGTCAGTTGTCCAAGGTCTACTTGAACAACTTGACGGCGAGCCTCATCACAACGAATGACGTATTGCCGTACTGCTGCGTCTCACTCCATCCTGTATTCGTCTGGGAGGCATTGAAGCCGCGCTGCGACTTCAGGATGTCACGCCACTCCAGCGAGGCAGTCACAAAGTCCAGGAATCTATACTCCACGCTCGCGTTCCACAGATATTCACTGCGGTTGGCCGACTCCAGTTCGTAGCCGAATCTGCGTGTGTACTTCAGGTCCGACTTCATTTTGATATTCAGCTTCAGCGGAAGTGTGTACTCCACGCCCAGGTTACCACCAGCCTGCTGCCCCTTCGTGGCTGTCGTCATGTAATCGCTCTGGTTGTGATCCCTGCTGTAGCTGGCTGCCGCGATGAGCATCAGGTTCTTGTTTGTGTACGTACCATACAGTCCAGCGTCCACACGGTGCCACTGGCTTGCACTCTTCGCTGCCTCTAACTGACCAGCCTGCTGTACGAAGGACACACCGTGGTTGTAACTGTAGTTCACGGTACCGATCAGTGCCACATCCTTGATATTGCGCGTCAGGAACAGGTTCGTGTTCGCACCCCAGTTGCCATTGATGTTAGTCGGCATCGTCATGCGCACTCCGGACATTCTGTCAATGACCGACAGCGTTGTCTGCTGGTTGTCAGTACGGTTGTAGCTGGCCGTCAGTCGCATCAGCGAGCCCACCTGGTACTCCGCCGACATCTGGTGACGGAAGGCCTCCTTCAGGTCCGGATTGCCACGATGTATCACCATCGGGTTAGAGTAGTCAACCACACTGCTGATATCGTCCGGTGAAGGCAGACTGTTGTTTCCCGTGTACTGCAGCGTCAGTTTGTTCTTGTCCTGATGCATCTTCAGTTCCATACGTCCGTGTGCCCGGTAGGACACACCGTCGTAGGCATTGTTCTGGGTCAGTCCGTAGCGTGTATTGTCCGCCGTGCGGTGCGTAGGTTGTGCCCTTCCGCTGAACTGCAGCATCAGCGTCTTATCATCATATTTCAAATCCACGATGGGACCATGTGCCACATCCCTGAAACGGTTGTCGTAGTGCAACGAGTCAATGGGACTCAGTACGTCGCCCAGCACATCGTTGTACGTCTGGCTGTTCGTGCGGCGGTTCAGACTGAATTCATAGTTCACGCCCAGGTTGGTAAATTCGCCGAAGCGATGGCGGAACCGGGCCCTGGCACTTGCGTTATGTCGTTCCGAGGGTGTCTCTATCACCTGGTTCACCCTGCGGATGCTGTCCCCCATCAGGTAGAACCGCGTGTCCGTGGTGTTCGTCGATGTACTCTCGCCATCCTGATAGCCATAGCTGCCGGA
>JAZRVZ010000021.1:0-3115 GCA_045599425.1 Bacteroidaceae bacterium | reverse complement strand
CGTCCCAGACGAGGGTGGTGTCGGCGTAGATCTCAAGGGGGTAGCTGCGCTGGCGCCAGCCGGTGAGTTTCATGTCCAGTTCGTCAATGCGGACGGGCTGGTCAAACTCATAGCGTATCCAGGCCGTGGAGGCCTTGCCGTCGTTCTTCCATTCCGTATCCTCGCTGTCATCGATGCTTTGCCGGGCTTCTGCCTGGTTGCTTCCGGCGACGACACGGGAGGGGATGTGGGTGCGTCGGAGGTCGGCGTATGAGGGTGTGGAAGGAGTCTCACCACGGACGGGACGGAAGTCAAGGGGGACGGGATAGTCGCCGCAGTCGATGGCGAGGGTCCCGCTGGCCTGAGGCAGTCCCTCTACTTCGTAGCGGATGACAGCCCTGCCCCGACCGCCGGTGCTGCGGACAAGGGCGCGATTGACACCGCACTCTACGGGAAGGTCGAGGGAACGGATGCTGTTGGGGTTCTTCTTCCACTCGTCGCGGTACTTCACACTGTCGCAGTAGGCAATGCCACCGATCCATTCGATGGGGCCTTCCACGCTGAAATGTACCCTGTTGAAGGCGAGGGGACAGCGACGGCCCTGCTCGTCTACGACCTCGAATTCAATGAGGGACATGTCGGCTCCGTCGGCATTGAGCTTGTTGCCCAGCGGATGGAGGCTCCTGACGTTGAGTCGAACGGGCTCTCCGGCGGTCTGCAGGCTGTGCTGGGAGAGGAGGTTGCCGTCCTGGTCGCAGGAGATGGCGGTGAGGGTGCCGGATTCAAAGGGCACGTCCTCGAAACGGTGCAGGAAGTGGTATTCCACCTTGTCGCGTCCTACCTCGCGACCGTTCAGGTAGAGGCGTACGCAGGGGGCGTCGCTGATGACGAAGACGGATTTCTTCGTACCCTTGGCATAGTTCCAGTGACCCACGATGTGGGTGCGGCTCTTCTCGGGTGTCACCCAGCCGTCCCACATGACTTGGTGGGCATAGAAGGCATCCTTGGGCAGGCGCATGGCATCGGTGACACCGGAGGTGCGGTAGTTGCTTTCGCCACGGTTGTGGGTGTTGGTGTCGGAGAAGACGATCTTGACGCCACCATTGCTTACGCGACGGCCCATGCCGGGACGCTCCTGCCAGTAGTCGAACCAGCGACGTACCATCTCAACGGCGAACTGGTCGTTGTTCTGGTTGTAGGCAGAGGCATCGGCATCCTTGTAGAGGGGGCCGAAACCGTGCTTGTGGTAGGGGTAGGACCAGTCGTCCCAGTAGCGGCGAAGGGCTTCGTCACGACAGTATTCCATGGCCCAGACGGGCTTGGTGGCTGACTTGTTGATGTAGAGCACCTCGCCACCATACTCGGCGGAGGTGGCGACATTGAGCATCTCACGGCTGCCTATGGCACGTCCCCCGTATGGGTCGTACTGGTCGCGTATGGCCTTCATCTCCTGCATGTGGGCCTCGCTGATGCCCTTGTTGCCACATTCATAGAAGAGGATGCTGGGATTGTTGCGGTTGTAGATGATGGCATCGCGCATCAGTTCGGTGCGCTGTTCCCAGTGTCGGCCGGTCACATCCTTCTCGGCATCGCCGGCAGGCATGGCCTGGATGAGACCTACACGGTCGCAGGACTCAATGTCCTGCTTCCAGGGACAGACGTGCATCCAGCGGACAAGGTTGCCGCCGGATTCGACCATGAGACGGTTGCTGTAGTCGGAGAGCCATGCTGGTACGCTCATGCCCACACCGGGCCACTCGTTGCTGGTACGCTGGGCATAGCCATGCATCATAATGGTGCGGTCGTTGAGGAGGGTCTGTCCGTCTCGGAACTCCGTCTTGCGGAATCCGGTGGTGGTGACGGCCTCGCTCTGCAGGGACTTGTCGCCTGCCTCGGTGATGAGGGACGTCTTCACATCGTAGAGATAACCGTAGCCCCATGACCAGAACTTCAGTCCTTCCACGCTATGCTCGGCGGAGAGAATGGCAGTCTCACCCTTGCCGATGGTTTGCAGGGGCGACTGGAATGTGGCCAGGCTCTGACCCGTCTGATGGTCAACGACCTCCACTTTGTAGGTCACCTGCTGTGGCTTGCCAGTCTCGTTGCGCACCTGCGATTCGGCATGGATGGTGGCCGTGTGCCCCTTCACATCGTGGTCCCTGGCATAGATGTAGATGCCCGTTGTACCCAGCGTGCTGTAGAGGGGCAGGGTCTGATAGAGACGTGGCATGACGTGCAGTCGGACGTTCTTGGGCAGACCTCCATAGTTGGCGTTGAAGTTCTTGTTGTTCCACTGGAAAGAAGTGGGCTGGAGCTCGTTGTTGGGCAGATTGTTGCCATCCTTCACCACCTCTCCGTCCTTCACCTTGATTTCTGTGCCGTCAGGTGTCTTCTCATGGTAGCTCCAGTCGTTGTCGGTAAGCACATCAAGACGGTTCTCCTTACCTATTATTATATAAGGCGTGAGGTCGAAACCGAAAGCCATCACACCATTCTGGTGCAGACCGAGGCGATGACCATTGAGCCATACCTCGGCACTCTGGCGTGCACCCTCAAATTCGATGAAGACTTTCTGGTTCTTCCATGACGCAGGTGCCGTGAAGGTCTTGGTGTAGCGCACGGTGTCGTCAGGCAGACTGGCAATGGGTACGCGGTAGGCAAATTCTTCATTCCAGGCATGGGGCAGGGTGACGTCGCGTTCGGCGGTGAGTCGTGTGCCCGACATGTGCCAACCGGCATTGAAGTTGATGTCGCGCTGGGCCCAGGCCATCATGCAGACGAACAGGGCAAGTATGGTGAGTGTTTTCTTCATTTCTATAAAGTCTTGAATTTCAGTTTTGACTTCGCCGAGTCTTCAATTTTCAACTTTTAATTTCCCAATATCTTCTTACCGTTCTTGATGATGATGCCTCCCTCAGAACGGGCAACGGGACGGCCCTGCAGGTCGTAGGTTTCGCTATGTCCGTCTTCCTTGACGGACAGGATTGCGTCGGTATCCTCCTCAATGGTCAGTATGCCATCGGTGGCCAGGCGAGAAGTGTTCCACTTCCAACCCTCCTTGGGACGTTCGGGAATGACGGTCACGGTGCCGCTGACGGTACGCTTGCCCGAGCCACGGATGACCTGTATCTCAGCG
>JAZRVZ010000020.1:0-6403 GCA_045599425.1 Bacteroidaceae bacterium | reverse complement strand
GGCAGCTGGAACCAGCACCTGCTGGACCCCTTGTAGCAGATGGCCATGCCGGAGGTTCCGGCGGGTAGCGGGCACATTGTTTTCCAGGTACACAGCTACTGGAACTCAATTAATTACAACGCTTCGATGAAGTCGGAGATTAACACGACTTTCACGAACCTGAACACGCATCTGATCAAGAAGCACAATGCACCGGTGATCGTGGGCGAATGGGGAGTGGACGCGGAGGTGGACTGGAACAATGCTACGCAGACGAGGAACATCGAGGACTTTGCCCGGTACTTCACGGAACGGGCGAAGGCACGCGGCATCACGTGCTTCTACTGGATGACGCTCTCCGACGGGGCTGACCGCAGCAAGCCGGCCTGGACGCACGAGGCGCTGAAGGATGCGGTGATCAAGGGGTACTACGGCGAGGGTGGCTATGTGGATGCCATCGCTGCACCGGAGGCCACCCGCGAGAACAGCCTGCCCCATTCGCTGGGTGGCGCAAGGTTAGGCAGGATTCCCGCCAGGGGGTTGTATATCCTGGAGGGAAAGACGTACTTGAAGTAGATGAAAACGAAGGCAAAAAATAACGTCCTGTGCGGTTGGATTCAACAAAAACAAGAATAAACCCTCACATACAGAGGAAACCCTTTCGGGTTGATGCTGGCAATGTGTAAATTTCTTTGTGAGAGGCAAGCTCTCCCACGCAATTTTCACATTACCATCACCAGCGGTGCATGCACCGCTTTCCTCTGTATGTGAGCGATAAACAGAAAAAAAACGTTGGCGTATCAATGCATTTCATTGTCATCAAACAGTAGTAATTGTTTTTTCTGTTTATCGCCTTATGGTTGATGCTAACACGTTAGTGTGATGGTGCAGTTGGCTGAAAATATCAGGATGCTTGCATACAAGGATTTTCAGACGGCTGTACCATCAATGGCTCGAAGAGACATTGCATCAAACATAAGGTGTGGATTTTGGTTTTTGTCAATTCGCACAGGTAGAAGAAAGACGGCCCTCAGGAAATTGCTTCCGAGGGCCGTACATTTATCATAGATTCTGAATGCGTTACTTCAGCTGCAGCTTCAGGATATTGACGCTGAAGGGGTTAACCTGGAACTTGACGGTGCGGGGATCCGTGGCCTTGGCCTCTGCAGGAGTGGGATAGATGGCACGGGGATTCTGCAGGGTGTTCTCGTCGTTGCCGCTGGCGGAAGAGAGGCGGGTGAGGCTGACGGCACCGGCCCTGGCGGTGTTGACCTGGCAGTTCCGGAGGTTCAGGGTGCCCTCGGCACTACCCTCGCCCACATTGACCACCTTGACGTACATCACCTTCCTGGCCTCGTCGATGGTGGTGGTGGCATAGACGCCTTCCATCGCGCCACCCTTCTGAAGCTTGCAGGCAAAGTCCAGCTTGCCGTCGATGTAGCAGTGGAGGCTGTCGCCGTCGACATCGATCCGAAGGTCGTACCAGCGGTTGTTCTCCACGTGGAAGCGCTTGTCGCGGGCAATGGTGGTCTTGCCGCCATCGATGGTCTGCTCCACGTTACTCTGCACGTTGTCCCATCCGCCTACGTTGTACCACTGATAGTTCCGGGCATCGGTATAGCCCACCATCATCATGAAGCCTTCGGCTCCGCCGGTCTTCATGGCCTGTACCTTATAGGTGTACTTCTTAGAGCTGATCTTCCGTGGGCAGACAGAGATGGCGGGCTGCTGGTCGGACACCTGCTGATAGACACCGTCCTGCACCTTCCAGGTGCCGTTGGTGAAGGTCCACTGGGTGAAGTCGCTGATGTCGGTGATCTGACCATCCACGATGAGCTGTGCATTGCGATACTGCGCCTGGGTGTTCCAGGTGGCCAGTCCCACCTGTACGGGTTTCTTCTCCTCGGGCTTGGCATTGGGTGTGGTCAGCTTCCAGGTGTAGTCGGTCTTCAGCACGCGCGTACCTATATTATTGGGGAAGAGCTGCTGGACGTAGTATGAGGGCGTGCCCATGCAGTCGCGGGAATTGAAGCGGATCATGTCGGGACGCCAGCGGGCATCGTTCTCGTTGACGAAGATGGGGGCGTAGGAGTTCATCACGACCACGTCGGAGTTGTTCTCCATACCCATCATGTAGACGGCCTCGCCCAGGGCTGCGTTGAGGTTGCCGATCTCGCCGAACTGGCTGGTTACGGCATACTCGCCCACGTAGATCTTGTGGCGGTCGCGTGGGTAGGAGTCGTACTTGTTGAAGCGGTCGGCAAACCAGCGGGGATTGCGGTAGTAGTGCTCATCGACCATGTCCACGGGGTGCTCGTTGCGCCAGCTGGGGTTGTCGGTGCTCCAGGACTCCACGTTGCCGATGCACTTGACGCTGGGGTACCTGGCCTTGATGGCCTTGTAGAACTGGATGTAGCGCTCGGGATAGTGGTCGGACTGGTCGGAGTTGTTCTGCATGTTGAAGTTGTAGTTCTCGTTGCCGATCTCGATGTACTCCAGGTTGAAGGGGGCGGGATGGCCGTTGTCGGCACGCATCTTGCCGTACTTGGAGGTGACGGGGCCGTTGGCATACTCCAGGGCGTCGAGGCACTCCTCTATCCAGGAGTCGATCTGGTCGTAGGGATCGCAGCCGCCGTGCCAGATGCCCACGTTGACCACGAAGAGGGGCTTGGCACCGAGGTCCTCGCTGAGCTGCAGGTACTCGTGGAAACCGATTCCGTCGCTGGTGCGGTAGCCCCAGTTGACGTTGGCATGACCCTCACGCTCCTCGATGGGACCGATGGTGCGCTTCCAGCGGAAGGCATTGTCGGGACTCTGCTGGCCCTCCACGAAGCAGCCGCCGGGGAAGCGCATGAAGCGCGGGTGCATGTCGGCCAGCATCTGTGCCAGGTCGGGGCGCATGCCGTTGGGACGGTTCTTGAAGGTGGGTGGGAAGAGGCTGACCACGTCGAGCTGCAACTGTCCGGCCTTGTCGGCAGTGAGCAGGAACTCGGCCTTGGGATCGTCGCCAGTGGCAGTAAGCTCGGCAGTGTACTTCTTCCAGGCACCGCTGGCAGCGACCTTCACGACAGCCTGACCGAGCTGGGCGCCACTCTTGGAGACGAGCTGGGCGGTAAGGTTGCCGGTGAAGCCGGCGTCGCTCCTGGCAAAGAAGGAGAGCTTGTACTTGCGGCCCTTGACGGCATTGATGCCCCAGAAGCCTTCGTTGCGCACACCGTCTCCGGCAGCAGCCAGGGTGACATCGAGCGCATTGTGCTGTACGCTGTTGAGGAGATTCTGCCGGGTGAGCCTCATCTGTGCGCCACCCACGGCCGACCAGCTGGTGATGCGGGGAGCCTGGGGAGCCTGCTGACCCTCGCCACCACGACGGCGGCCACCACGGCCACCGGGGGCCATCAGGTCGTCCTCGAAGGAACGGTTGCGGATGAGTTCGGCGTAGAGTCCGCCGTCGGCGGCATGATTGATGTCCTCGTAGAAGATGCCATAGTGGGTGGGGCTGACGGCCGGACCCTGCTTCTGGGCATCCACATTGATCACGACCTGGGCCTGGGCCGAGGTGGCGCCTGCCAACAGCATGGCAAGGCAAAGTGTCTTGGTTTTCATTGTTCAAACTGGTTAATGTCCTGGGTATTGCAAAAATACGCATAATATGCAAGATGAACAAATAATTGTGTGGTTTTTCTTTGAAAAATGGAAATTTATGCGTATATTTGCATAACACATTCAACTTGTAACAACATGAGGAAAAGAATACGTCTGGCGGCAGTGGTGATGGCCATGCTGCTGACAGGAAAGAGCGCGGCGCAGGTCAGTTTCGGCCAGGCCGGCAGGTTCAATGACGGATGGCTGTTTACCCTTTCCGACGATGCTGCGTTCAGCCAGCTGCAGGCAGAGGACAGCAAATGGCAGAAGCGACAGCTGCCCCACGACTGGAGCATCGAGGGACAGCTCTCGCCCACCCTGGCCAGCTGTACGGGCTACCTGCCCGGCGGCATCGGCTGGTACCGCAAGCACTTCACCCTGAGCGAGGCGGACCTGAAGGATGCGCAGCGCCTGAGGAAGTATATTTACTTTGAGGGCGTGTATAACCGCAGCGAGGTGTATCTGAACGGTCAGTTGCTGGGCAAACGGCCGAACGGCTATGCGTCTTTCCTCTACGAGATGACTCCCTTCCTGAAGGCCGGGGAGAACGTGCTGGCCGTACGTGTGGACCACAGCAAGTATGCTGACTCGCGCTGGTACACGGGCAGCGGCATCTATCGCGACGTGTGGATGGTGGAGGCTCCGGCCTGCCATCTGGTGCAATGGGGAACGGGATACAAGACCGTGAGACTCAGCGATAAGTCGGCCATCATTGAAGTGGATGTTGAAGTGGAGAACCTGAAGGAGGCGCAGGGCAGGATGGGTCTGAAGCTGGAGCTGAAGGATGCCGGTGGCCGGCTGGTGGCCTCGGCCCAGGGCAAGCCCGGGGAGGGCAGGAACAAGCTGCGCCTGACACTGCCGAAGCCCCATCGCTGGAACCTGGACGATCCCTATCTCTATACGCTCCACACCTCGCTCCTGCAGGACGGGAAGGCGGTGGACGGCAATGTGGTGAACGTGGGGCTGCGCAGCCTGGAGTTCACACCCGACCATGGCTTTGCCCTCAACGGCAGGAACATGAAGGTGAAGGGTGTCTGTCTGCATCACGATGCGGGCGTGCTGGGTGCCGTGGTGCCCGGACAGGTATGGGAACGCCGTCTGCTGAAGCTGAAGGAGATTGGCGTGAACGCCATCCGCTGTGCGCATAATCCGCAAAGTCCCGTGCTGTATGACCTGTGTGACCGCCTGGGGCTGATGATGATGGACGAGGCGAGCGACGAGTGGGAATACCCGAAGCGCAAGTGGGTGGAGGGATGGAACCAGGGTACGCCGAGCTATGACGGTACGTTTGACTTCTTTGAGGAGTGGATAGACCGCGACGTGGAGGACATGGTGCGCCGGGACCGCAACCATCCCAGCATCATCCTGTGGAGCATCGGCAACGAGGTGGACTATCCCAACGACCCCTACTCCCACCCCATCCTGGACGGTGGCAATGCGGTGATCAACCAGCCCATGTTCGGGGGATATGATCCCAAGCGTCCCAATGCGGAGCGCATAGGCAAGATTGCCAAGAGGCTCTCGGCCATCGTGCGCAGGGTGGATGATTCGCGTCCCGTAACGGGGGCACTGGCCGGTGTGGTGATGAGCAACCAGACCGAATATCCCGAGGCCGTGGACGTGGTGGGCTACAACTATACGGAGAACCGGTACGACGAGGATCATAGGACGTACCCTGAAAGGGTCATATACGGTTCGGAGAACGGTGTGGGATATGATGCCTGGTGTGCCGTGCGCGACAAGGAGTTCATCTTCGGACAGTTTATCTGGACGGGTACGGACTACCTGGGTGAGTCGGGGCGCTGGCCTTCCCGCGGACTGAATACGGGTCTGCTGGATTTCGGCAGCTTTGCCAAGCCCCGTGGGCATTTCCGTGCCTCGCTGTGGTGCGAGGATCCGGTATGCTACATCGGTACGTATGCCATCCGTGGTACCGGCAATGCGGGTAGCCGCAGGGGTGGGAACAACAGCAGTGTATCCGCCGAGGCGCTGGACACCTGGAACTACGAGGCCGGACAGACCATCCGCGTCGTCTGCTACACCAACTCGCCCAAGGCCCGACTGCTGCTGAACGGCAAGGTGGTGGGCGAGGTGAAGGAGAAGGATCCGAAGAACGGCATCGTCCACTGGGACATCCCCTACGAGGCCGGTGAGCTGACGGCCATCGGCGTGAACCGGGACGGTCAGGACGAGGCCCGGTACAGCATAGTGACCAGCGGTCGCCCCTACAGTATCCGTGCCCGCTTCGACAATGCGCTGGGCAAGACCGGCAGGCTTGGCGAGCATGGCAACGTGGGTGAAAAGGCCGATGAAAGTGCCGAGGGCCTGAATCACATCCTGATTGAAGTACTGGATGAGGAGGGACGTGTCGTACGCCTGGCAGACAACAACATAAGCTGTCGCATCGAGGGTCCTGCCACGCTACTCGGACTGGAGGGTTCGGACAATACGGACATGGGCAACTACCGCGACAATCAGCAGCGTGTCTATCACGGCCAGCTCCTGGCTTATGTCCGCAATACCGGCCGCACGGGCAAGGTAACCCTACATCTCTCCTCACCCTTGCTGAAGGGCACCAGCATCAGCTATGAGGTGAGGCGAAGCGAAGCGAAAATGGAAAATTGAAAATGGAAAATTATTGCCCCGCTGCGCTCTGCAATTACCGGCAGAGCCACTTAGCGTTTTCAATTATCCATTTTCCATTCTCAATTCGTTAAGTTTTCAATTCGTTAAGTTGGCACTTGTGGATTTAGTGTGATGCTTACATTTCAGGACGGTCTTG
>JAZRVZ010000019.1:0-17065 GCA_045599425.1 Bacteroidaceae bacterium | reverse complement strand
AGATGGGAACCTATGACTTCGAGTGGAAGGGCGTCGGCTACCAGGGACCCAAGTGGACCTGGGGCGGTGGCCTGTCGTATGGTTACTCCCTGTGGCTTTCCCAGCACTTCAGCCTTGACTTCAACCTGGGTCTCGGCTATGCCCAGGGCACGCTTCATAAGTACACCCCCGGCCTGCCCTCGGACAAGAAGTATTATCTGGAAAAGACCAGGACGATGCACTGGGTAGGTCCCACCAAGCTGGAGGTTTCATTGATTTGGAAGTTAGGAAAGGAATATTAGGACATGAAAGAAACTTTGAAGCATATAATGCTGGCGGTAGCCCTGCCGGTTGCCGTCATCCTCGCCTTCGCCTCGTGCGAGCATAAGCCCCTTCTGCTGCGGGAACCCCTGCCCACGCTGGTCAACATCGTGTTTGACTGGTCCGCCCTGGAGCCGGGCGACACGATTCCCGAAGGAATGAGCCTGTACTTCTACAATTCGCTGACGGGCCAGTATGAGAAGTTCGACGTGGCCTGCACCGCAGAGCCACAGTCCATCCGCGTGACTTCCGGTCCCTCAGACCTCCTCTTCCTCAACAACAACCTGAATGATGTGACCAGCAGGGGGCAGTATGACGCCCACACATTCTCGCTGCTCTCGCTCGTCCCCTATGACGGACTGGAGCCTGTCTACGGCGGCTATATGACTGTGGATGTGCTGGACAATCCCCTGGAACAGAACCTTCAGACGCTGGTCATCAAGCCCGTGTGCCAGGTCCGCCATTTCAATATCCACATTTCAGGTGCTGACACCATGACCGATGCAAAGGGATGGAGGGCCACGCTCTCCGACCTCTCCAATTCCCGGCTCCTGTTCAATGGCGGGATTCCCGAGACGGCCAAGTCCGTCAGGACCATTGCCGAACTGGGTGGCGACGGGAACGTGAAGAGCGGCACCATCCGTTCCTTCGGCCCTTACTACCAGAACGGCTACCAGACTGAGAATAACCTGATTGCCTACGTCCTCAAGGGCGAGGGCACCATCTCCTACTACCGCTTTGATGTGACCGACCAGGTTTCTGCCCAGAAGGCAAATCACATCATTGAGATCAATGTGGACATCACGGGCATGAGCGAGCTTGAGCCCGACGATCCCTACTACCCCGGCGACGACAGCGGCAGCAGCTTCGGGGGAGATGGCATCCGGACGGACATCGATGACTTCGGTGAGGAGCACTTCGATGTCATTATGTGACAACAATCGTATGAGTATTATATAAAGTAAAAAGTATTTATGAAGAAATCATTCTTACCTCTGCTGTTTAGTGCGGTGATTGTATCCTGCTCCAATGACAACGCTGAGATTCCAGCCCGTCAGGATAGCCCCAAGGCCATAACTTTCAGCACAAACGTATCAAAGCTTTCCACGCGTTCCGTGATGACCGTCAACACGCTCAGCGAGTTTGCCCTGAACACCTATCTGGTACAGGACGGTGTGGCATACAAGTACATGGATGCTGAGACCGTTACGAAGAACGAGGGTGTATGGAGCACCTCCACCAGCTACCTGTGGCCGCGTTCCGGCAGCATGACCTTCTATTCCGTCAGCCCCAGGACGCTGAAGACCAGCATGCCGGCCTCCGGGGATTTCCTGACTGCTCCTGCCACCTTCACCTATACCTCGTCCTCTAATCCCCAGAAGCAGGAGGATGTGCTGTATGCCGTGAACGTGATGGATTGTGCCAGTGCCTATACCGGTGCAGCCAATGCGGGTACGGTTGACGTGAACTTCCGTCACGCCCTCTCGCAGATCGTATTCCGTGCGCAGAACCTCAACCCCAACTGGATTGTCGACGTAGCCGACGTGAAGATCGTGAACGTGGTGTCTTCCGGTACCTATGAGCTGCCCAGGGCAACCACGGCCAGTCCTGCCGCTCCCGGTGAGGTTGTGACCGGCAAGTGGAACCTGGACGCCAACCTGTTCACCTATACCACCCAGTTCCCCGAGGTCAAGTCCGTAGGCGATACGCCCACCAACCTGACCACCTCGGAAAACGGTTCGCTGATGGTATTGCCCCAGAAGCTGTCCGCATGGGATCCCGAGACTGACCCCTATTGCTCCAAGAAGACTGCCTACTTCCTGGTACGTTGCAAGATCCAGGCCATCGTTGACGGCAGCAACAGCGTACTGCTCTGGCCCAGCGCCAGCACCGACACCTATGCCGATGTGGCCATCCCCTTCAGTGCCGACTGGTCAGAGGGCAAGAAGTATGTCTACACCTTCATCTTCAACGAGAGTGCCGGTTTCATTCCTCCCACCGATACGGATGCTGGCGAGAGCGTAGTTCCCGGATCTGCTTCCCTGAACAAGATCAACTATTCCGTTACCGTGGACGAATTTGCTACCCCCAGCAGCAACTACAACAACATAAACCTGTGATCTGAGCCTTCAGACGCAAGGCCTGAGATATATTTCCCCGGGAGACCCGTCGTCTTCCGGGGAAATTCTGTCATGGGCGGCATGGTGTCCCCTTCTGGCGTGTCCTGGCCTGGTAATGCGATTGCCTTTTTTTGCATTACCAGGCCATTCCTTTACTTTTGTTATGACATTTTGCTATCCGAATGGCTTCAGATTGAAGTTTTATTAAGTATTTGTTGCGTATTTTAATAAAATGTGTTAATTTTGCACCGATTATTGTATATTGGATGCAGTATAGGGTGTAAAGATAGTTTGTCAGGTAACAAAGGATAACGTGCACTTTCAGCTATTTGCCTTATCGGATATGGTGGAGCGGCAAAGTCCCCATATTCCATGTTATGCTCCTTATATAATAAATAAGGTATGAAAAGGCAGGGCATGCGGTCCCTGTAACGGAAAGAGCGAGAGATAACAAACAAATATATTCATTATTAACCAAACAAAAAACAACATGGGTAAAAAATTAGGATTGTTCCTTGCCTGCATGTTTATGGCAGTAGGCATGGCATTCGCCCAGAAAGCCATCACCGGTACCGTACTGGACGGTGAGACGGGCGAACCCCTGATCGGAGTTGCTGTTCGCGTTCCTGGCACCAACACTGGTGTCCTGAGCGATGCAAACGGTAAGTTCTCCGTAACTCTTCCTCAGGGTCAGAAGAACCTGAACTTCAGTTTTGCAGGTATGAAGCCTGCTACCATTGCCGCAAAGAACGGCATGGTAGTCCGTCTGGAGACCAACACCACCGTGAAGGATGAGGTGATGGTCGTAGCTTTCGGTACCGCCAAGAAGAGCGCCTACACCGGTTCTGCCAAGGTGGTAGGCAGCGATGAGCTGGACAAGGCTCAGGTAACCTCCGTAACCGAGGCTCTGGCCGGTGCGGTTCCCGGTCTGCAGCTGACCAGTTCAAACGGTGCCCCCGGTAGCAACCCCACCATCCGTATCCGTGGTTTCAGTTCAATCAATGCCGGTCAGGGTCCTCTGCTGGTAGTGGACGGTGCTCCCTACAGCGGTGACCTTTCTACCATCAACCCCAACGATATCGAGAGCATGACCGTCCTGAAGGATGCTGCCTCTAACTCCCTCTATGGTGCCCGCGGTGCCAACGGTGTGATCATGATCACCACCAAGAAGGCCAAGGTTGGCAAGGATGCCACCATCACCGTGGATGCCAAGTGGGGTTCGAACAGCCGTGCACTTCCCCAGTACAACATCATCAAGGATCCCGCCCACTACTATGAGGCACACTACTCAGCCCTGAACAACTACTACCTGAACCAGGGTATGTCTGAGACCGCAGCCTGGCTGAAGGCCAACCAGAACCTTTGCGGCGACCAGGGTAACGGTGGTCTGGGCTACAATGTTTATACCATACCCGAGGGCCAGCAGATGATCGGTCTGAATGGCAAGCTCAACCCCGCAGCCACCCTGGGCCGCGTGGTGAACTACAAGGGCCAGGACTACTACATGACTCCCGACAACTGGCTGGATGAGTCAACCAACAAGGGTCTCCGTCAGGAGTACACCGTAAGCGCCAATGGTGCCAACGAGCGTTCAAACTTCTACGCTTCAATGGGTTACCTGAGCCACGAGGGTATCACTGCAGCCAGCGACTTCCAGCGTTTCAGCGGTCGTCTGAAGGCTGACTACCTCATCAAGAAGTGGGCCAAGATCGGCATGAACGTTTCTTACTCTCGCTTCAACTACAACACCCTGTCCAACAACGGCAGCGAGACCAGCTCCGGTAACATCTGGGCTCCCGCCCTCCAGGTTGCTCCCATCTATCCATTCTACATGCGCGATGGCCAGGGCAACATCATGGTAGACAGTGACGGCATCACCCGCTACGACTATGGTAACGGTCTGAACGGTGGCTATGGCCGCCCCTTCATCAGCGATGCACATCCCTACTCGGATGCCCTGCTGAACACCTACAACAACGAGGGTAACGAGTCAACCGGTAACTTCTTTGCCGACTTCTACATCACCAAGGGCCTGACCGCCACGGTCAATGGCACCTACATGCTGAACGAGGGTCGCTACACCCTGGTGTACAATCCCTACTATGGCCAGTTCGATACCACCGGTGGTACCGTCATCAAGGAGCACGACCGCTACTACAGCTATAACCTCCAGCAGTTGCTGAACTACAACACCACCATCGCCGACCACCACAACATCAACCTGCTGCTGGGTCACGAGTACACCAACGACCGCAGCTACTCCCTGTCTGCCGAGAAGTCCAAGATGTTCTCACAGGACAACAAGGAACTGAGCGGTGCCGTGCTGGATGGCAAGTCTGCCGCCTCTTCAAAGAGCACCTACAACAATGAGGGTTATTTCTTCCGTGGCATGTACGACTATGACGAGCGTATCTTCGCCAGCGGTTCATTCCGTCGCGATGCCAGCTCCAAGTTCCATCCCGACAACCGTTGGGGTAACTTCTGGTCACTGGGTGCTGCCTGGCGTATCGCCAAGGAGCAGTGGTTCCCCAAGACCAACTGGCTGAACGAGCTGAAGGTAAAGGCCTCTATCGGTTCACAGGGTAACGACGGTATCGGCAGCTACCTGTACACCGACCGCTACGACCTGAACAATGCCAACAACGAGCCTGCTACCTCATTTGCCGGCAAGGGTTCCCACGACATCACCTGGGAGACCAATACCAACATCAACGTAGGTCTTGAGTTCGGTCTGTGGAACGACCGTCTGACCGGTAGCATCGAATACTACAACCGTAGGACCACCGACATGCTCTTCGCCTTCTACGTAGCTCCCTCTCTGGGTTACAGCAGCTACTACGACAACGTAGGTGACATGTCCAACAGCGGTATCGAGATCGACCTGGCAGCTACCCTGGTGAAGACCAAGGACTTCCAGTGGGACTTCAACGTAAACGGTGCATGGCTGAGAAACCGCATCACCAAGCTGGATCCCGATAAGAAGACCACTGCTATCTGGGACAAGGACGGCAATCAGTATATGGGTTATGTGAACGGCAGCTCCTTCGTGACCGAGGGTGCTCCTCTCTACAGCTGGCGCTACAGGGAGTATGCCGGTATCTACAGCGAGGATACCTACAAGCTGACCTATCCCGCTGGTACCCCCGAGGCTGACATGGTATACGATCCCAGCCAGGCTGGTCTGTCTATGTGGTATCAGAACGTGTATGCCTACGAGCCTAAGAAGGACGAGTTCGGCAATATCGAGAAGGATGCTGAAGGTAACATCGTCTACAGCGACGAGTATGCCAAGGATGAGTTCGGTAATAAGATCTTTACCGGTGAACGTCACCTCACTACCACCTATGCCGATGCCGACTACTACATGGCCAACAAGTCTACCATTCCTCCCTTCTATGGTGGTTTCGGTACGACCCTGACCTACAAGGGCTTCGACCTGAGTGCCAACTTCTCTTATCAGATTGGTGGCTACGGCTATGACGCTACCTATGCAACCTTCATGTCAAGCCCCACCGGTTCAAACACCGGTTACAACTACCATGCTGACATCCTGAAGTCATGGTCAAGCAGCAACGCCGGTTCTGATATCCCCCGCTTCATGATGGGTGACGAGTACAGCGCAGCCGCTTCAACCCGCTTCCTGACCAAGGCCTCTTACCTTAACATCGAGAACATCAACTTCGGTTACACCCTGCCCAAGAACGTAGTGTCAAAGATCGGCATCCAGAACCTGCGTGTCTTCGCTGCTGCGGAGAACGTATTCTACTGGAGCAAGCGTAAGGGCTTCGATCCCCGTCAGACCTACTCCGGCAGCGCCAACGCTACCCGCTACGCCCCCATCCGTACCATCTCCGGTGGTGTAAAAGTTGTATTCTAATCTAGGCAATACACATTATTATATATTATAGTAATAAGAAAGATTATTATGAACAAGATATTAAAGAAGATTACACTGTTGTCCGCCGCAACCCTGCTGACAACCAGTTGTATTGAGGAGACCTTCCCCGAGAGCAGCACCGTAACTGCAGATCAGCTTGCTGCCTCTGCCGATGCGTTCGTTGCCTCTGTGAACGGTATCTCTTCCCAGATGTCTCAGTGGTACTATGTGTATGGCTCTCAGGAGCATGAGACCGACATGGGTTATCTGATGTTCCCCATTGCTGACACCGAGTTGCTGGGTGATATGTATCCCGCAGGTTCCAATTCAGGCTACGACTGGTTCCGTAGCTATAACGTATGCCAGAGTATGGGTCTGCTCTCCTATCCCTCATACCTCTCATGGTTCACCAGCTACAAGCTCATCAAGGCCGCCAACGACGTGATTTCTGTCGTAGAGGATCCCGAGAGCGTAAACGATGCCATGAAGACCTACCTGGCACAGGCTTATGCCTATCGTGCCCTGTTCTACTATCAGCTGATGGTACACTGGGAGCCCGTTGACAATGAGTACACCGACTGTTCCAAGGTACTTGGCCTGACCGTGCCCATCGTTACCGAGAAGACCACCGGTGAGGACTCAAAGAAGAATCCCCGTGTCTCTCACGAGGAGATGGTCAAGTTCATCCTCAGCGACCTGGAGGCTGCCGAGAAGTACATGGTCCAGGATCCCTCGACCAAGAACCGTCCCTCTCTGGCTTGTGTATACGGTGTCCGTGCCCGCGTCCACATGTGGGATGAGGACTATGAGAACGCTGCCAAGTATGCCCGTCTGGCCATCAGCACCCACGGTGCGGCTCCCATGACCGAGAAGGAGTGGCTGGATGTGAACACCGGTTTCAACACCGCCGTTGGTGCCTGGATGTGGAAGTGTTCCTTCGATGCAGAGAACATGGCCAACCTGTGTAACTGGACCGGTTGGATGTCTGCCGAGGCAGACTGGGGCTACTCTTCACTGACCTGTCCTGCTATCGACCGTTCACTCTACGATCACATTGCATACAGCGACTTCCGTAAGCACGCCTTCCTGGATCCCGACCGCAGCGTTTACAACTACCAGTCTTGCCGTGGCAAGGAATGGCTGGACGAGATGCCCGACTACCTGTCACTGAAGTTCCGTTGCGTAGGTGGCGACTATGAGACCTACACCATCGGTGGTCTCTGCGATGTGCCCATCATGCGTGTGGAGGAGTTCTACCTGCTGGAGGCTGAGGCCGTAGCCCGCACCCAGGGTCTGGAGGCTGGTAAGGCACTGCTGAACGGTTTCATGCAGAACTATCGTGATGCACAGTACAACTGCAACGCCAAGGATGTAGACGCCCTGGCCAAGGAGATCCTGACCCAGATCCGTATTGAGTTCTGGGGTGAGGGTATCGGCTTTGCCAACGCCAAGCGCCTGCGTGCCGGTGTCATGCAGAACTATGCAGGTACCAACGCTCCTGCCGACATGTTCAAGCTGAACTGCCGTGGCATCAAGCCCAACTGGAACTTCGTGATTCCCCAGTATGAGATTGACTCCAACTCCATCCTGGGTGAGCAGAACAACCCCGATCCTTCCAGCGTAGTGAAGTATCCCTGTGAGGAGGGTGAGTATGCAGTGGGTGCCCATGCCGCTGCAGAGTAAGGAACATCCAGTATAGAGATACAATATCCAATTATTAAAACAAATAGAAATTCAGTATATGAAATCTATAAAGAATCTTTTCGGTCTGGCCATGGGTCTGGCACTCGGCTTTGCAGCTGCTTCCTGCAGCGAGAGCGTTGAGTACACTCCCGCCGAGGCCGTTTCCGGTGGTCAGGTGTTCTTCCCCTCAACCACCACCGATATTACCCTCTACGATCTGGAAGAGGGCAAGGGTTCCTTTACCGTTGAGATAAAGCGTGCCGTAACGAAGGGTGACCTGAATGTGGAAGTAAAGCTGGAGCAGGAGGGTGAGCACACTCCCCTGGTAGCACCTGCTGCCGTAAGCTTCAAGGACGGTGAGGAGATTGCCAAGCTGGAGATTGCATACGACAGCGAGGGCATGGAGTACGAGGAGCAGGTTGCTGCCGTACTGACCATCACTGACAAGGCCAACACCACCCCCTATGGTGTTTCAACCTACGAGTTTGCAGCTGCCATCCCCGCTCCCTGGACTCCCTGGATCAGCACCAAGGCTGCCTGGGTGAAGGCCGGCTATGCTCCCGAGGCTTGGCCTCTGAGCGAGTCCAACAGCACCTGTACCTACACCTACGTGAACTATTGGGGTGGCGATGATCCCGGTCTGCCCATCTCTTACCGTCAGTACATGCTGGATCCCACCGTTGGTCAGTTCAAGATTGAGAACTGGGGTGCCGGTTCCGACTTCATCATCGAGTACAACACCGTTACCCACGCTTGTCAGGTTCTTCCCCAGTATGTGACCGACAACGCCAACTACGGTCCTGTGACCGTTGCCGACGTGTCTCACTGGACGGGTGCTGACTACTATGCATCCTATCCCTGTACCTACGATCCCGAGACCGGTAGGTTCTCACTCTGCGTGGCATGGTACGTATCAGCCGGTTCATTCGGCTATGATCCCGAGACCATCCAGGTTGACGGTTTCTATGTACCCGACTACAGCGTAAGCGTTGAGTTCGACGGTGTCCTGACCGACAAGAGCCAGAATGTCTTCGCTCAGATCTTTGCAGAATGGGGTGCTGACGTTGAGTCCGTAAAGGCCTATGTTGCCCAGAAGAGCGATGATGCCTCTGCCGTAGCCGATGCACTGGCTGCCGGTGACGTAGAGGGCTACGATGTAGTAGTAGGACTCAACAAGATCCCCGTTGGCGAGCAGACCGGCGAGCTGAAGGTTGTACTGGCTGCCATTGCCGGTGGTGAGGCCGTAGGCTTTGCCGAGGCTGGCTTCGAGTACTATGGTGGCGGTGCTGCCAGTCCCTGGAAGAGCCTGGGTATGGGTCTCTTCACCGATGATATCGTGATTACCCAGTATCAGTACCAGGATGAGGATGGCAGCATACACGTGTTCGAGCCTGTCACCTATCCCGTCGAGATCAAGGAGAGCACCGAGACTCCCGGTCTGTACCGCGTGATGAACCCCTACAGCAACAGCGTATATCCCTATGCCGATGACGACTGTGCCGAGGAGGGTCTCTACCTGGAGATCAATGCCACCAATCCCGCCTTTGTCTATGTGGAGACCCAGAGCCTGGGCTTCGACTGGGGTGATGGTGAGTTTGCCTTCGTTTCCGAGGCTGCCCGCATGATGGAGGCCGGCTATGATGCGGCAACCCTGGCCGCTTATGGCTACGGTGGTACCCTGAGCAAGGGTGTGTTCACCTTCCCCGTCCTGGAGTCACAGAACGGTACGCAGTACCAGGGTGTCCTCTACTTCGGTGACAAGGGTGTCTACACCGGCCTGAACGGTGCTATCAGCATCGTTCTTCCCGAGGCTGTCAGCGCATCTGCCAAGGCTAAGGCCAAGGCATCTGTTGTCAGGAACGCCAATATCATCAAGAAGGCTGACATGCCCATGGCTGGTCGTGCCAGCGTAGGCAAGAAGATGCCCCGCACCGGCAAGTTCGTTGACTTTAAGTAATCCCGCTGCTGCCGGGCAGTCCGGTGGCAAGTTATACCGCTTTCGGAGCGCCTCCCTTTGTTAAAGGGCAGGCGCTCTGCCTTTTTTGTGACATTCTTTTGCCGTTTCGCTGAATTGTCGTAACTTTGTGCCTTGAATAGAATAGTCAGCCTCCCTGGCCCCGAAGGGGGAAATAAGATTGAAGGGGGAATGACGATGCCTATTGTATAAAAGGAATAAAAGAAATGGATATAGTTATGAAAAAGTTGCTTTCGGCCGTCCTGGTTCTCCTGTTGTGCCAGACGGCTGTACTGGCTGTTCCCGCCCATCCCGGCAAGAAGGTCATGAGGATGGCAGATGGTACTGAGGTTACCGTAACCCTCAAGGGTGATGAGTTCATGCATTACTTCCAGACGGAGGATGGAAGGGCAATGCGCCTGGTTGACGGCGTGCTGCAGGAAATCCCTGCATTCGACCTGCTGATGACAAGGTCAAAGGTTCAGGAACGTGCTGATGCCAGCATGGCCCGTCGTGCCGCACGTGTGAAGCACCGTGCCGAATACAAGGGAAAGAAGAAGGGACTCGTCATTCTGGTCAATTACAGTGACAATGAGTTCTCCGTGCCCGATCCCCGCAAGACCTTCAACGACTTCTTCAACAAGAAGGGCTACACGGACTATGGCATGAAAGGCTCCGTGTCGGACTACTTCAACGCCCAGAGCTATGGCCAGTTTGATCTTGAGTTTGACGTTGTGGGCCCCTACACGCTCACCAGCACCATGAAATACTATGGCGGAGGCCTGGGCGATGCCCATGACCGCAATGCCCAGGACATGATCGTGGAGGCCGTCAAGTCCGCCAATCAGGACGTCAACTACTGGGACTACGACTGGGATAAGGACGGCTACGTGGACCAGGTCTTTGTCATCTATGCCGGCTATGGCGAGAACTACGGTGCCAGTTCCGACTGCATCTGGCCCCACGAGTCCAGCATTGCCAACAAGGGCATCATGCTCGATGGTGTCCGCCTGGGAACATACGCCTGTTCCTGCGAGCTCAAGGGAGTGGCAGGCACCCAGATCGACGGTATCGGTGCGGCCTGTCATGAGTTCAGCCACTGCCTGGGCATCCTGGACCACTATGACACCGAGGGCAACAACTACGGCATGGGCCCCTGGGACCTGATGTGCTCCGGCAGCTACAATGATGCCAGCTGCTGTCCCGCCGCCTATACGGCCTACGAGCGCTGGGTGAGCGGTTGGATGGAACCCGTCGAGATCAATGACCTGACCGAGGTGAAGGACATGAAGCCACTCGCGGAGGCCCCCGAGGCATACGTCCTTTACAACGAGGGCAACCGCAATGAATACTACCTGCTGGAGAACCGTCAGCAGGTAGGTTTCGACGAGGCCCTCTATGGGCATGGCCTGCTGGTCGTACACGTGGACTATAACGAGACGACCTGGAAGAGCAACTCCATCAACGTGGGTGACCGCCAGCGCATGACGATCATTGCGGCAGACAACGAGTACGGCGACTACCAGATCAGTTCCCTTCAGGGCGATCCCTTCCCCGGCAGCCGCAATGTCACCGCATTGACGGATACCTCCAAGCCGGCAGCGGTGACCAACAACCGCAATAAGGACAAGAGCTATCTGATGCACCGCCCTGTTGAGTGCATCAGCGAGGATGAGCAGGGACATATCTCCATGATCCTCTGTGCCACCCCGTTGGCCGCTCCCGTCCTGGCCACCCCGACAGACGTGACTCCCACCTCGTTCCGCATCTCATGGGATGCAGTGGAGGGGGCTGACAGATACGAACTGGTGCTGGATGCCAACAACAGGAAGGCTGCCCTGGAGGAGTCGGTCATTCTGGATGAGGATTTCAGCAGCTGCTACAGCAAGACAGCCGGCTTCTCGGATATCTCCAAGGAGATGGGCAAGCACCTGCCCGGATTCAGCGGCAGCAAACTGTTTACCACTCCCGACTATCTCCGCATCGGTACGGGTACCTCCTCCGGCTACCTCTATTCGCCCGTCTTCAACGGAGGCCGCACTGGCGACCTGACCATTGTGATGAAGGTCAAGCCCTACAAGGAGGGCAGCAGTGTGAAGGGTACGGTGAAGATTACCACGAACACGGCTGCGACGAACCAGACCATGGACTTCAGTTTCGATACCGAAACCACACTCGTTTTCCATTCCTACGTCAAGGTACTGGAGCTTTTCCGCATCGACATCACCCCGACGTCAGCCATGTATATCAACGGTCTGACCATCTATGACGGTAATTTCAGCGATGAAGAGATGGGATTGGATAATCCCTCCGCCAAGGCCCTCCACCGTGTTCCCGTAAAGGAACTGACGACCACGGAGACCAGCTATCAGTTCACCGACCTGGATCCCGGTTGTGAGTACACGGTGAAGGTTCGCGCATGGCAGGGTATCCGTTGCTCCACCTGGTCGGAGGAGATGCCTGTTGAAGGAACGGTGGGCATCATCCTTCCCTCTGCCGAGGGTCTCTCATACGGCAAGGATTCATACCATGACCTCCTGGGCCGTCCTGTTTCCGCTCCCGGCCGTGGCCTCTATATCCATAACGGCAGGAAGATCATGAAATAGGAGCAAGAATAAGCCAACAAGGCGGGCATCCAACCACAGCGGAATGGATGCCCGTCTTGTTTTTCTTTTGTCCTTGGTCCTCAGTCCTCATGTCTTCCTGCCATCACCTCGTGCATCGTGATGTCGTGCTCCTCGGCCGGCACGCTGTCCAGCAGCTGGAAGGGGAAGCAGAGGCCGAGGCGGTAGGCATGTGTGAGGTGGGGCAGGAGGCGGTCGTAGTAGCCTTTTCCACGGCCGAGGCGATGGCATTGCAGGTCGAATGCCATGCCGGGAATGACGGCCAGGCCGATGCTGTCATAGTCCGTGAAGAGCCGGCCCGTGGGCTCCTGGATGTGGAAGGCCCCCTCGCAGGTTGAGCCGTCAAAGACACGCAGTTCCAGGTTGTCGCCCACCACAACGGGGAGCACAAGGGACTTGTCGGTACTGCCAAGCAGAAGGGACGTATCCACTTCGTCGGGCAGGGCGTGATAGAGCAGAATGGTACCTGCTTCCTGCCATCGCGGATGCAGAAGAACCTGCTGGCAGAGCAGGGCAGAGAGGCGCTGGCGCTCCTCCATGGGACAAAGTGCCTTGCACTCGCGGATGAGCCTTCTCAGTTCCTGCTTGGTCATGGGGCGTGGAGTTGTTTTCAGGGGTCTTTGAGGTTTTTAGGGTCTCTAGGGTCTTTAGGGTCTTTAGGGTCTTTAGGGTCTTTAAGGTCTCTAAAGCCTTTAAGGTCTCTAAAAACTATAGTCTTATCTTACCAGTATCTTTCGTGTTGTGCCGTCTGCCGTGCGGATGACGTTTACGCCTTTCTGAACCTGGTTAATGCGTCGTCCGCTGAGGTCATACATGGCGGTTCGGCCTTCCTGGTCCGCCGTTCCCTCATTGCCTTCCACGGCCTGTATTCCGTCCCCCACGTCCTGTGCAGCCTCGATGCCCACCAGCATCCAGTGACGCGTGATGTTGTCGCCATTGTTGTTGTAGGCATTGCTGCCCACCGTGGTTCCCGATACGAATACGGAATTCTGCAGGTCCACGTACTTCGTGGTCTTGCCCACCTTGATGCGATAGAGATAATCATCCACCGGATCAAAGGTGAAGGACTGCGTGTTCACGCTTCTGCGAGCCTTGGCACTGAGGCCGAATGCGGTACTTAGGTAGGTCAGGTACAGGCTGTCCTGGTTCATCAGGCTGTACGTGCCGTTCTCGTTGTCAATGACATCCCACACCTGTGCGTTGCTGCCCGTGTTGCTTTCAATGCTCACCAGCTTCGTCGTGCCCGTCATGGCCACGGCCGTGTTGGGCTGCGGCACCAGCAAGGCCTTGCCCGGCATGTTGTCCAGGTTCAGGCGGGCCACGCCGCTGACGGGAATGGTCAGCGTCACGATGCTCAGTGCGGGCAGGTTGACGTTCAGCGTGCCATCCTCGTCCAGCTTGAAGTCGCGGAACGTCCCCAGGCTGCTGCCCTCGCTCGTTATATAGCCCTTGATGGCAGAGGCCTCAGGCAGGCAGAAGCGCAGCGAGGCCTTGTGTATGCTCTTCATTGCCGTGGCGTTCAGCATGACCAGCACCAGCTCAGTCTCGTCCGGGCTCAGGGCACACAGCGTGCTCTTGTTCAGCGAGGTCACGATCTGGTAACCGGCCGGAATGAACCGGCTGAAATGCTGACGCACATAATAGTTCTTCACCTTCTTTGCGCTGCTCTCGTTGCTGAAGCTGGCCTGCACCATGCACCACTGGTCATTGTTCTCCTCCACGTACTGCCAGTCCACCCAAGCATCGGGCAGCATGTAGCGCACGTCATCCATCAGTTTCTGGGCCATGTTCAGGTTGCCCTGCAGACCCGATCCGCCACTGCCCACCTCGCTCATCCACTGGCGCTTGCCATACTGGCGGGCCAGTGAGCCGATCTTGCTGCGACTGTCATCATCTGCCGTGTACGTATGCGTGTTCCACTGACCCACCAGGTCCATGATGCCCGCACTCTTGTACTTCTTGATGGCATCGATGCCCAGGTACACAGCTGTCTCGTCGCTGGCCGAGATAACCGTATTCAGCCCCGATTTCTGCAAGATAGGGTGGAGCACCTTGATGAAGTTGATCTGACTCTGCACATCAAAGTGGCAACCCTCCTGCGGACCATTGGCGTACCAGAAGCTCGTCATGCTCTCGTTGAAAGGCTCCAGCGTGCGGAACTCAATCCCATACTCCTCCTTGTAGTGCTTGCACACCTCCACCAGATAGTTGGCAAAGTCCTCATAGTATTCCGGCTTCAGGTTATCCTTGCCGCCGTCCACGTTGCCCGCACAGCAGCCGCTGTAGGTCATCCACCACGGACAGCTGTTGCTGAAAGCCTCGAAGATGGCATCCGGTCGCTTCTCCTTGATTTTCAGCATGATCTTGCGCTGACCCTCGTCGCGGCTCCAGATAAAGTCCCCTCCGCGCTCATCCTGGAATCCCTCCATCTCGGCACGCAGACCCTTGCCGCGCCCCATGTGATGAAGGTCGCAATGGCGGTTCAGCGGATCGTCACCGCCACCGATGTTATATCGGAAGATATTGAAGTTCAGTCCCGTGGGCGATACCAGCCAGTCCACCAGCTGGTCAATCTTCTTGTCGCTCCATCCGCCGCACATCCTGGCCCACCAGCACAGACTCACGCCCCATCCCTCGATGGCCTGGCGGCGCACGGCAGGGTTCACGATGTAGTTCAGCGTGTCAGGCAGCAGGACGGCCGTAGGCGAGTCCGCCAGGTACCACAGGTGCTTGGCATCGTTGCCGTCCTTGTCACAGAACACATTGCTGCCCGCCGTCGTGGCATCCGTACCCAGGTACCGGCTGTTGTCCTTGCACTTGATCTTCACATACTGGCTGCCGCTCGTCTGCTCGATGGTCCAGATGGAGGCATTGCCGCTGGCCGCAGACTTGAAATACGTGTTCCAGCTGCCATCCTTCGTCATGTACAGCCGGCTGCCGTCCGCCTTCTCGCACACGATGTTGCACGTGCCGTCGTTCAGTTTGCTGATGGACAGCTTCTGCGTACGGCTGTCGCTGGCACTCAGTATCTGCGTACGGTTGTCACTTCCGCAACCCAGCACCAGCTGGCTGCTGTGCAGGATATACTTCTGCTGGGCCAGGACGGCCTGCGTCAGAATGACGGACAGGAGGAAAAACAGGGTCTTCTTCATGGTTATGATAGGGGGTTGTGCGCACGGGCGGCGCTGTTTACACTGCAAAGTTACACCTTATTTATAAATTATCAAAGCGAAGCCCTGCATTTTTCTGCCCTACTCCTTGCCCGTCTCATCCTTTTATGCTAATTTTGCGGTGACAATCATACAAAAAACAAATCATACTATGTTATTCGATCAAGTCAGCAAGGACATCGTAGAGGCCATGAAGGCAAAGGACAAGGTACGCCTGCAGGCCCTGCGCAACATCAAGAAGTATTTCATCGAGGCCAAGACCGCCCCCGGAGCCGGTGACGAACTCACGGACGAGGCTGCCATCAAGATCCTGGCCAAGCTCGCCAAGCAGGGCCGTGACACCGCCCAGCTCTACACCGACCAGCAGCGTCCCGACCTGGCCGGGGAGGAACTGGCCCAGGTTGCCGTAAGCGAGGGCTACCTGCCCAAGGCCCTCACGCCCGAGGAACTGGAGGCTGAGGTCAAGGCCATCATTGCCGAGGTAGGCGCCACAAGTGCCAAGGAGATGGGCAAGGTCATGGGTGTTGCCTCCAAGCGCCTGGCCGGCAAGGCAGACGGAAAGGCTATCTCGGCCCTGGTCAAGAGCCTGTTAGGCTAAGACTATGTGAAAGGGTAGGGAAAAGCCTGCCTCACACATCACAACGGAAGACGAACCAGCCCCTCCTGGCCCGTCTTCCGTTGCATGTTCGCAGGCATGTGCCGGCAGAGCCTCATTTCTTCTCCTTGTAGTAAGGCGTGTTGTAGGTGAGGAGCAGGGCTCCGTCCTTCTGGCTCAGATGCAGCAGGGTGCCGTCCTTGTCCACCTCATAGGAGATGATGCCCGGGGTCTGCTCCACCTGGTGGTAGATTACGTTGAAGAGTTCGGTCACGTGCTGCAGCGCCTCTGTGGCATCCTTCATCGGTATTTCCACGAAGAGTTGTCCCACCATCCCTTTTTTCTTTACATCCACATAGTTGAATGACAGGTAGATCTCCGTGCCCTGGCACACCCCCTTGAGGCAGTTTCGCTCACTGTCGTAGGCATAGCCGCGCTTGCTTATCTCCTGTGCCACCTTGATGAAGGGCAGATTGAGGTTTATGCCGTCGAAATCGAATGCACCGATATTGCCACATGTGGCCAGCATCATGGCCAGCATCACAAATAGTTTTTTCATTGTCTTGCGTTTTGTTTGTTATCCTGTTGTGTTGTCCCGGTCGTTCCTAAGACGATGCAAATATACAAAAAAATCCTTTACGCACAAAAAAAGGAAGCCGTTTGGCTTCCAATTTTGCGGTGCGTACGGGACTCGACTGCGTAGCTTGGTGAATCCCCCTTGCGGGGTGAACAACCCTGACCC
>JAZRVZ010000018.1:0-41024 GCA_045599425.1 Bacteroidaceae bacterium | reverse complement strand
GACTTCCTGGATGCCATCAAACTGAACCTCTATGCCTCGGAAATCTTTGTCGTAACGCCAAAGGGCGAGTTCCGCACCATGCCGACGGGCAGCACAGCCCTGGATTTTGCATTCAGCATCCATACTTTCGTGGGAACCCATTGCATGGGGGTCAAGGTCAACCATAAACTGGTTCCCCTGAGTCAGGAATTGCAGAGTGGCGACCAGGTGGAGGTGCTGACCAGCAAGGAACAGAAGGTGACGGACGAGTGGCAGGATTTCGTCACGACGGCCAAGGCCCGCAGCAAGATACAGAACATCCTGAAACGCAAGAACCGTGAGCAGCAGAAGGTTGGTGAGGGCATCCTGAAGACGTTCTTTGAGAAGATCGACATAGAGCAGAATAGCATCAATGTGGACAAACTCTGCATTCTGCATGGCATACATACCCGTGAGGAACTGTACACGGCCATTGGAAACCAGCATGTCATCCTGGGCGACCAGGATGTGGCTGTCCTACGCGAGGATACCCGTGGCAAGCGCCGTTGGGGCAAGTATCTCAGTTTCTTTGGCAGGAAGGCAAAGGAGGAAACCGCGGAAACCGGTGAACGCACGGAAGGGCTCCAGATTGTGACACCAGCCCAGATTGACCGTAAGAAGCCGCTGATATTGAATGAAGAGACGATCTCGCACTATGAGATCTGTAATCTTTGCAAACCGATTCCCGGCGACGATGTACTGGGGTATTTTGACAGTACCGGACACATCACCATTCACAAGAGGCAGTGCAGTCGCGCCAACAAACTGAAAGCCAGCGACGGAAACCATATCCTGGCAGCCGACTGGGATACGCATAAGAAGCTTTTCTTCCCGGCGACGATTCGTGTGGAAGGCATTGACCACGTAGGCGTGCTGCATCAGATTACGGGCATCCTGTCCCAGCAGCTGAACGTGAACATCCCGCGTCTGCTGATAGAGACCCGGGATGGTATCTTCAAGGGGGAAATCCAGTTGGAGGTACACGACGTGGAAGATGTGCAGAACATCTGTCGCGACCTTAAGAAACTGAAGGATATAGACTCTGTCGTGAGAATCAGTTGACCGGCGAAGACAAGCAAGAGGGTGGACTGACCGCTATGGAAATCAGTCCAGCATGTCCAGTTCCTTCTTGATGGCCTCCAGTTCGCTGCGTACTCTCTGCAGGCGATCCAGGACCTCAGTGGTCTCCTTGGCTCCCTGGTGGTTCTTGCGGATGATATCCTTGGCCAGGGCAAGCTTCATGCCGCGCACCTTGACAAGGTTGTGTACAATGCGTACGTCCTCAATGTCATCCGCGGTGTACTGGCGGATGTTACGTGCAGTCTTCTTGGGCTTGATACTGGGAAAGACTTTCTCCCAGTATCGCAACAGGGACTCGGAAACATCAAACATCTCTGCTACTTCACTGATGGAGTAGAACATCTTCAATTTGTCATTGTTGTTTGGTTCCATAAACTTCATTCAACCGGTTACTGGGATAAAACTTTGCAAAAGTAGCAAATAATTGCGAAATAAGAATAACAAATTATGAATTATTTCGTAACTTTGCACGCACTTTGTATAATAATAAGGTGTAAAAAGCCTGCTTCTGGGTGTTCTGACGTTAGGTTGGGCAACCCCGGAACAGTAAATTGTAAATTGTAAAAACCGTAAATAATATGATGACTGCAAATGAAATCCGCGACTCATTCAAGAAATACTTTGAGTCAAAGGGACACCTTATCGTACCCTCAGCACCCATGGTGATCAAGGATGATCCCACGCTGATGTTCACCAACGCCGGAATGAACCAGTGGAAGGACATCATCCTGGGTACCCGCGATCCCGAACCCCGTCGCCGTGCCGACTCCCAGAAGTGCCTCCGCGTCAGCGGCAAGCACAACGATCTGGAGGAGGTAGGCCACGATACCTATCACCACACCATGTTCGAGATGCTGGGCAACTGGTCCTTCGGCGACTACTTCAAGGAGGGCGCCATCGACATGGCCTGGGAGTACCTGGTAGACGTCCTGAAGCTTGATCCCGCCGACCTCTACGTTACTGTCTTCGAGGGCAATGCCGAGGAGAACCTGGTACGCGACGATGAGGCTGCCGGCTACTGGCTGAAGCACGTTCCCGCAGACCATATCATCAACGGCAATAAGCACGACAACTTCTGGGAGATGGGTGATACCGGTCCATGCGGTCCCTGTTCTGAGATCCACCTCGACAGCCGTACTCCTGAGGAAAAGGCCAAGGTACCCGGTCGTGAGCTGGTCAACAAGGATGATCCACAGGTCATTGAGATCTGGAACATCGTATTCATGCAGTACGAGCGCAAGGCCGACGGCCATCTTGAGCCCCTCGGCATGAATGTGATTGATACCGGTATGGGCTTCGAGCGTCTCGTTCGTGCCATCCAGGGCAAGCACTCCAACTACGATACCGACGTCTTCCAGCCCATCATCAAGGTTATCGGTGAGCTGGCCGGCTGCAAGTATGGCGAGAAGGAGGAGACCGACGTTGCCATGCGTGTCATCGCCGACCACCTGCGCACCATCGCCTTCTCTATTGCCGATGGTCAGTTGCCCGGCAATGCCAAGGCCGGCTATGTCATCCGCCGCATCCTGCGCCGTGCCGTGCGCTACGCCTATACCTTCCTCGGTCAGAAGGAAGCCTTCATCTATCGCCTGCTGCCCGTCCTCATCCAGGAGATGGGTGCCACCTATCCCGAGCTGGAGGCTCAGCGCGAGCTTATCAGCAAGGTGATGAAGGAGGAGGAAGACAGCTTCCTGCGCACACTTGAGACCGGTATCCGCCTGCTCGATGGTGTGATGAAGGAGACCAAGGCTGCCGGTAAGACCGAGATTGCCGGCGAGAAGGCATTTACCCTGTTTGACACTTACGGTTTCCCCCTCGACCTTACCGAGTTGATCTGCCGCGAGAACGGCATGACCGTCGATGAGGCTGGCTTCAATGCCGAGATGGAGAAGCAGAAGGCCCGTGCCCGCAATGCAGCTCAGCGTGAGTTGGGCGACTGGGTGGTTGTTGGCGAAAACGAAGGCGAGGTGACCGTTTCCCAGTTTGTGGGCTACGACTATACCGAGTACAGCTGTCACATCACCAAGTACCGCGAGGTGAAGCAGAAGAAGGGTACCGTCTACGAGGCCATCCTCGACCAGACTCCCTTCTACGGCGAGATGGGTGGTGAGGTCGGTGATACCGGTGTACTGGTCAACGACAGCGAGACCATCAAGGTGCTCGACACCAAGAAGGAGAACGGTGTGAGTGTGCATATCCTCGACCGTATCCCCGCCAATCCCGAGGCTGAGTTCATGGCTTGCGTTGACGTGGAGCGTCGCCATGCCATCGAGGCCAACCATACCTGTACACACCTCCTGGATGAGGCTCTCCGCGAGGTACTGGGAAGCCATGTAGAGCAGAAGGGCTCGCTGGTGACTCCCGATGCGCTCCGCTTCGACTTCTCTCATTTCGAGAAGGTTACTCCCGAACAGTTGCGACAGGTTGAGCATATCGTCAACGAGAAGATTCGTGAGGACATCGCTCTTCAGGACCATCGTGACGTACCCATCGAGGAGGCCAAGAAGCTCGGTGCCATCGCCCTTTTCGGCGAGAAGTATGGCGACAAGGTTCGCGTGGTACAGTTTGGTACCAGTGTTGAGTTCTGTGGTGGTTGCCACGCCAGCAGCACCGGACGTCTGGGTATGGTGAAGACCATCAGTGAGAGCAGTGTGGCTGCCGGTGTTCGCCGTATCGAGGCCATTACCGGTGCCAAGGTTGAGGAGATGCTCAACACCCTGCTTGACAATGCTGCAGAGATCCGTGGCCTGCTCAACAATGCTCCCGATGCCAAGGTCGCTATCCAGAAGACCCTGAACGAGAGCGCTTCCCTGAAGGCCCAGCTCGAGGGCTTGATGCGCGAGAAGGCTGCCGACGTGAAGGCTGCCATGAAGGCCGACATCCAGGAGATGAAGGGCTTCAACGTGATGAAGGCCGTAGTACCCATGCCCGCTGACGTGGTGAAGGACATCGCTTTCCAGTTGAAGGGCGAGGTGGAGAACAGCCTCGTAGTCATCGGCAGCGTAGCCGACGGCAAGCCCCTCCTCACCGCCATTGCTTCCGATAGCGTAGTGGCAGCAGGCATCAACATCGGCAAGAACATCCGCGAGGCTGCCAAGCTCATCCAGGGTGGTGGCGGCGGTCAGCCCCACTTCGCTACCGCAGGTGGTAAGAACCCCGAAGGTCTTGCTGATGCAGTAGACAAACTTATCGAAATTCTGATGGCATAACCCATCGTTCTGCCACAGTCCCGCATAACTAGAACCCCCTCCTCGTTTTCCTTTCCGGAAGCAAGGAGGGGCTTTTCTGTTGCAAAATTGCCACGTCTGATCAATCCGAAAAAATGTCCTTCCCTGAATTAAGTTGAATAAAAAACAATAATACAATGTCAGTAAACATTCAACACGATTCAGTAGATTTTTACTTTGCAGAGCACCACAGGGTAAGCAGTTCTCCCACCTCCCGTACGACGTATACGGACGCAGAAAAGTACGAAGCGGTATGTTGCTACCAGTCATCCGGAATGCCAATTTCGGTAATCAGCAGAAAATATCATGTCTCCAAGCGTACTTTTTACAATTGGATTAGTAAATTTGCATGCGGGAAGCAGTTTTCCTGTAAGACAGTCCCCAATGTGAAACCGTTAAATTCAACTCCAATGCAAAAGAAAGCCCCGAAAGTCCAGGAGACGCCAGAGGAAGAACTGGCCCGCCTCAGAAGGGAGAACAGACGGCTGGAGGAGGCCCTGCAGATGGCCGAGTGGATGAATCACGCCAAGGACGTGATGATAGACGAGGCCGAGAAGACCTTCAACATCGCCATCAGAAAAAAATCTGGTGCCAAACAGTAAAGAAGCTTGCCGCAGAGAAGGTCAAGGGGCAGACCATGGGCCTTCTCTGCCGGCTGTTTGGCAAGAGCTGGCAGGCTTACTATCAGCACAGGGACACGATGGCGGAACGGCGCATGCGCGAGGAGATAGTCCTGCAGTACATAAGGGAGGTCCGGCAGTTAGATCCCGGCATAAGCGGCGAGAAGATACACATCATGTACAAACGGCAGTTCGGCAAGGACTACAAGTACATGGTGGGACGTGACAAGATGGAAGAAATCATCGCCCGTAACAACCTGTATGTCAGAGTGAGGCACAAGAGGCCAAGGACAACGGATTCCACGCACGGACTGCCTACGTACCCCAATCTCATCAAGAAACTCATACCTGAGAGAAAGAACCAGGTGTGGGTGACGGACATCACCTATATCCCCATATGGATAAGCGACTACGAGTACATATTCTGCTATCTCTCCATGATAACCGACTACTACACCAAGGAGATCATTGGCTGGTACGTTGGCCAGACAATGGAGGCATGGTGCAGCGTGGAGTGTCTCATGATGGCACTGGAGCAGCTCGTGGGGCTGGATGCCGTGGATCTCATACACCACTCGGACAGGGGAGTACAATATGTTAGTGCCGCATATACATCCGTACTGATTGAAGCAGGAGTGAAGATAAGCATGACCGAGTGCGGTGACCCGAAGGAGAATGCGGTAGCCGAGAGACAGAACAACACCATAAAGAATGAGTTCCTGAAGGACATCAGGTTCCATTCCATGGAAGAGGTACGGGAAGCCGTGAGAAAGGCTATTGAATTTTACAACAACGAGCGCCCACACATGAGCCTGGACAACATGACACCACGGCAGGCGGCATCATACAAGGGACAAATATCTAAAAAATGGACAAGCTACAGAGAAAACCATCTAAGAAATTTGGAGATTCAGAAAGGAGCGACTAACTTTGCACCGCAAACCCTGGAATTGATTGAAGAGCTAAAAAAGGAGCCCATTCAACAATAATCAGGGAAAGGGATGAAACATTCAACATTTATCAGGGAATGGATCGAATACACTAAATTTGAAATAGGGATAAGTCTAAATCCATTCAACTTTTTTCAGGGCAAGACAAAAAGTTTGATTTTGTAGTTTCACAGTTTCACGCTTTCACATCGTGCCTCTTCCGCTCTCCATCTGTTGCCTTGACCGGATCCTGTTGCCAAGACATAGGGTTGGTGCATTTTTTCTATATGACACAGGTGGGGGTGAAATGGAATACAGTAGGGGTTGGATGCGAATACACGTATGTTCCATTCAAACACACAGGTGTATTATCAACAAGTTCTCCTGCCTAAGCCAACAGATTAGCACTGTGCGGACAACTGCGCAGGTAATTCGGACTACCGTGCTGGCAAAAAGATACGCTGAACCATACCCGACCTGGGGCATTTTGTGAAAGCGTGAAACTGTGAAACTACAAAATCAAACTTTTTTTTCAACATGAAAATGGAACATATCTTAGGAGGTGTTTTTTGGGACACTTGATATTGCTGTGCGTACTACCTTGGATAAAAGTTGAATGGACAGTGCGTGAAATGTGCCCTGGATATGGTGGCATGGAATCTATTTTGTCTGTTCCTTGGGCCAGTTGATCAGGTATACCTTATCAATGGCACGCGTGATGGCTGTATAAAGCCAGCGGAAGTAGTCGGGGGAGAGCATGTCCTCGGTCATGTAGCCCTGGTCGATGAAGACGCGTTGCCACTGTCCGCCCTGCGCCTTGTGGCAGGTGACGGCGTAGGCATACTTCACCTGCAAGGCATTGAAGTAGGGATCCTCCTTGAGGCGCTTCATGCGATCACGCTTGTTGGTCAGCTCGGGGTAGTCCTCCCAGACGGCGGTGAAGAGGGCATCCTGCTGCTGCCTGGTGAGGGCAGGGGCCTCGGACTGAAGTGCGTCGAGCAGTAGTGTCACGTCCACTTCCTGGTCGTCATGGTCGAGGAGGGTGATGCTGGCATCGGCAAAGTGGAAGCCGTACAGCTCGCGATGGTTGCGGAGGCGGCGGATGGTGGCCATGTCGCCGTTGGCAATGAAGGAGTCTGTCCCCCCATCCCCCTTTAGGGAGAGAAGTTTCTGTGGGGATGAAGATGCGCTGTTCGTTGTTCCCGTCTGCGTGTCTCCCCCCTTGGAAGGTTTGGGTGGCTGCAGCCAGAAGTAATTGTTCTTGGCAATGATGATGCGGTCGCTGCTGCAGAGTTCCTCCTCGTAGTCTAATATGCGTGCGCGTATGCCCATATTAAAGATGTTGGCCCGCTTGTTGCTGCGTGTCACCACGATGGTCTCGTCGATGCCTGCCTCATAGTAGCACTGCTCCAGTGCTTCAATCAGTTCGTTTCCGGGGACGACCTGGATGTCAGGAAAGTCGGTTATGCGAAGCTGGGGGAAGTCGTAGACGTCCTCATTCTGGATGAGTTGGCGCAGATGGGTGGCGTTCCACAGTATGCCCGATTCCTCCACCTGCCTGACCACCTCTGTCAGCTCTGCCTCGCAGACATACAGCCCGTAGCCCTCCAGGGCCTCCTTCATCATGGCCGGACTCATCTCCTCGCCCACCGGTGGCAGCTGTGCCGTATCGCCTACCAGGAGCAACCGGCATCCTTCACCGCCGTAGATGTAGTGGATGAGGTCGTCCAGCAGTCGGCCGCTGCCGAAGGTGTCGCCCGCCAGTCCCTCATTGGCAATCATGGACGCCTCGTCCACAATGAACAAGGTGTGCCTGTGCAGGTTGACGTTGAGCTGGAAACTGTCTGTGTCCATGGACTTCTGCCGGTAGATTCTCCGGTGTATGGTGTAGGCGGGCATTCCGGCATAGGAAGACAGCACCTTCGCCGCCCTTCCCGTCGGAGCCATGAGCACGACGTTCTGCTTCAGCTCCAGCATGGTGCGTACCAGTGCACTCACCAGCGAGGTCTTTCCCGTTCCGGCATACCCCTTTAGCAGGAATGCCGCATCGCTGTTGCGGGAAAGCAGAAAGTCGCCCCAGTTCATTGCCACTTCTTTCTGCTCAAATGTTGGTTTATGCGGGAAGTTTTTGAGGATTATTGCTCCCAAATCGCCGTTTCTTATCATTTTTTTATAAAAAGTTGTCCGGATTGTCGGTTATTCAAAGAATTTATCTTATTTTTGCGATGCGAATATAATAATAAAAACACAAATAACATCATGAAAACAGTAATTAATGTGATTTTAGGTGTCTGCGCCCTCATCCTGACGTACATTTGCGTCGGTAGCATTCTGGACGATCAGGCATTGGATGGACAGATTGATGATCGCAAGAAGGTTGTCATTGCACGCCTGATCGACATCAAGGAATGCCAGGAGGCTTTCAAGGAGATGCATGATACCGTTGTGTCTTATCTTGATCCCGAATCACAGGAAATGTCCTCAGCCACCATGGGTCGCTATGCCCTCAGTTTCGATGAGTTGGAGGACTTCCTGAAGAATGGTCACTACTACGAGCAGATCATCAAGGAAGGTCAGATCCAGGAGGAGCTGCAGCGTAAGGGCTGGACCGAGGAGAAGGTTGCCGACCTGATCTACCAGCTTCGTCAGCAGGGCCAGACCAACGAGCAGATCCGCACCCGTCTGGATGCAGAGGAGCTCTATGGTGTATGGTGCGACACTGTATGGAGTGAGAACCCCGTTGTTGCCATCTCCAATAAGCTGGGTCACGAGATCAATGTTGATTCCCTGCGCTACATCCCCTTCAGCGACCAGTGGGAGAAGCATGAGAACGGCGGCATCGCCAAGGAGCTTGGCAAGATGGCCGAGTGGGAGTTCGCAGAGCGCGTAGAGTTCAAGATGGACATCCCCATGCATTATGTCATGGAGTGTGCTGCTCCTTTCAAGTCATTCCTCTCTGGCATGGGTAAGCTTTGCG
Source organism: Bacteroidaceae bacterium (assembly GCA_045599425.1). Taxonomy (GTDB): domain Bacteria; phylum Bacteroidota; class Bacteroidia; order Bacteroidales; family Bacteroidaceae; genus Physcousia. The sequence continues at coordinate 32,173 of JAZRVZ010000018.1, read as the reverse complement.
ACCGCAAGATCGTCAACATGACCCAGTATGAGGAAGGTCGTGGTGCATACCCCGGTCTGAAGATTGGTGAAATTGCAAAGGACCAGTGGAACAACAATGCAGGTAACTGGGAATAAACCGACATACCATAATCTATCCATCCGCGTAAAAGCGGATGGATTTTCGTTTCTTGTCACCGAAGGTCACTCCGGTGACATCTTGCTTTGTGAGGATTTTACTCCGGCTTCAGCCCAACCCCTGCATGAGCTGCTGGCCGAGAAGCTGCGCCTCCCTGCCCTGGAGCAGTATGAGTTCGCGCGTGTACGCGTGATTACCTTTTCTGATGCTACTTGCATTCCCCGGAAGGAGTTTGTTGCTGAAGATCTCGCCCAGACCTATTCCGTGGTCTTTCCGCAGATCGACGAGAGCCTGCTGGAGGTCTGCTACACCCATCTTCCCCAGTTGGATATCGTCCAGGCGTTTACCATATCCCGTGCCGTACGGCAGGTGGTTACCGAGGTCTACCCCGATGCCTCGTTCACCAATGCCTCCGCCGTTGTTCTGGGACGTATCGCAACCTATTGCAAGCGCCAGCAGGTTCCCGACAATGCACTCTTTGCCTACACCACCCCCAGGCAGCTGTTTCTCTTCTCAATCTGTGACGACGAGCTGCGCTTTGCCAACAGTTTTCCGCTGGACCAGCCCAAGGACAGCCTCTACTTCCTCCTTTCTGTCTGGAAGACGCTGGACTTTAATGCCCGCAGGCAGCAGTGCTATATTGCAGGTGAGAAGGACAGTGTGGACTTTCTTGCCTCGGAGGCCAGGAACTACCTGCAACATGTCCACACCATGTCCCTAACCATTGAGTACTAAGGAACTATGCGCGTAATCACCGGCAAATACAAAGGCAGGCACTTTGATGTCCCTCGCTCATTCAAGGCACGTCCCACCACGGACTTTGCCAAGGAGAATCTTTTCAACGTACTTCAGGGATACCTTGACTTTGAGGAAGGACCGACTGCTCTTGACCTGTTCTCGGGTACAGGCAGCATCACCCTGGAACTCCTCTCGCGTGGCTGTTCCCGTGTCATCAGCATCGAGAAGGACCGTCTCCATCATGGTTTCATCCGGGGGTTCCTGGAGAAACTGCAGGATTCTGCCGGCGTAGCCGTCTGCGGCGATGTGTTCAAGTACCTGGCACGCTGCAACGAACAGTTTGATTTTGTCTTTGCCGATCCACCATACGCCTTGCCCAACCTGACCGAGTTGCCCGACATTGTCATGGCTCGCAATCTGCTGAAGGAGGGTGGTCTGTTTGTTCTGGAGCATGGCAAGACCGATGATTTCACTTCGCATCCCCATCTCCTGGAGCACCGTGCCTACGGCAGCGTGAACTTCAGCTTCTTCCGTTGAAAAGAGTGGGTGAGGCCATTCGTTCACTTGTCAGTCTGCCTCGCAGCCCTCACACTTTTCAGTTCCGCCTCACGGCTCTCACACTTCTGCCATAGAAACGGTCGCTGTAGATGGTATGTGTTTCGTTGCCTACAAAATAGAGCTGGTAGGCACCGTTCTCGTAGGTTGAGCCATTCGTGCGTGACCAGTAGTTTCCCACCGCTCCGCTATCCTTGCAGATCCCGTCGTCGCTGTAGCCAGCGGCAGGCAGAAAGATAGAGTTGCCGTTTCGCCGGCTTTTAATCAACAGACCGCTCATGCCCTCCCGCATGATCCATACAGACAGGGTGTACCTCACATCCACCAGTTCCTTCAACTGCTCCAGAGAGGGCATGCACCAGTCAGTTCCCCAATGTGCAAAGGCTGCGTCATCCTCCTCTGCCAGTTCACTCTTGTAGACAAAGTTCTCGCCTGTGCCCTTGTTGGTTGGTTGCACCTCGCTCCAGGCAAAATATTCGCCCGGATCTTCCGGCTTCTCCGCCCCCACGTTGCAGGTGCCCCACAATGTTCCTGACGGCAGGCCCAGGTCTGCATAGGCGTGGAATTTCAGCCTGATCTCCGGCAACACTCCACGTCCCGGTTTTACGTCAATGTGCTCCACCTCCGATGTCATCCCATCCTGTATGGCATGGATGCGGTGCTCATCCTCCGTCAGCATTCCCGTATAGGGGGACACTCCCACTTCCCTTCCATCCACAAATATCCTTGCTCCCTCTATGGGCGTAGTGATGACAACAGGCCGACTGCCCCGCTGTGCCAAAACTGCGGAACAGCAAAGCAGGAAGCATCCAAGCAGCAATCTTCTCATTATTTGCATGGCGTTCGCCACTACAGATCGCATCGTGCCGTCGCCCCCTACAGGGCGTAGTCCATCTTGATGACCAGCACGCGCAGGTTCTGGCTTTCGTGCTTGGTCTTGACCTTGGCCACATGCCAGTCGCAGGGGAACATGATATTGAACGTCCCGGGTATGTTCTCGAACTGCTGCAGGCGGTCGTAGTCGAAGAAATACTCCAGGCGGTCGGGCTTGTAGTCGGCCTGGGGGTGCGATGTCTCGTGGTCAAGGAGGCAGAAGCCTTCGTGGCCGCGGACGACGTACATCACGTCAATCTTCTGCCGGTGGCTCTCGCTGCCCTTGCCCTGGCGCAGGTCGTCCTGTGAGCACCAGTTGTCGCCGTCCTCCACGCTCACGGTGAGCGATGTGCCGGGGATGGGGGTGCGTCCGGCTGGAATGGCCAGGAGGTCGGTCTCCTGAAGCCAGCGGAAAAGGGCCTGCCACTGCCCGGGGTTGCGGTGGTACTGGATGTAAAATTCGGGGAGGTTGACCGACGGGGCAGGGGAGGCCTTGGTGAAGCCGTTGCGCCACTCGCCCTTCTTTACCCACTTGGCGGCGAGCTTCTGCATGTCGCTGGGGTAGGGGGTGGTGTAGGTCTGTGCCTTTGTGCCAAGGCTGAGGATGGTGAGGATGGTGCTGAGGATGAGTTTCTTCATGGTTGTTTCTCTTTGTTGTTCGCAAAGTTAAGCATTTCTTCTGAATGAACAAAGCCTCCGGCACAGGATTTTCACTCATTACACCACATACTCAGTAAAATGTGAAACACATCCTTCAATGGTCATTGTGTTTGGTGGTGGATAGGCCCGAAAAGTCATAGTTGTACAGTGTACACGCGCGATGAGAAAACAAAGATCCCCCTTGTCCGGGATTGGGCAAGGGGGAAGGATATGAGGGGATAGGAGTGGATGTTACCAGATGTCCAGTCCTGTGTTGTTCTTTGTGTCACCGCCATCCACTATGGTCTCATCGTTGATGAAGTCCATGGGTGAGGCGCTGGCATGGTCATTTCCACCACCACTGATGGCCATGATGTGCTGTACGGTAGTTGTATATACCTGAAGTTCAGGTTCCTGATATGTCTTTTTCATCGTATGGTCTTCTACTTTAGTAATCAAATCATTCGAAATTTGTCCTGCAAACCTTATTTCAATACAACTTTCTTTCCCTGAGTGATGTAGAGTCCCTTGGTGGGATGCGCAACGCGTACGCCACTCACGCTGTAGAACTCGTACTGCTGCTGGGCATCGGGCAGGAGTATGCCGTCTGCCAGGCTGCCGTCCAGGGTGATGTACAGGTCGGCCTTGACTGCCGAGGTACCCACGGCACTCATGTCAATATAGGCACGGTTGGCAGCGATGGTGCTGCCTGTGGCACACTTCACGAACTTTCCGCCGGAGAGCAGGTACTTGCCCACGATGGCAGCGTTGGCCTCCTCGCTGGGTTCCAGTACGCCGGTCATGCCATTCACTGTGCCACCCTGCTGTACACGTGCACCGGACATGGTGCAGGTCAGGGCATCGGCGGTACAATGGAAGATGCTGGGCTGGCCGGCGGGGAGGGATCCGGTTGTCTGGCTCAGACCCAGGGCTGTGGGATTGCCCTGTCCGTCGCGCTCGATGTCGGTGATGGTGTAGAAGGTAGTGCTGGTGTTGTCGTACGCGTCAGCCTCGACAGTGCGTGGCAGGCAGAGCGTGCCCCACTCGTTGCTGAGTGGACGGGTGTAAGTCTCGATACCCTCCACTGCCTCTACCAGGTACCATAGGGAGGCCTCACTGGCACTCCAGGGCACGAGGCGGGTCAGGTCGCCGGCTAGATGGATGTAGCTGTTCGAACCGGTCTTGTTGGTGTTCATCAGGCCAACCTGTCCCATGCCCTTCACATCAATCTGGAAGGTTCCGGCCTGGGCCTTGTCGGAAACGGGCGTGGATTCCGTCTCGTTGGCACCCAGTCGACCGAAGTACTTGCCGGCCTTGGCATTGTAGATGTAGTAGGTGTCCTCCTGTCCCTCAACGGGAATGAACTGGATCCAACTGTTCTCGTTGTTTGGAGCGGCCGTGCTGCTGGCCCCCTTGAACTTGCCGCTGGCATAGGTCATGACGTAGGTGGTGGAGGCCGTGCTGCGACCGGCATTCTTCAGGTAGTACATGGCGGTCCCGGTCTGATCCAGCTTGGTACCACTGTTCACCATGGCATCGTTGAAGGCCTCGTAGGTGGCCGTTGTTACATTGCTCCTGTAGGCCTGGGCAGCCTCTTCAACCTCGGCCTTGGAGGGCATGCCCACAATCTTATCGTCGCTGATGCCAAGGGACTCCACGTAGGGGGTGATACCGGCACTCAGGTAGGCCTGGCGCTCGGCCTCGGTCAACTCGGCGTACTGGTAGCGTCCGCCGGTGATCTCCTCCACGGAGAGCTTGCGGTAGATCATGTTGTAGCCGCCGTTGTATCCGGTCTCCTCGTAGAAGAAGGCCAGGTTGTTGTCCTGGTCCAGACACATGGTGGAGTAGGCTGCATCCTTGCGGGTGACCTGGAACTTTCCGGTCCAGTCGGGAGCCAAGTCGGCACCAGTGCGGTACTTGGTGAGGTTGTCCAGATCCTTGTAGTAGATGCCCACGTTGGCACGACCGCTGCCGAAGGGAACGGACTGCAGGAGCAGGTAGGTCTTCTGGTTGTCAGCCTTGCGAAGTACGGGCAGGACAATGATTTCGCCGTTGCAGCTGTTGCCTTCGGCCTTGACACCTGCATTGCCGCTGCCGCTGAAGGTCATGCTGCCCCAGTTGCCCTTGCCGCTCTGGGTGTCGGTGAAGTGGTAGACGTTGTAGTAGCGTCCGCCGCTGACGCGGGAACTGATGAGGATGCTGCCGTCGGGCAGCTCATCGGCCTTGGGCTCGTCGCCGCCGCTGGGGATGGGACAGTCGTCGGGGTCTCCCAGGACGTTCCAGTTCAGTCCGAAGTCGTCGCTGTAGAGCACGTAGTTGCAGTTGGTGCCGTCGCCCGTCTTTACCAGGGCTGCGCAGTAGATGCGGTAGTAGTCGCCCACCTTCACACGCTGGCTCTGACTGATCTTTCCTGAACCGATGAAGAAGCTGCGGATGGGGCCGTCGCTGCGCTTGTCAAGCTGGTCGAAGACCTGCTGGGAGATGTCGGTATGCTGGCCCCAGGTCTTGCCGCCGTCCTCGCTGTAGCAGCGTGCCCAGCCCTGATGATTGTCGTGTGTACCGTTCGGGAAGCTGACATTGCCACAGCAGCTGGTGACCATGACACGGTTGCTGGTGCGGTCGGCCACGATGCAGGGATCGCCGAAGGCGGTGAAGTTGCCCGTAGTGATGCAGGCGGCCAGGGTGCTTACGTCACTCCAAACGCTGTCCTTGGAGAGGGTGCGGATGCGCAGGTCAAGCTTGCCGTTGGTGGCCATACCAATGTCGGCCTTGCTGTAACGGTAGTCGGTGACGAAGAGCAGGTCGCCCTGCTGATTCCTGGCCACGGCGGGGATGCGGTAGGGTACCGTGCTGGCATCGTTGTCAAAGACACGTACGCCCAGTTCGGGAGCAACGGCCACATTGATGGTTACCAGGAAGTTGGTGATGTTAATACCGTTGTTGCTGCCGCTGAGGGTGAACTGTGCCTCTCCCTCCTCCAGACCCTCACAGCTGATGGTCTGCTTCGTGGCGCTTGAAGTGTAGGTCTTGCCCTTGGCATCCCGGACGGTGATGGCGGTGGCGCTGCTGGAGACAAAGTCGAAGCTGTAGTCCTTCACGTAGTAGCCGTTCTCCACGGTGCCTAAGGTGTAGGTCTGTGGCTCATAGCTGCCGCGATAGGCCTGGATCTGGGTGGCATTGCTGTTAGCTACGCTCATGTTGTTGTAGCCGGCATTCAGTTTCAGTGTAGGCTGGGTGCTTGTGCTCTGCCATACCTGAGCCCAGCTGCCGTTGGCATTCTTGGCGGTGAAGCCTCCTGTGGACATGTTCACGGCCAGGGTCTTCTGGGCCCAGGTCCACTGGATGCTGCTGCCGCCGTCGGCACCGGTGCTCCAGAAGGCGAACACGCCGTTTCGGTTGTTCACCTTGTTGTTGGGGTAGCCCTTCTCATACATGTACCAGGCCTCTACGTCGGCACCCAGGCTGGTGCTGGCTGCAAAGAGCCACTTGGTGGTGTAGCCGGTGGGTACGTTGGTCTTGTCGACCAGGATGGGGAAGGAACTTCCACCGTTGGTGCCAGACATGGTCGTGGGAGCGGCCAGTACCTTGCCGGGACCAGCCTCTTTATTATATAAGGTATAGCCGTCGGTGTCGTTACCGGTACGCATCCACAGGTCGGCATCGGCAAACTCTGTCTTGGTGCGGTTCAGGCTGATGCTGCTGGCCGTACCATTGTTGCTGATGTAGAGTCCTGCGGCACCTATCTGCATGGTGTACCAGTCGATGCCGGCCTCCCAGGTGTCGCCTTCTGGCTCGGGAGTGGGTTCGGGTTCGGTCTCACCATCGGTGCCCTCGGTCACGTCACCGAAGGTATAGATGTTGCTGTAGGTGGCTGTATAGCCCACGGTGGCATCGCGCCACTTATTCCAGGTTCCGTCAGTGTTCTGCACAAAGGTACCATTGTCGGTTCCGTTGCTTCGCTTACCGGTGATGAGCTTGCCGTTGGTCACGTTGGTCACACTGGTGATGGCCAGGTCGCAGTAGGTGCTGTTGTACACGTCCAGCAGACCTGCATTGCCGTTGTAGCCTTCGTTGTTGCCCTTCCAGATCAGGTACTGGCCTGTCTCCACGTTCCTGAAGGCAAACTTGCTGCCTTTGGCGATGGCCTCGAACTTGGCACGGTTGCCATAGCTCTTGGCTGCCAGGGCATTGGCCTCACCCACGGACAGGGTTTTACTTGTCTCGTCAGCATAGAGGGGATAGCAGGTGCCGTTCTGCTGGTGGTTGGTGATGGTGTAGATGTGGCCTGCCTGGATGGTGGCAGCGCCTTCCTGGGCGTTGCCAGTCACAACGACGATGGGCTCCACGAGTTTCTCGTCCGTCACGTCCTCAATCTTCCACTGACAACCGGCGTCGGTGCGATTGGGGAAGGTGCCGTACCAGTTGAAGATGGGGTTGCCGGACTTGTCCGTGGAGTTCAGCTGGCAGTTGGTGCCGCTGCTGATGATGTAGAGTCCCTGGGCATCGGCATACTGGATGGACCATCCTGCAGAGGGAGCTGTGGCAGACATCTGGATCTGTGTGTTGTGGGCGGCAGCAGGATTCATGTAGGTGTTGTTGGCCACGTTCCTGATGTCAAAGGTGCCGTCGCCGCGGCTGACGAATGTCCAGCGGTACTTGGCATAGCCTGGATTGCTGCTGGTGCTGTTCAGCGTGGTGCCGTCGGTATAGGCATAGAGACCCATGCGGTTGGGGGTGGAGAGGGCAAACTGCCGGCCTGCCACGTTCTCTGCGGTCGGCGTGTTGATCTGTGCCTTCAGGGCGGTCATGGCTGCGGAAATCTCAGTGGCGGCCGACTGCAGGTCATTCAGGCTTGCGCCGGTGTTGGCCAGCAGGGCCTTGGCAGCTTCGGCCTTGGCAGCGGCACCGGCCACGCTTGACTCGGGATACTGACCGATGCCGGTCCCTGTGCTCAGGTCGCTCACGGCATGGATGGCGGTGTTCAGGGTGGTACGTGCCTCGAAGGCATCCTTCATGGTCTGGGCCTCGGCATCGCTGATGACGGTGCAGTCGCCGATGAAGCCTGCAAGCTTGCGGGCCACCTGAAGATAGCCCATACCGTAGATATAGTTGCCGCTGAAGTATTCGGTCCTGGCGGCGCCGGAGCTTTGTGCCAGGACACTGTAGATATCAATGTAGGTCAGATCGTCGTCTGCCGATGCGGTGCTCTCCAGCCAGGCATTGAAACTGGTGATGCGGCTGTTGGCATTCTGTGTGGGCATCAGGCTGACCAATGCGATGGGACAGCCGGGAGCATAGGCCTTCATCTTTGCGATGACGGCCGCATAGTTGTTCTCGATGGTCGAGAGGTCGGTTGAACCGTTTACGTCTGATGTTCCCGTGTAGAGCAACATCTTGGCCGGGATCTCGCGGGTCACGCCGTTGCTTTTGTTGGCAAAGGCGGCATCCACAAAGTTGCTGGTGACGGATATGTCACCGCCGTAGCCCCAGTATGAGCCGCGGTTCTTCACATTCTGGTTGTGCAGCAGTTCCTGCCACTCTCCGTTCTTCACCATCTCGTCACCGAAGAACAGGATGTCCCGGGTGGTGACGGGCTGGACGCTGAAGTACGTGGCACGCATGCCGTGACTGCCGGTCAGGGTGGCGGCGTTCTGGATGCTCTGGGTGTTCTCGGGATAGATGGGGGCGATGCCCACATAGTCACGGATGGCCTCAGTCCATATCTTGTAGCCGTAGGCCATGAGATGCAGATTGTCAAGGGAGTAGGGCTGTCCGCTGAGAACGCCCGACATCTTGCTGTAGAGGTCGATGTAGGTGGTGTGGTCCGTAGCATCTGCAATGCCCTTGATCAGGACATTGGCAGCCTGGATGGTGGCCAGGGTCTTGTAGGCCTGGTCCTTGGCCGGGATGATACTCTGCAGGTAGATCTCGGTGGAGGGACTCTCCCGACGGATGATGTCCACCGTCTTCCTGATATTCTGGGCAATGCTCTGTTCGGTATAGTTCGTGCCCAGGTCATTGGTGCCGATCTTGATGAAGACCTTGGCGGGCTTGAAGCGCACCCAACTCTCGACGTTCTCAAGCACCTCGTAGCTGTAGCCGCCGGAATTGCCGCGGTTTACCACGCGTGCATCGTTGCCGAAGGCTTCGGTCCAGTTGTGCATGTCGGTGATACTGTTGCCCACGAACACGATGGCGTCCTGGGGCAGACCCAGCACCTTCCACGAGTCATAGCGATGCTTGCGGAACGGCTCGTCAGCCCGGATGCCCTGTGCAAATCCCAGCACCATGGCCAGGAGAAGCAGAAATGAATACTTTCTCATCAAATTGAAAATTGAAGGATTGGTTGTTGATTGATGGGGTCCTTGGGATTAGAACCTGACCTGTCCGGCGGCATACTTGCCCATGGCCTCGTAGGCGGCGGGACTGCCATGCAGCCAGTCATCGGAATACTCCTTCTTCAGTGCCTTGGGGTTGGCAGGATCCATCAGGAGCTTGTCGAAGTCAATCACGCCGTCGATGTCCTTGTTGGCCCTGATCCAGTCATTGACGGTCAGGCGGGCTGCCTCGCTGAAGTGATTGTAGTAGGAGTTGCCGAAGAACGGGGTGATGGTGCCGAGGTAGACCTTCTTGCCTGCATCCTTTGCCTTCTTGATGAGTTCCGTGTAGGCGTTCTGCAGGCTGCGTACGATCTCCATGTGGTTGGGCTTGAAGCCACCGATGTCGTTCACACCCTCGAAGATGACAACGGCATCTACGCCGGTCTGCTCCAGGATGTCACGGTCGAAACGCTTCAGGGCTGGCTCGCTCAGTCCGCCACGAACGACGGCGTTGCCACCGATGCCCAGGTTCAGCACGCCAACCTTGCCCTCGTAGGCCTCGGCCATGAAGTCTGTCCAGCGGTTCTGCATGTTGGTGGTTGAACCACGTCCGTCGGTGATGCTGTTGCCCAGTACGGCCACGCAGGGTACGTCACCTGCGGTTTTTACGTCAATGCAGGAGATGTTGTACCAGTGTTCCAGCGTCTCTGCGTTTTCAAACAGGGTCTTGGGTTTTGCCTCTCCCTCTATTATATAGGAGGTAGTGCGGGAACCGCGATGCGAGGATGCGTTGACGGGTGTGGTCTGTCCATAGTTGATGGTGATGGACAGTCGTTGCAGGGGAGTGAGGTGGTACTTCAGTACGTCGCAGTAAACGGACTCGCCCGGAGCAATGGTAACGGACTTCTTCCCGCCGAAGGTCAGGTATTTGGCAGACTTGGGATCAATGTCGGCCTTGTCGGTGGGGTTGGCAATGAATACGGATTTGATCTCCACGGGTTCCTTGCTGTGGATATTGCTCAGCTGCATGCGGAGCTCCTCGCCACCCAGGGATACGTGGATGATTTCACGCAGGGAACGGTTTGACAGACTGGCCTTTGGCATGTCGCCAGGTCCTGTGAACTCTACTGCCGTGGCCCACGTGCCAGTCCAGTCATTGTCTGCGGACTGTGCCTGGGCGTTGTTGAACAATCCGGCCAAAACCAGTGCCAGATACCATTTTCTTGTCATAATCTTATTGTTTTATGGGTTGATGTTCTTGTTCATTCTTTTTCTTCCAGCATGCTGAAGGCCTGCTCGATCATGGTGTCTTTCCCTCTCTGCAGGTCGGATTCTTCCAGGTTGCAGCGAATGTCAGGCTGGATGCCGAACTCTATGTGCTGCATGTCTGCATCATACATGGGACAGGCACTGAAGCGCAGGACCCATCCGTTGGGCAGGCAGGAATTGAAGGGCATGCCGCTTCCACCACCGGTCTGGTCTCCCAGAACCGTGACGAGCGGGCAGCGCTTCATGTTCCTGATAAAGGCGTTGGTGGAACTGTAGCAGGAGCGGTTGGTCAGCACGATGCAGGGTTTCTGCCACCGGATGCCACGGCTGGGTTCCAGGTATTCGGCCTTTGGTTCTGAGAGGTCCTCGTGCCCAGGTCCGGTTTTGTGGCAGAAGTATCCCACCAGTATCCTTTCGTTGGTGAACCGGGATGAAAGTTCCTCTGCGGCGGTAAGGATTCCGCCGGAGTTCCCCCTTACGTCAAGAATCAGTCCATTGCAGGTGCGCAGGTAGTTCAGGATTTCGTTCAGGCCGCCGGGACTGAGGCTCAGGTTGAACGTCTCGCAGACCACATACCCGATATTCTGTGGCAGGATTCTGTATCTCAGGCCGCTGGAGATCTTGTATTCCGTTCCGCTGCCCAGGTAGCCGTCGCGCACTTCCTCGTCCAGGTTCTTCGGATGATCCTCACGCCAGGACCAGTTGCGGCCGATGTCAGCGCTGCTGTAGAGGTTGACGTGACCGTCCTGAAGTTCGGCGAGCATGTTGCAGAGTACCTCAAACAACTGGGAATTCCCCATTTCATCGTGGATCTGCCGACTGTATCTTGTATATACCTCGTTCCAGTCCACACCCAGTTCCTGCTGCTTGTAGCCCAGGAAGCAGTAGTGCTCGTCGATGGCCTTCCAGAGTGAGCGGAAGTTGTCCGAGGGACGGTCGGATGCCTCTTCGCCCTGGGCACATGACAGGCACAGGATGGGCAAGAGCATGACAGCGAATATGGGACGTAGGAACTTCTTCATGGCTGACGGCGGAGATATTTGACGAAACCTATCATCAGCGAGTTGCTGAACAGATGCTGTTTCAGGTGATTGGGAGTTGCCTGACGGATGTCGTTGAGGTAGGTCACCCTGAACTTGTAGGGACTCTTGTCACTGAAGCCAAAGTCAACGCCCAGCTGCTGGCGCAGGGAGAAAGCGTTGACGGGATGGGTCAGGACGATGTTATGTCCGGAGAGCCCTTGTGAGAGTTCATAGTAGGACTGGCCAAACTCAGGCGAGAACATTCCCCCCAGCAGGGGCAGGTCGGCATGATAGCGGAGCTTCAGGTGCTTCAGCCTCCTGTTCTGAAGGCAGAGGTTCTTGAAGTTGTAGTGGGCGGTGAAGGATCCCAGCAACCGCAGTTGCACATGGGCCTGTGCCGGGTTATTGCCGCCATGGGTGACATACGTTCCTCCAAAAGTCGTACCGGCACCACCACCCAGCTTGATGCATAGCGGGGTCTCGTCGCTGCCCAGGATGCTATATTGCCAGACGGCATCATAGTTCAGGTCGCCCGACCACATGTCAGGAAGGCCACCCCAGGCACTGGCAGCTGAGCCGTTGGCCTGTAAAGTGGACCGGAAGGTTCCCAGGTTGTTGTTCCAGTCCAGTGTGCGACGGTACTCGTGCATCATGTTGAACTGCATGCCCTTGTATTCCAATGGCGACAAGTAACTGTCCAGCAGGTTGGCATGGCCCAGGCCAAGCACAAGGCTGCTGGAGGGACGGAAGCACACGCGCTTCTGATGCGCGGATGCCACCGCACAACAGCAACACAATATAATAAGGAGTACCTTCCGCATGACCTTGTTGTCCGTTGGGTTGTTGATTTTCCGATTCGTTGACTTGTTAAGTGCTGATGCTGAATCTCTTGCTTTCTGGCTGTGGCTGCAGGCCCTTGCTTTCCTGGCTTAGTCAAACAGATGCAACTGTCCGTTGATCTCGTCGGCCACCTCGCTCTGACTCTTGCCTTCGTCAGGATCCGGGGTATCGCTGGTGGGGTCTCCGACCTCCTCGCTGCCATCATCTCCCCCGCCATCCTCCGGTTTGGATTCGGATTCCGGGTAGCGTGTAGGTTCCAGTTCCTCGATGCTGGCCACGGTGAAGGTGGTCAGTCGCTTGCCCTTGGCCTTGTAGCTCTTCACACCGATGAAGTCTGCTGCCTCGATGTCCATGGGTTCGCGGAAGTCATCGTTGCCGCCCATTTTGACGAGCAGGTGCGGGAAGACGGTATCGGTGATAAGAATGAGCTCGTTTTTCTCGTTGTCACCGAGGAAATTCTGATGCTGGCGTGCCGATGCCTCAAGCGGGAAGCGCTTGATGTAGGCATAGCCGTTCTGGTCGTGGTCGAAGAGGCAGGCCGTCCAGACCTTCGTCTCATCATACTTCTCGATGCGCCAGATATTGTCCTCGTAGTGATTGTTCACGTCGAAGTTGGTCAGGTAGTACTCACCACCCTTCAGCATGACGAGGATCTTCTCGTCGTCGGTGAACTCACCGAGGAAAAGTCCGTGTTCATCGTAGTTCAGTCGTTTTACGTCCGGATCGAACCACACCTTGCGACCGCCCAGCGTACTGCCACCGTGACTCTTCAGTCCGAGGCGCAGGATGTCCAGTTTGGTCAGGATGTTACCCATGCTGGCACGCCCCTTGATGGCAATCTCGCTGAAATCCTTGTCAAAAAACACGCGTTTCAGCTTGGGATTGGGCTTCAGGGTCACCTTGATGATCTCCGCCTCGCCGTTCGGGTTGGCCGTGAAGTAGGTAATCTTGCTGCCGGGCTTGCCCTGCGTGACGTCATACTCGCGGTCGCGGGTGATGCTGGTCACGTTGAAACGCTTGATGTAGGACGTGCCACCCTTGCCGTCACGGTACACCACATTATATATGGTACGCTGGTCGTTCTTCTTGAAGATGGCAATATGGATGATCTCGGCCTTCTTCTTCTCAGCCTTCGAACGTTCGGTCTCACCCACGAACAGCTTCTCGGACATACGAACCACCTTGTAGGTTCCGTCCTTGTAGAAGAGGATGACGTCATCGATGTCCGAGCAGTTGCATACGTACTCGTCCTTCTTCAACGAGGTGCCGATGAAGCCCTCCTCACGATTGATGTACAGTTTCTGGTTGGCCTCCACCACCTTGGCGGCGGTGATGGTGTCGAAGTTCTTTATCTCGGTCAGGCGCGGATGATCCTTGCCGTACTTCTCCTTGATGAAGCGGAACCAGTCGCAGGTTACCTCGACCATGTTGGCCAGTTCCTTGTCGATGGCCGCAATCTCGTCCTTGATGCGGGCAATGTTCTCCTCGGCCTTGTCGTGGTTGAACTTCAGGATGCGGGCCATCTTGATTTCCATGAGTCGGAGGATGTCGTCCTTGGTCACTTCCCGGATCATCTTGGGATACCAGGGCGTCAGGCGCTCGTCGATGTGCTCGCAGGCTGCATCCATCGTGGGAGCCTGCTCAAATTTCTTGTCCTTATAGATACGCTCCTCGATGAAGATCTGCTCCAGCGAGGCAAAGTGCAGCTGTTCAAGCAGCTCGCCCTTGCGGATGAGTCGCTCCTGCCTGAGCAGGTTCAAGGTGTTGTCGGTGGAACGCTTCAGTACCTCGCTGACGGTGAGGAAGTGCGGTTTCCTGTCGTCGATGACGCAGCAGTTGGGCGAGATGCTCACCTCGCAGTCCGTACAGGCGTACAGGGCGTCGATGGTCTTGTCGGATGAGGCTCCTGGCGTGAGGTGAATGAGGATTTCCACCGATGAGGCCGTCAGGTCTTCCACCTTGCGCACCTTGATCTTGCCCTTCTCGGCCGCCTTCAGGATGCTCTCGATGAAGGAACTGGGAGCCTTGGGGCTGCCCGTGGTCTTGCCGAAGGGCACCTCCGTGATGGCCAGCGTCTTGTTGTCGCGCTTCTCGATCTTGGCACGTACGCGGACGCTTCCGCCACGCTGACCGTCGTTGTAGCGGGATACGTCGATGCTGCCGCCGGTGGGGAAGTCGGGGTAGAGGTGGAACTCCTCGCCATGCAGGTAACTGATGGCCGCATCGCAGAGTTCGTTGAGGTTGTGAGGCAGGATCTTGCTGCTCAGTCCGACGGCAATACCCTCGGTACCCTGAGCCAGCAGCAGGGGGAACTTCACGGGCAGGGTGATGGGTTCCTTGTTGCGTCCGTCGTAGGACAGTTTCCAGTCCGTGGTCTTGGGGTTGAACACCACATCCAGCGCAAACTTGCTGAGTCGGGCCTCGATGTAACGGGCTGCCGCGGCATCGTCGCCGGTGAGGATGTTACCCCAGTTACCCTGGCAGTCCACCAGCAGGTCCTTCTGTCCCAGCTGTACCAGGGCATCCTTGATGCTGGCATCGCCGTGGGGATGGGACTGCATGGTATGTCCCACGATGTTGGCAACCTTGATGTAACGGCCGTCGTCCATGCGCTTCATGCTGTGCAGGATGCGTCGCTGCACGGGCTTGAAGCCGTCGCCGATGTGCGGCACGGCTCGTTCCAGGATGACGTACGACGCATAATCCAGGAACCAGTTCTGGTACATCTGGTTCAAATGATGCGTAATTCCCTCGATATTGCTTACATTATCCGTCATGATGTTAGATTTTCGCACAAAGATAGCAATTATTTCGCAGAAAATGCGTACTTTTGCACGAAATTAATAAATAAGGTGGGTAAATCGTCAGGAACGGTTGCATAAATCCCGTTCAGGGAAGGCTTCGGACGGAAGTTGCCGGAGATGCCATGACTGCCGGATGCCCGGTTGAACGAATAATCAAACAAAACTATAAATAGCAATGGCACAAGAAGATGTATTCAAGAAAATCGTATCCCACTGCAAGGAGTACGGTTTTGTTTTCCCCTCAAGTGATATCTATGACGGACTGGGCGCAGTCTATGACTACGGTCAGAACGGCGTCGAGATGAAGAACAACATCAAGCAGTACTGGTGGCAGAGCATGGTCCTGCTGCACGAGAACATCGTAGGCATCGATGCTGCCATCTTCATGCACCCCACAACCTGGAAGGCCTCCGGTCATGTTGATGCCTTCAACGATCCCCTCATCGACAACCGCGACAGCAAGAAGCGCTATCGTGCCGACGTGCTCATCGAGGAGCAGATGGCTAAGTACGAGGACAAGATCCAGAAGGAGATTGACAAGGCTGCGAAGAAGTTCGGCGACGCCTTCGACGAGGCACAGTTCCGCGCCACCAATGCCCGTGTACTGGAGAACCAGGAAAAGTATGACAACCTGCACATGCGCTTCCAGGAAGTGATGAATGCCGAGGGTGGCATCGACCTGGACGGCATGAAGCAGATCATCCTGGACGAGGAGATCGTATGTCCTATCAGTGGTACCCGCAACTGGACCGACGTACGTCAGTTCAACCTGATGTTCAAGACCGAGATGGGTGCGGCCGCCGAGGGTGCATCAACCATCTACCTGCGTCCCGAGACCGCCCAGGGTATCTTCGTGAACTACCTGAACGTACAGAAGACCGGCCGTATGAAGCTGCCCTTCGGTATTGCGCAGATCGGTAAGGCCTTCCGTAACGAGATCGTGGCCCGCCAGTTCATTTTCCGCATGCGTGAGTTCGAGCAGATGGAGATGCAGTTCTTCATCAAACCCGGCACCGAGCTGGATTGGTTTGCCAAGTGGAAGGAGACCCGCATGATGTGGCACCAGAACCTGGGCTTCGGTGCAGAGAACTACCGTTTCCACGACCATGACAAGCTGGCTCACTATGCCAACGCTGCCACCGATATCGAGTTCCACATGCCCTTCGGTTTCAAGGAGGTTGAGGGTATCCACAGCCGTACCAACTTCGATCTGGGCCAGCACGCCAAGTACTCTGGCAAGAAGATCGAATACTTCGATCCCGAAGAGAACAAGAGCTACACCCCGTACGTCATCGAGACCAGTATCGGCGTAGACCGTATGTTCCTGTCTATCATGTGCCACAGCTATGAGGAGCAGCAGCTGCCCGACGGTCAGACCCGCACCGTGCTGCACCTGCCCGCAGCCCTGGCTCCCGTGAAGCTGGCCGTATTCCCCCTGACCAAGAAGGACGGTCTGCCCGAGAAGGCGCAGGAGATTATCAACGACCTGCGTTTCCACTTCAACTGCAAGTATGAGGAGAAGGACCAGATCGGTAAGCGCTACCGCCGTATGGACGCCATCGGCTGCCCCTACTGCGTGACCGTTGACCAGCAGACCCTGGAGGATAACACCGTTACCCTGCGTGACCGTGACACCATGGAGCAGCGTCGTGTGGCCATCAGCGAACTGCGTGGCATCATCGAGGATCAGGTCAGCATCACCTCGCTGCTGAAGAAGCTCCTGTAATGACTCCCTGAACGGTCCTGCGGCCGGCCGACTCCGATCGGCCGCAGGATTTGTCCATGTCCGCCGCAGGATTTGTTCTTGTCCGCCGCAGGATTTGCCTTTGTCCGCCGCAGGACTTGCCCATGTCCGCCGCAGGACTATAATTTGCCGGTCGCAGGGTTTTCCCCCTGCCGGCCTGAAACCATGCCGAATTATTGATTGATGAAAATCCGAATAGCAAAACACCTACTTCTGAGTCTGCTTGCCGCTTGTGCATTTGTGGCATGCGACGAGCTGGATCAAACGTGGGATCCTTATCACGACTGGAAGGACCGCAATGCAAAGTGGTTTGAGCAGGTGGCCGATACCGCCCGCCAGTCCATAGCCGAGGCCAAGGCCCTGTTTGGCGATGCCTGGGAAGACCATTGTGACTGGCGCATGTATAAGGTCCTGTCAAAATCGGAACAGACGAATTCCGGTAAGTTGGCCGACAGTATCTGCGTGAAGATCAAAAAGCGCGGTACGGGCAGCATTCTGCCCAATTGCGGGGATTCCGTGCGACTTAGTTTCCGTGGCTGGCTCATGGAAACCCAGTATGACAATGGCGACGGGAAACTGTTTGCCGAAAGACGGGTTTTCACCCAGACCTACTTTGGGGACTTTGATCCGCGAACGGCCTCTCCCTCGCTGTCGGCGGTTGATGCCATGATCAGTGGCTTTGCAACTGCGCTGCAATACATGTCGGAAGGAGCCGACTGGTACGTTTACATTCCTCAGGAACTGGCTTATGGGGCCAAGGCAGACGGTGATATTCCCGCCTACAGCACCCTGCTTTTCCGTATCAACATGGCGGCTGTCTATCCCGCTGGATCGGGAGTGCCTTCCTGGAAGGTATTGCCGAAACGGCAATGAGATAAGTAGCTCTTGATGCATCGTGTGGCGCATTCTTTGTGCGTGAACACACTCAAAATAGTGGTAAATTAGGTTAAAAAGTCTTAATTTGCCACTTTTTTAATAACATTAATGCGTTAAGATAAATTATTGTTGTAACTTTGCGAAACCTATATTAGGTTCATTGGACTTTTGTGTCTGCCAACCTGTTGGCGATGATTTGTCTGGTGGTGCATGGACAGGAGTGTCTGCCTATAATATAATATAAGGTATTAAGCGTTCTCCGTGAACCGGCCAGGTACGAGGTGCCGATGTGGGGGATATGGCAAGAGAAAATCTAAACGAAGGAATATTAGAGATTACAAACATAATTTTAACGATATGAAGAAGAGCATTTTTCGTGTGCTTACACTTTCGCTCGTACTGGGCGGTGTAGGTTTGATTAGTTCTTGTAAGGACTATGATGAGAATTTGCGTACTGAGTTCAACTCTCAGATTGCAAACCTCGACGTAACGCTGAACGAGAAGATTGATCAGCAGATCGGCAACCTTAACGACAAGCTGAAGGCCCTGGAGGCTCAGCTGGCTGCCATCAAGCAGTGCAACTGTGGCGTGGACAAGCCTTGGACCTCAGACCTGGCAACCGCCGTTGAGAATGCCCTGAACCAGGTTGACCAGAAGCTGGCCGGCAAGACCGATGAGGCTCAGGTTCGCAAGATCATTGCCGAGATTCTTGGCCAGGAGCTGAGTGGCTACTACACCAAGGATCAGGTTGAGGCATTGATCGACAGCAAGATTAAGGCCATTGACTTCAAGGAGTGCGAGTGCGACCTCAACGCCCTGAAGGAGGTGATCAAGAAGGAGGTGGCTGAGATGATCAAGACTGCCATCACCACTACCGTTACCGAGGATTACATCAAGAACCTCGTTGATGATGACTATGCCAACAAGGCTGCCTTCGAGGCTCTGAAGAAGAAGGTGGACGAGATGGTTCTGGTTGCCTGCACCTGCACTGACCTGACCGAGACCATCAACAAGCTGAAGTCTGACCTGGCTGCAGCAGAGAAGACCATCGTGGAGCATGGTGAGAATATTGAGGAGCTGTACAAACTGTACAAGGATCTGAATGCAAACTACGTGAGCCTGGATAACCGTGTGACCGAGATCGAGAAGAACGCTAAGGCTGCTCTCGATGCCGCTAAGGCTGCACAGGGCAAGGCTGAGGAGGCTCTGAACCAGGCAAATGCTGCCATGGACAAGGCCAACGAGGTTATGGAGGCACTCAAGAACCTGCCCGAGGGTACTACCGATCCCGCTCTGGCTGCCCGTGTCATTCTGCTGGAGAAGTGGACCGAGAAGTGGGAGCCCGTACTGAAGTCATGGGAGCCTGAGATTGCCAAGATTTCACAGGTTGAGAACAAGGTTAACGCCCTGAGTAAGGAGTTGTCTGAGAGCGTTGCTGCCCTGGAGAAGGCCATCGATGATAAGTTCCTGGAGGCTTATGACCACGCTGACGAGGCTTGGCAGAAGGCTGTGGAGAATGCAGACAAGATCGAGGATCTTCAGGGTCTGTATGATGCTCTGGACAAGGACCTGGAGGCTACTATCGAGCGCGTTGCTGCAAATGAGGAGGCTATCGAGGATCTGACCGAGCGCGTTACTACCAACGAGGAGGCCATTGACAGCCTGAAGAAGGTTCTGGGTATGGCTCAGTATGACCTGGTTCTGCTGCACCGCGAACTGGCTGACCTGAAGTATCAGCATGACATTGATCTTGCCCAGCTCAAGAAGGATTGTGCCAACAACCTGATTGCTGCCAAGAACTATGCCAAGAGTTATACTGATTCTCAGATCAAAAATCTGAAGACTAGCGAGATCGATCCCCTGAAGGCTCATGTAGCTGAGTTGGAGAACTGGAGAAATAACACCGTTGATCCTCAGCTGGAGCAGTTGAATAATGATCTGTCTGATCTGGAGACCCGCGTATCTGGCCTGGAGTCAACTGTAAGCACCCTTCAGGGTGAGGTTGACAAGCTGGTGGATCAGGTAAGCGATATCCTGAACAAGATGGTTACCGGCATTACCGTCAATGCCATTAAGAATCCCGTATTTGGCATGCTGAACATGCCCACCAACATCAAGACCAATGTACTCGTTGCTTACTATGGTGAAAATTCCAATGGCAATATCACCTTCCCTGGCCAGAGCACCACTGGTTACGTATACAGCGATGAGGCTTTCACCGCTGACGAGTGGAACCTTATTTCCGGTACCATCAAGGAGAAGGCAAAGGTAAAGGCAGGTGAGACCCTGCTGGAGGATGATGACGCAAATGCTGGCGTTGTTTATCTGACCGTTAATCCCAACACCACCGACTTTGACGGTGCTCAGCTCAAGCTGGTGAACAGTCAGGGTAAGGAGTCTGGTATGGAGCTCTCTCCCCTGGCTAAGTCTGACGAGGTTCTGAAGCTGGGTTATACCCGTGCTGCAGACAATGGCTTCTACGAGATGAAGGTTAAGGTTACCGATCCCGATGCCGTTCAGAAGGTGGACATCGAGGCTGGCCGCTTCAAGGATATCCTGAGCGACATCAAGAACTATAAGGATGGCTTTGATCTGGCCAACACCATTGATGCTGTTTACGACCTGTTCAACGAGGTGCTGGATGCCAATGCCCTTGAGGCAACATGGACCGAGACCGACGGTACTGAGCACAAGGTTTACTCTGACTACAACATCGCTGCTACCGCCGTTCATCCCCTCTCATACAACTTCATGGCAGACAAGAAGATCCACTCTATCCCTGGCTTCGATCGTGTCAACAAGTTTATCGACAAGGCATTTAATAAGGTGCTGAACCAGTTGCAAAAGGAGATCGGTAAGGCATTTGCCAAGGTGGTAGACAAGTTCCCCGCTATGCCTACCGTTAAGAAGTTTGATTTGGATCCTACCAGTGTTGACTACCAGAATGCAATTGCTTGCTTCGATGTAACTCTTGATAATGTTACTGTTAAGTACGATGAGGGTGAGTTTACCATCAAGGATAACCTGGAAATCGTTGATAACACCAATGCTGTTGTTGGTAAGCTTCCTGCAGGCAACAAGATTAAGGTAGAG
Organism: Bacteroidaceae bacterium; assembly: GCA_045599425.1. GTDB lineage: Bacteria > Bacteroidota > Bacteroidia > Bacteroidales > Bacteroidaceae > Physcousia. The sequence goes on along the minus strand of JAZRVZ010000018.1, from coordinate 11,283 downwards.
AACGGTAAGATGATTATCCATATTGAGATGGATCTCCGTGATCAGTTCGGTGATTTCTATGAGGAGGTGGCCAGCAACGTAAATGACTTGATTGACGCCCTTGACAAGTTCTCTAAGGATGTACAGTCTGCCATTGATGCCATGAACGATATCTCTGATTCAATCACCAGCATTGGCAATGACCTGGGCAACCGTCTGCACTCACTGCTGAACAAGGTTGAGAAGAAGCTCGTTAACCTGATGAACTCTGTTCTCACCTACCTCCAGCCTGTTCTGATGTACTCTGAGGGTACCGACCTTCATGTAATGAATGCTCCTGTTAGCTATGCTAACCTCGTTGGTTCTACCAGCATTACGCTGTATCCCTGGTCTTATACCGCTGAGACTGTCAGCGCAGCCTACAAGAAGCACATTGCTGTGGTTAACGTGATCAAGACTTCTGATCCTTCTGTAAGCGCACAGAATGGTGACGCTACCTGTAAGTCATATCTGGATGCTGTGAACAATCTGGACAACATGAACAGTGCCATCGCCGGCAGCATTCATGAGATTGAGGTTTCTGGTCTGCAGTCAGGCTACACCTACCAGTTTGCTTACAGTGCCATGGACTACTCTGGTTACGTTGTAACGAAGAGAAGTGCAATTCGCGTAAAGTAATTCAATTGAATAATAAAGAGGGACGGAACCTGTGTCAGGGTTCCTCACCCTCTTAACGGATTCAAAAAAGGATAAATATTATGAGAATGAAAAATATCATGTTTGCGGCACTGCTCTCTATGGGATGCATGTCTGCAACAGCCCAGGAAGAGACCATCGAGGTTGAGGCTTTCAATCCCCACTGGTTCGTTCAGGGACAGATTGGTGGCCAGTACACTACTGGTGAGACCAGCTTCAACAAGCTTCTTTCTCCCAACGCCCAGGTTGCCTTAGGCTATCAGTTCAGTTCAATCTGGGGTCTGCGTCTGGGTGCAAACGCTTGGCAGAGCCGTGGTGGTTCTGAGATCTTTAACAAGGTGTATCAGTGGAAGTGGAACTACGTCGCTCCCAAGCTGGATGTAACATTCGACCTGACCAATGCCATCGGCGGCTTCAAGCCCAACCGTGTTGTAAGTGTCGGTCTGTTCGCAGGTCTCGGTGCCAATATCGCAACCAACAATGATGAGGCAAAGGATGTTCGCAAGGATATCGTTGCGAACCTCTTCCCCCAGTATTATCCCACTGCTGAGGCAATGACCTACACCTGGGGTGGTACCAAGCCCCGCTTCATGGGTAATGTGGGTCTGAACCTGGACTTCAAGGTTAGCAAGCGCGTCAAGCTGGGTCTGGAACTGGCCTACAACGTACTGAGCGACCGTTACAACTCAAAGAACGCTCCCGGCAAGTGCGACCACTACTATAACGCACTGGCTGGCGTACGTGTTGACCTGGGTAAGCTGACCAAGACCAAGACCGTTCCCAACCCCGTTCAGACCAAGGTGGTTGAGAAGATTGTCGAGGTAATTGTTCACGATACCGTATATGTCAACAAGCCCGTTGCCGAGGCAGCTCCCGAGGAGATTCGTCGTGACGTATTCTACAACATCCGCGGCAGCGTGATTTCCGCAGAGGAGATGCGCAAGATTGACGAGGTTGTGGCATACATGAACAAGTATCCCAAGTCAACCGTGACCGTTACCGGTTATGCTGACAAGGGTACGGGTAACCCCAAGATCAATGTGGGTTATTCTCAGAAGCGTGCAGATTCCGTTGCCAAGGTTCTTCAGGATCGTGGCATTGCAGCCAGCCGTATTGTAGTTGCAGCCAAGGGTGATACCGAGCAGCCCTACGCTGAGAATGACAAGAATCGCGTGACTATCTGCATTGCCAGGTAATAGGCACTGATAACATCAATACAAAGGTGAAGGCCTGTTGGTTCATGCCATACAAGCCTTCCCTTTTTGTCGTTATAATATTTTTAAGGTATGAAGAGATTTTTACTATTGCTTTGCCTCTTGGTTTCCAGTCTGTTGTCCTATAGCCAGCTGAATGGGGTAGGGTACTATCGTGTACGGAATAATCAGACAAAGTATTACATGTACGTGACTGACAACACCGGAAGCATCAATATTTCTGCGACCGACGCAGACATGGGAGCCATACAGCTTTATGCAGGGGAGGAGATGGCCATTACAAATCCAGCTACCGTCGTCTATTTCAGTCCAGTAAACAAGCAGTCTGCAAGTGAGTATGTCTGCAATTTTGCGGCTCAGGGTGCGGACGTTTACAGCATGATCAATTACATGGTTCATGTCTATAGCCGAGGTGCCACATACGAGGTCTATGCCGAGTCAAATGGTCTGGCAAAGTATCTGGATGATGAGAATGAGCCGGTTATTGAGGATGAGTCTGTTCCCAGCTATCTGGGCTACTATCATACCGTAGGTACGACCAAGTCGTCCAAGTTGCTGCGTGCGTGGGAGATTCTTCCCATCAACGCCAACACGTCCAACTATGTGGCTGTTAAGCCAAGCTTTACCATTGGTGGCAAATATTATGCCCCTTATTATGCAGCCTACGCCTTTACCGTGCCTGAAGGCATGAAGGTTCATGTGGTTACCAAGATCGATGCTGAGCAGAAAGTGGCTGTGTACAGTACGATTCCTGCCGGGACGATCATTCCTGCTGCAACCCCGGTACTGATTGAGTGCAGTTCCACCGATATTACCAGGAACAAGATTGTCCTTGAAGCCCCCACAAAGGGTACCAAGCCAGCAGCGAATCTGTTGAAGGGTAACTACTTCTGCAATGACTTCCGTCCTAAGTCCAAGGATGCACACCGTTTGTATGATGCATCAACCATGCGTGTGTTTGGTGCCACCAAGGACGGCAAGATCGGTTTCATCAACAGCACGAAGAATCTGCATGTCGATGATTACATTGCAGCTGGCTGGAAGAAGCCCGATGGCAAGTATTACCTGAACGCCAATTCTTCCTACCTCCCCGTTCCTGCCGGTACGCCCGACGAACTCACCCTGGTTTCCGAGGAAGAATACAATGCCATGTCAGCCAAGCCCGGCGATATCAACGGCGACGGAAAGATCACGGCCAACGACCTGATGCTCCTGCTCAATCATACCCTGGGCACCTCCATTCTGACGGGAAATGCCCTGAGGGCAGCCGATCTGAATGGCGATGGCAAGATCAACGCGAATGACCTGATGCTCCTGGTTAACAAACTATTGTAAAGATATCCCACGATTTAGGTTTAGAATATGAAAAGGCAAGTATTAAGATTTATGCTTTTGTTTGCTGCCATGGTGGTAGCAAACGTTGCAGCCATTGCGCAGAATGCTAAGATAACAATCAATGACTTCTCTGCCAAGGGCGGTGATATCGTTGAGTTGTCTTTTAATCTGGAGAACGATATGGCGGTTGGCGCATTCGTCATGACCATGAAGCTGCCCGATAACCTCACGTTCTATTATGATGGAACTCTGAGTGAACTGAAGAAGAAGTGCTACCAGATAACGGACAGACTGACCTCCATTGATGCAAACCTGAAAGGCAGTTTCACCGAAGACCTCAAGTCCAGCAACGTCGTTTTCTATGACGGTGACGGTGAGGAAGGTGATGGCATAGTGCCCGGAACCGGTGCTATTTTCAAGTTTAAGGTGAAGGTGGCAGACAATGCCGCTCCTGGCAAGTACAGCCTCGGTTTTGAGGAGGTATCAGTTTCCGACCTGACGGGTAATGTGGCATTCAACGTCACTTGCAACACACCCGTGATGACCATCTCAGCTCCCACCTTTACCATTGGCACGTCTGCCGTTAATGGTAGCGTAGCAGTCACTCCCCAGTCTGATGGCAATGTGTATGAGCAAGGTACGGAAATCACCCTGACCGCCACCCCCAATGAGGGGTACGAGTTTACCGGCTGGTCCAACGGTTCCAAGGAGAATCCCCTGAAGGTGACTGTCAAGGCCGATGCCAGCTATACAGCCAGTTTTGCAGCCCGTAAGTTCAAGCTGACTTTCAATGTTGATGGCAAGGAAACCACAACCGAGGTGGCGTACGGCTCGCCTGTCACGGCTCCTTCCGCCACACCAACCAAGACCGGCTACACCTTTGCCGGCTGGGATCTCCAGATTCCTTCCACCATGCCTGCCCAGGACCTGACATTCAATGCCAGGTGGACGGTCAACAGCTACAAGCTGACCTTTGATCTGGGTGAAGATACTTCCGTCAGCCAGGTAAACTATGGCGCAGCCATCGAGAAGCCCAAGGATCCCACCCGTACGGGCTACACCTTTGCCGGCTGGGATACAGAGATTCCTGCCACTATGCCTGCCCAGGATCTGACCATCAAGGCAAAATGGACGGTAAACAAGTACCAGTTGACTTTCAGTGTCGATGGTAAGGAGAACACGACCGAGGTGGCTTACGGTGCTAGCATTCAAAAGCCTGCCAATCCCACCAAGACCGGCTACACCTTTGCCGGCTGGGACGCCGAGATACCCTCCACCATGCCCGACAAGGACCTGACCTTCACGGCCAGGTGGACCATCAACAGCTATACTTTAACCTATGACCTGGGCGATGATACTTCTGTCAGCCAGCTTGACTACGGTGCAACCATAAAGACTCCCAAGGATCCCACCCGTACCGGCTATACCTTTGCAGGCTGGGATACCGAGATTCCCTCCACCATGCCTGCCGGTGATCTGACCATCAAGGCCAACTGGACGGTCAATGTATATAAGGTGACCTTTGTTGTGGACGGCGAGGAAACTACCAAGGAGGTAGCCTACGGCATGTCCATCGAGAGTCCTGCCGTCTCTGACAAGACCGGCTACACCTTTACGGGCTGGACTCCTGCCGTTCCTTCCACCATGCCTGCCGGTGACCTGACCTTCACGGCCCAATGGAGCATCAACAGCTACTGGCTGACCTATGACCTGGGCGATGAATCGTCATACAGCAAGCTTAGCTACGGTGCAGCCATAGAGACTCCCCAGGATCCCACCCGTACCGGCTATACCTTTGCCGGCTGGGATACTGAGATTCCCTCCACCATGCCTGCCGGCAACCTGACCATCACGGCCCTCTGGACCATCAACAGCTATCAGCTTACATTCGTGGTGGATGGCGAGGAGACCTCATCCGTGGTAGAGTACGGCTCAACCATCCAGATTCCCGCTGTTTCGGACAAGACCGGCTATACATTCATTGGCTGGGATTCCGCAATTCCTTCCACCATGCCTGCCGGCGACCTGCTGTTCACGGCCCAGTGGATGATCAACAGCTACAAGCTGACCTTTGTGACGGTTGAAGGCATTGCCACCACCGAGGAGCTCGACTTCGGCGCAACCGTGACGGTTCCCGAGGATCCCACCCGCACTGGCTATACCTTTGCCGGCTGGGACAACGAGATTCCTTCCACCATGCCTGCCGGTGACCTGACCATCACGGCCCAGTGGACCGTCAACAGCTACAAGCTGACCTTCATCATCGATGGTGAGGAGACAACCATGGATGTAGCCTATGGCGAGACTATCATCGCTCCCGAACTTCCTGCCAAGGAGGGCTATGCCTTCTCGGGCTGGAATGCCCAGATTCCTGCCACCATGCCTGCCGGTGACCTGACCTTCGAGGCTGTATGGGCAGTTCGTGGTTACAACATTACCTATATTGTGGATGGTGTTGAGACCACCACCGAACTGGCCTATGGTACAATCATCACGGCGCCTGCCGATCCTGAGAAGACTGGCTACACCTTTGCTGGCTGGGATGCCGAAATCCCTGCCACCATGCCCGACGAGGACCTGACCTTCACTGCCCAGTGGACCATCAACGTCTACAAGGTGAACTTCGTGGTTGACGGCCAGAGCACCAGCACTGACGTAACCTATCAGGCCGGGATTACCGTTCCTGTCAATCCTGAGAAGACCGGCTATACCTTCGCTGGCTGGGATGCTGAGATTCCTGCTGCCATGCCTGCCGAGGACCTGACCTTCACTGCAACATGGAAGATCAACAGCTATCAGGTAACCTTCATGAACGGCGAAGAGGTTGTCATGAGTGCAATGATGGAGTATAACTCGGAGATTGCGACTCCCCAGGCTCCGGAGAAGGAGGGCTACACCTTTGCCGGTTGGACTCCTGAGGTAGATGCAGTCGTTCCTGCACAGGATGTAACCTACGAGGCCCAGTGGACCGTCAATACCTACAAGGTTAGCTACTACTACGGTGACGAACTGCTCTACGAGGAAGAGGTTGAGTATGGTGCAGCCATGCCCGAATATACCTGGACACCCGAGCAGGAGAACATCACCTTCAACGGCTGGCAGGGTGAGACCTGCGAGACGATGCCTGCCCACGATGTGGTATACCATGCCGACTTTACCGATGGTATCATCACGATTGCCCAGGCTGTCAAGCGTGGTACGGTGTACACGCTGAAGGGTGTACCCGTCAAGGCTGGCAACCTCCGTCCTGGCATCTATATTGTAAATGGAAAGAAGGTCGCTGTGAAGTAAGTTTCCGCGATTCCTGAAAATAGTTTTGGCAAAAGTGCCTTCACGCCTTCACACTTTCTTCGGTGAAGGTGTGAAGGCACTTTTCATTAAAGTGTTTTCGGATGTTTGTCTAAGTCCTGTGGGTGATTCGATGGAGTCCTGCGGGTGAGTTTGCAAAGTCCTGCGGTCGATTTGGCAAAATCCTGCGGTCGGTTTGATGAAATCCTGCGGTCGATTTGGCAAAGTCCTGCGGGCGACTGTACCTTCCAGCCAAGGCTGGTAGAAGAAGCCGGCCTGCAGCATTGTTGTTTCCTGCATGCCGGACGAGCATTGTCAGCATGCTGAATCTGGCATTCCAGCCTGCTGCGTCAGTGGTTTCAGCCTGCTGGACAAAACGGGTTATGCAAGTTCTGCGGCTTATTCCCTCCCCGGCAAATTGTCACCGGCCGCATGACATGATGCTGTCATACGGCCGATGTAAAAGGATTGTAATGCAAATCCTGCAGCGGATCTGCGGTTTTCTTAGTAGGTCATGAGAGGCTCCATCACCTTGGCCTGCTCAATCATTCTCTCCACCTCGCTGACGGCGGGAACACGGTTGCAGAGGTTCTTCTCGGCATTTACCTCCTCCAGCTTTGCCTGCAGGTTGGCGGGAACGCGATGCTTCAGTTCCTTAACGGTATCAACACCGGCAGCCTCCAGCAGTTCGGCAAACTGTCCGGCAATGCCATTGATGCGCATCAGGTCGGCATGATTGGTCCACTTCAGCACCAGCTTCTCGCTGATGCCCGTTGCCTCAGCCAGCTCCTTGCGGCCCTTGGGGGCGGCGCACTTGCCCAGCAGATCCTCGGTGGTCTTGATTCCTGCTGCGTTCAACTTCTCGGCATAAACCTCGCCGATTCCCTCGATCTGTTCTACTTTGTAAGCCATAATTGTCAGATTTAAGATTAGTGATTATTGTTGGTTGTTGTCTGTCTGCCAAAGGTTATCCTTCGTCGTACTCATCCTTTTCTTTCGCAAATATAGGAAATTATTTTGAATCAGCGAGCCATTCTCCACAGAAAATTGACATAACTGATGATTTAACCCCCTCGTAAAAAGCAAAGGTGCCGGGATTTGATTCCCGACACCTTGTGTCTGCTTGTTTTTCTGTTGCGGTAACAGGCCGCCAATGAGACGTTGCCTTACTCAGCGCTCTTGGTGTTGACGCGCTTCTCGGCGATGCGGGCCTTCTTACCGGTGAGGTTGCGCAGGTAGTACAGCTTGGCGCGACGTACCTTACCAATCTTGTTCACGGTGATGCTCTCGATGTTGGGGCTCTCGATGGGGAAGATACGCTCTACACCTACGGTGCCGGACATCTTGCGAACGGTGAAGCGCTTCTTGTCGCCATGACCGCTGATCTTGATACATACACCGCGGTACAGCTGGATACGCTCCTTGTTACCCTCGATGATCTTGTAAGCTACAGTCACGGTGTCACCTGCCTTGAAAGTGGGGTGGCTCTTGCCAGTAGCAAATGCTTCCTCAGCAATTTTAATTAAATCTGCCATTGTGTTGTTTGTTAATTAAATTGTTTGTCGATCACACCCGAGGCATAACCAGGGAACTCTTCATCCTGTCAGCGACCTGGGGCGGAAAGCGGATGCAAAGTTACGAATATTTTCCCAATGTAGAAAGTATTTGCAGAAAACTTTCGCTAATCTGCCAGCTTTTTCGTACTTTTGCGTGTGAAAAATGAATCGTATATGAATATGAGACGAGTTTTATCGGCATCCTGCCTGATGGTGTGCTGCATGGCAGCCTGGGCTCAGCGGCAGAATGTCAGGGAAATAAGAGGTACCCGGTTTGAGGTGACCCGCAGGTTCGACGGGGCCCATGCCGCCCACCTTGACCGTTTGCTGGCTCCCTACAAGAGCGGGGTGGACAGCATCATGGCTCCCGTCCTGGGCGAGAGTCGCAAGGGCATGTCGGGAGGCCGACCCGAGAGTCTGCTGGGAAACTGGGTGGCTGATGCCCTGGTTGAACAAAGTGATTTCGATGGAAAGGGCAAGGCCGACCTGGGCCTGGCCAATGTGGGCGGCCTGCGCAACAACATGCCCAAGGGTACGATCACCCAGGGTGACATCATGCTGATCTCCCCCTTCCAGAACATGCTTTGCGTCCTTCAGCTCAGGGGCACGGAACTCCTGGAACTGTTTGGCAATATCGCTGCCGTGGGTGGCGAGGCCTTAAGCCACGAGGTAAGGTTGGTCATCACGAAGGACCGTCAACTCAGGAGTGCCACCGTCAGCGGTCAGCCGGTTGATCCGGACCGGATTTACAACGTGGCAACCCTGGACTACCTGGCCGAAGGAAATGACAAGATGTATGCGCTGAAGAAGCGCATTGGCATACGTCAGAGTGAGTTGGCCGTTCGTGACGTACTGATGCGTTGCATCCGCGCCCGTGGTGTCATAGATTCCAGCCTGGAAGGACGCATAACCGTCGAGTGAACCATCTATTCCCACCGATTCGTGACCGCAGGCTGAGATGCCACGGCCACATGACCATAAGCATAAGTGATTGAAAGATATGAAAAGAATTTTGCAGCTTGCCCTGCTTGCCCTTTGGCCATTCTGCGTGAATGCCCAGCAGACGGAGCTTTTTATCATACACACCAGTGACACCCATTCCTGCGTGGAACCCGTTTCACCCAATAATCCGGATGAACGTCAGGCAGACAAGGGTGGCTACCTTCGCCGTGCAGCCCTGATTGATGACCTGCGCCGCGAGCATGCCAATAGCCTGCTGCTGGATTGCGGCGACTTCTCGCAGGGCTCGGCATACTATAACCTGTATAAGGGAGAAGTCGAGGTGAAGCTCATGAATGAGATGGGCTATGATGCCTGTGCCATCGGCAACCATGAGTTTGACTTTGGTCTGGAGAATATGGCCCGTCTGTTCCGCATGGCCCGTTTTCCGGTTGTCTGCTGCAACTATGACTTTGCCGGTACCCCTGTCGAGGGACTTGTGAAGCCTTACATCGTCAAGGAATGTGCAGGCCTGCGCGTGGGTATTTTTGGTGTTTCACCCAGGATGGAGGGACTTGTCTCCACGGCCAATTATGGCGTGACCCGATACACGGAGCCTGCCGTGGCTGCCCAACCGGTGATTGACCAGTTGAGAGGGAAGGAACGTTGCGACGTTGTCATCTGTCTGTCGCACCTGGGAACCGGTGAGGCGGACGACATGGATCCGGCCTTCATCCGGCAGACGTCGGGCATTGACGTCGTGCTGGGTGGCCATACCCATACCTATATGGAGGTGCCGCAGTTCATCCCTGACAAGAACGGTGTGGATGTTGTCCTGGATCATCAGGGCAAGAATGGAAGGTTCGTGGGTGGCATCACGATGAAGGTGGAGCGTCAATAGGAAACCCCAGGTACCCCATAGTTCCGGTACCCCAAATGGTTTCCAGATAAATAGGAAAAATCCAGCACTGGCGCTTCCCCTCACTGAGCTTGTCCCCAGCCATGCCGGATGTCTGTAGTTACTGGCTTTGCGTTCTATTCAAAGTATAGCGTAAAGACAATCATCTTTGATCGCGCACGATCCAGTGCGTCCGTGTATTTCATCAGCGATGCGTCGATCAGGTCGCTCCGGTCCTTCCTGAGCAGGTTGGCCAGGCCGAAGCAGAACTTCAGTTCGGGAATCAGTTTGAAATACCGAAGGTACATGTCGCATCCCATACCGATTTCCAGACTGCAATCCATGGCTCCCATGCGCAGGGCATGGTGCTTGCGCGTGGTGAGATCGATGCTGGGTGATACGCCGGCCACGAAATAGGGACGGAAATTGTTATAGCGTGGTGCGGCAAACTTCAAATCCACGGGAAAGGCCATCTGGGTACTCTTGATGACATGCGTCGTATCCCTGCCGGACACCTGCTCGTGAAACCAGGCTCGCTTCTGCCCGAAGTACAGGGTGGGGGTGAAGCGAAGGGAAAGATACTGGTTCAGTCGCAGTTCTGCCAGCACACCCACATTGAATCCCGGACTGTAGTTGTCAATCTCACTATACCACTGCTCTCCCGTGTCCGGATTCACGTATCCGTTGTTGGTCAGCTCCATGTCCTGCATGTGGAATCCCAGCAGGAAACCATAGTGCAGGTGTCGCATATCCAGGTAGGGACGGTTCATGACACGCCTTTCCTGGGCCGCACCGGTCAGTGCAGTCAGGGCCAATAACAGTATGAACAGCGCTTTCTTCATCAATATTATAACGTAAAAGTGGCTTTTTTATTGCCTTTATCATGGTTTTTGATGAACCTATGCAAAAAAAACAGGGTTAAGTGATACAGCATTAATTATTTTTGATTACCTTTGCCTGTAGTTTGAGACAAATATCAATAACCTAATTAAATAATACAACTATGGCTTACGTAATTGGTGATGACTGTGTTGCTTGCGGCACATGTATCGACGAGTGTCCCGTAGGAGCTATCTCTGAGGGCGACAAGTATTCAATTGATCCCGATCAGTGCACCGAGTGTGGTACCTGCGCTGACGCTTGCCCCAGCGGTGCTATCGCTCTGTAATTACAGGGAAAACATCGGAAAATAAAAAGGAGACCTTCGGGCCTCCTTTTTTTTGTTGTTCGCCCAGCTCGAACGTATTCTAACGGGTGTGAGTCCCCAAGCCGCCCTGACAGTGGGAAGGCTACAGCCGAAAGCAAGGGTGTCCATCGTGAGGTGGAATCTGAAGGAAGCCGTAGGCAAACATCTGGCCCGACGTACAGAAACTTGATA
>JAZRVZ010000017.1:0-21659 GCA_045599425.1 Bacteroidaceae bacterium | reverse complement strand
AAAGCATCCTGTCGCGTCTGTTGCAGGTGGCCGACTATGACGTGAAGGCGGCTGAGCGTGGCATCGTGTTTATTGATGAGATAGACAAGATTGCGCGCAAGAGTGACAATCCCAGCATCACACGCGACGTGAGTGGCGAGGGTGTGCAGCAGGGTTTGCTGAAGCTGCTGGAAGGCAGTATGGTCAATGTGCCTCCCAAGGGAGGGCGCAAGCATCCAGATCAGGACTACATCCATGTCGATACCCACAATATACTGTTTATCTGTGGCGGTGCGTTCGACGGCATCGAAAGGAAGATTGCCCAGCGCATGAACACCCACGTCGTGGGATATGACTCGGTGCAGAATGTAGCCAAGCTGGACAAGAAGAACCTGATGAAGTATATCCTTCCGCAGGACCTGAAGAGCTTCGGACTGATTCCTGAAATCATCGGCCGCCTGCCTGTACTCACCTACCTGAACCCTCTGGACCGTGAGGCCTTGCGCAATATCCTGACTGAGCCGAAGAACTCCCTGGTCAAGCAGCAGGTCAAGTTGTTCGCCATGGATGGCATCCAGCTGACCTTCACTCCCGAGGCCCTGGAATACATGGTTGACAAGGCGGTGGAGTATAAGTTGGGTGCACGTGGCCTGAGAAGCATTGTTGAGGCCGTGATGATGGATGCACAGTTTGAGGCGCCTTCATGGAAGCGAAAGACCTTCGAGGTGACCCTGGAATATGCCCGTCAGCAGTTGGATAAGGCGAATCTGCCCGTGCCCGAGGGGATTTAAGAAAAAATAACATAAAATAATTGGCCTTTGTTTGGTCTTTTATGGAGATTTTGTTATATCTTTGTAAAAGCCTAGACAAAGGCCTGTCTTTTTCAGGTCATATCGTGGTGTCTTGGGTTGATATGCATGCTTGCCGTTATGAAAGACATTAACCTCACAGAGAAGCTGAAGCGGTATTTCGGATTCGACGCCTTCAAGGGAGACCAGGAGGCCATTATCCGGAATGTCCTTGCCGGTCATGACACCTTTGTTCTCATGCCCACTGGTGGGGGAAAGTCGCTATGCTATCAGCTACCTGCACTCCTGATGGAGGGGACTGCCATCATTATCTCTCCCCTTATCGCTCTGATGAAGAACCAGGTAGATGCAATCCGCCAGGTCAGTGAACTGGACGGGATAGCCCACTGTATCAACTCCTCGCTGTCGAAGAGTGCCGTGGACCAGGTAAAGGCAGACATCCAGTCTGGCATGACAAAGTTGCTTTATGTGGCTCCTGAGTCGCTGACAAAACCCGAGTACGTGGAGTTCCTGCGCAGTATCAGGATATCCTTCTATGCTGTGGATGAGGCTCATTGCATTTCGGAGTGGGGACATGACTTCCGGCCGGAGTACCGTAATATCCGGCCTATTGTGCAGGACATCGGCGTGGCTCCCATCATTGCCCTTACGGCCACGGCTACGGCCAAGGTGAAGGGTGATATCAAGAAGAACCTGGGTATGTCGGATGCCACGGAATTCTGCAGTTCGTTCAACCGCCCCAATCTCTATTATGAGGTCCGTCCAAAGACGAAGGACATCGACAAGGACATCGTCAAATTCATCAGGCAGCATGCCGGAAAGAGCGGCATTGTATATTGCCTGAGCCGGAAGCGCGTTGAGGACCTGGCCGAGATACTCAGGGCCAATGACATCAGTGCCCGTGCCTACCATGCCGGTATGGATAACCAGACCCGCAACCAGACCCAGGACGATTTCATCATGGAACGCATCGACGTCATCGTGGCAACCATAGCTTTCGGCATGGGAATAGACAAGCCGGATGTGCGTTATGTCATCCACTATGACATTCCCAAGAGCCTGGAGGGATATTATCAGGAGACAGGTCGTGCCGGCCGTGACGGCGGCGAAGGTATCTGTCTGACATTCTATACCCGTAAGGATCTGCAGAAACTGGAGAAGTTCATGGAGGGAAAGCCTGTGGCAGAGCAGGATATCGGCAGACAGCTCCTTCAGGAAACAGCCTCGTATGCGGAGACAACGATCTGCCGCAGGAAGGTTCTGCTGCATTACTTCGGTGAAATCTACGACAAGGAAAACTGTGGGAACTGTGATAACTGCCTGCATCCCAGAGAGCTTGTTGAAGCCCAGGATGAACTGGTACGAGTCCTGCAGGTGGTAGGGCAGGTGAAGGAAATGTTCAAGGTGGAGTACATCGTCAATATGCTCATTGGCCGCGAGACGGAGGACATCCGCTCGCACCTGCATAACAATCTGGACTGCTTTGGCATTGGGGACGATCACACGATGTCATTCTGGGGGGCAGTCATCCGACAGGGTATGCTGGCCGGTTACCTTCGCAAGGACGTTGACAGCTACGGCCTGGTAAAGCTGACGGCAAAGGGACGTCAGTTCCTGAAGCATCCGGAGCCATTCCTGGTTTCCGAGGATCGTGAGTTCGCTGACTACGAACAGCCGGATACTATGGCTTCCACCTCAGCCCTGGATGAACCCTTGCTGCGTTTGCTCCGCGATCTGCGTCGCCAGAAGAGTGAGGAACTGGATCTGCCGCCCTATGTCATCTTCCAGGACAACTCTCTGGAGGATATGGCTACCCAGTATCCCGTTACCCCGGCGCAACTGCTTAACATCATCGGCGTTGGTGAGGGTAAGGCTACCCGTTATGGAAAGGATTTCTGCGAACTGATTGCCAGGTATTGCGAGGATAATGAGATTGAGCGGCCTGACGACCTGAGGGTGCGTACCGTGGCCAACAAGTCCAAGCTGAAGGTCGGAATCATCCAGCGGATTGACCGCAAGCTTGCCTTGACGGACATTGCCCGTTCCGAGGGACTGGACTATGACGATCTGCTGGCTGAAATCTATGCCATCGTGAAGAGTGGCACCCGACTGAACATCGACTATTATATTGATGAGGTCATGGATGAGGACCACATGCTGGACATCTATGATTATTTCCAGGAGGAATCCGAGACGGACAGCATAGATGAGGCACTGGATGAACTGGGGTGTGATTATACCGAAGAGGAGGTCAAGCTGGTCCGCATCAAGTTCATGAGTGAGATGGCCAACTAAGGGCTATACGGCAATGCGGTCGCATTAAAATATCTAAAAACTATAGTGGAAATGCTATGGTTTCCGTTTTTTTTCGTATCTTTGCACGCAATAAATATTAAGGCACAAGATTATGGCATCATTTATTGCAGACAAGATTGTAATGGAAGGTATAACCTTCGACGATGTGTTGCTGATTCCAGCATATTCTGACGTACTCCCCCGTGAGGTGTCTCTTGGTACAAAGTTTTCCAGGAACATTGATCTGAAGATTCCCTTCGTGACCGCCGCCATGGATACGGTTACCGAGGCTCCCATGGCTATTGCCATTGCCCGTGAGGGTGGCATAGGCGTGATTCATAAGAATATGAGTATTGAGGAACAGGCCCGTCAGGTTGCCATTGTCAAGCGTGCGGAGAACGGCATGATCTATGATCCCGTGACCATTATGCGTGGCAAGACCGTAAAGGATGCCCTGGATATCATGGCCGAGTATCACATCGGTGGTATCCCCGTAGTGGACAAGGATAATAAGCTGGTAGGTATTGTGACCAACCGTGACCTCCGTTTCCAGTCTGATCTCAACCGTAAGATCGACGAGGTAATGACCAAGGACAACCTGGTTGTGACCCACCAGCAGGCTGATCTGGAGAGTGCCAGCAAGATTCTCCTGGAGCATAAGATCGAGAAGCTTCCTGTTGTGGATGATGAGAACCACCTTATCGGCCTCATTACCTACAAGGATATTACGAAGGCCGCCGACAAGCCCATGGCCTGCAAGGATTCCAAGGGTCGCTTGCGTGTTGCTGCAGGCGTTGGCGTAACCGCAGATACCTTCCAGCGTATGGAGGCTCTGGTGAAGGCTGGTGTGGATGCTATTATCATTGATACGGCCCATGGCCATTCCAAGGGAGTCATTGACAAGGTTCGCGAGGCAAAGGCCGCCTTCCCTGAAGTTGACATCGTCGTAGGTAACATTGCTACAGGAGAGGCTGCCAGGATGCTGGTTGAGGCAGGTGCCGATGCCGCCAAGGTGGGTCTCGGCCCCGGTCCAATCTGTACCACGCGTGTGGTTGCCGGTGTGGGAGTTCCCCAGCTCAGTGCCATCTATGACGTGGCCTCTGCCCTCAAGGGTACCGGTGTACCCCTCATCGCAGACGGAGGCCTGCGCTATTCCGGTGACGTGGTGAAGGCTCTGGCCGCAGGTGGCTATAGCGTAATGATGGGTTCGCTGGTGGCCGGTACTGAGGAGGCTCCCGGTGAGACCATCCTCTATAACGGACGTAAGTTCAAGGCATATCGTGGCATGGGTTCTTTGGAGGCCATGGAGAAGGGTAGTGCAGACCGCTACTTCCAGGGTGGCGTGAAGGAGACCAAGAAGCTTGTACCCGAAGGAATTGCCGGCCGTGTCCCCTACAAGGGCACTGTGCAGGAGGTTATCTATCAGATGGTAGGCGGCCTGCGTAGCGGTATGGGCTATTGCGGTGCACATAGCATTGAGGAACTCCATGATGCCAAGTTTACCCGTATTACCAATGCTGGTATGTTGGAAAGCCATCCCCATGAGGTCATCATTACCAGTGAGGCACCCAACTATAGCCGTCCTCAGTAAGTTATCGTAAATTCTGACTGGAATGAAGAATCTGGTTCTTTCTGCACTGCTGTGCCTGATAGCCTTCTCTGCTGCTGCCCAGCAGACTGCGGATCCCATTGTCATGCGAATCAATGGGAAGGCAGTGACACGCTCTGAATTTGAATACAACTACAACAAGAACAATACGGAAGGCGTCCTTGACAAGAAGGACCTCATGGAATATGTGGACCTGTTCATCAACTACAAACTTAAGGTTCAGGCCGCAGAGGATGCCAAACTGGATACACTGACCAGCTATCAGCAGGAATTCCGTCAGTATCGTGACCAGCAGATCCGTCCCTTGCTTGTGACTCCTGCTGCCGAGGAGGCCGAGGTGAAGGCCTATTACGACAACATGCTGAAGTCACTTGAAGGACATGACCTCTACCTTCCCGCTCATATCTTTGTACATGTAACCCAGACCGCTACTCCAGAGGAGCAGGCTGCGGCAAAGGTGCGCATAGACAGTATCTATCAGGCGTTGAAGAATGGTGCTGAATTCGAGAAACTGGCTCAGCAGTGTTCCGATGACAAGCAGACGGGTGCCCGCGGCGGAGTGATTCAATGGATTGGCCCTCACCAGTTGCTGCCAGAGTTGGAGAAGGTTGTGTTTGCCATGAAGGACAGTGGCGAAGTGGCAGCCCCCATGCTATCGACAGTGGGTTACCATATCATACAGCTGAAAGGCAGGAAGCCTTTGGAGAGCTATGCGGAACTCCGTCCACAGATCCAGCAGTATCTGGAGCAGCGTGGCATGAAGGAGCAGCTGGCCAGCAAGGTTGTGGATGGCCTGGCCCAGGAGAAGGGAAAGACCGTTGAGCAGGTGCTGGACGAAGAGACAGAGCGTCTCTGTGCTCAGGACGATGAACTGAAATATCTGGTCAAGGAATATCACGATGGTCTGCTCCTTTTTGAAATATGTACACGCGAGGTATGGGATCCTGCTTCCAAGGATACCCTGGGCCTGGAGAAGTATTTCAAGAAGAATAAGAAGAAATACGGCTGGGACAAGCCCCATTTCATGGGCATGGTGTACTACTGCCGTCAGCAGTCGGACGTGAATGCCGTGAAGAAGCTGCTGAAGGGCGTGGATGAAAACCTTTGGACCAAGACCGTACGTGAGCGTTTCAACAAGGATAGCGTGACTGTCCGTATGGAACAGAAACTCTTTGCCCAGGGAGATAATGCCTTTGCAGACTCTCTTGCCCTGAAGGTGAAACCTGCAAAGAAAGCCTCGGCACGCAAGGATTTCCCTTATGTCGGAACGGTCGGTGCCTTACTTAAGAAAGGCCCCAGGAAATGGACGGATGTCAGCGCACAGGTTGTGGCTGATTATCAACAGGAGTGTGAACGGCAATATGTTGCCGAATTGCGTAAGCGCTATACCGTTGAGGTCTATCAGGACGTAATCAATACGGTCAATAATCATTAAGACGAAAATGGATACTCACGGGGGCTCTGCCACTGTTCTTCGGACGGTCTGGCCAAAGCCCCTTGTGCTCTCTTCCAAATAGAGATTTTGCATGAAAAAGACTATCAAATGCATACTTTGGATACTTGTGTTGCTGACTTGTCCTTCTGTCATGAGGGCACAAAGCAATGTGGTGGATGAAGTAATCTGGGTCGTGGGCGACGAAGCCATTCTCAAGAGCGATGTGGAAAGCATGCGCAACGAGCCGGATTGGAATAAGATCCAGGGTAACCCTTATTGTGTCATCCCAGAGAGGATTGCCGTTCAGAAACTGTTCCTTCATCAGGCGGAGATTGACAGTATCGAGGTCACGGACCAAGAGGTCAACAGCATGGTGGAACAGCAGATCAACGACTGGGTCATGCGTGCAGGATCCAAGGAAAAGCTGGAGGAGTACATGAACTCCTCGATTACCCAGATCCGAGAGGAAATGTTCGAGTCCCTGAAGAACCAGAGCCTGGTGGAGCGTATGCAGGCCAAGCTGACGGATGACGTGAAGGTGACTCCTGCGGAGGTTCGCCGCTATTTCAAGGATCTGCCTGAGGATAGCCTGCCTTTCATCAATACACGTGTTGAGGTGGAGATCCTTGTCAGACAGCCGGTTATCAGACAGGAGGAAATCGATCGTGTGAAGGATGAGCTGCGTGGTTATTCCGATCGTGTTCTCTCCGGTGAGATCTCCTTTGCCAACCTGGCCCGCATGTACAGTCAGGATGAAGGTTCCAGGCGCCAGGGCGGTGAGATGCCCTATTTCAGCAAGGTTGAGTTGGACCCTGCCTTTGCCAATGTGGCTTTCTCGCTGAGCGACCCCAATAAGGTGAGCAAGGTTGTGGAGTCAGAGTTTGGATACCATATTATCCAGTTGATTGACAAGAACGGCGAAAAGATCAAGTGCCGTCACATCCTGATCAAGCCGGAGATCATGCAGGAGGATATTGATACTTGTCTGAATCGTCTGGATAGCCTGGCAGCGGACATTCGTATGGATAAGGTCTCTTTTGAAGAGGCTGCCTCTGTCATCAGTGACGACAAGGATACGCGTAACAATCATGGTCTGATGTCAAAGGTCATCCTTACGGAAAACGGACGTGAACGTACTTCCCGCTATGAGATGAGCGAGTTGGCAGAGGAATCTCCTGAAATTGCCAGGATGATTGATGGTATGGAGGTTGGAGATATTTCCAAACCCTTCCAGATGGTCAACGGTAAAGGCAAGGTTGTCTGTGCCATCGTCAAGCTGAAGTCCCGTACCAAGGCGCATCGTGCCAGTATGCAGGAGGATTTCCAGACCCTCCGTGACGTGGTGCTGGGCAAGAAGCGGCAGGATGTCATCGAAAACTGGATTCGTGAGAAACAGCGTACCACTTACGTCCGTATCAACGAGGATTGGCGTGACTGCGAGTTTCAGTACCCTGGATGGGTCAAGTAATTCCTTGTTTTCATATTTAATACCCTTTCATGCGAAGAGGCGTCTTTCTCTTGTTTGCCGTGTTCTTTGGAATGCTCACGTTCCTGTGGGCATTGGAACCCTCACATGCACCCGTGAAGAAGTCTTCCCTGGCAGTTGCGGCTGATTTGATGCCTTCTGAACCCATACATGCCTTCCCGGCACCCAGGAAGGATGATCAGATTCACTTGTTGCATGCAGACCGTCTCTATTATAATGTCCGTATCAGGACGGATGCGCAGATTTTGGTGGGCAATGTAGCCTTTGAACACCAGGGAACCAAAATGTATTGTGACAGTGCGCTCTATTATCAGGATACCAAGTCGTTTGATGCCTTTGGCAACGTCAGGATGCAACAAGGGGACACCCTGACCATAACGGGCGAGGTGCTTTATTATGATGGTATTGAGCAAAAGGCCAGGATGAGCGGGCATGAAGTTCTGCTCAAGCATCGGGCCACCCTTCTCTACACGGATAGCCTCGTGTATGACAAACTCTATGGTGTGGGTTATTTTCCTGACCGTGGACGCTTGATTGACCAGGGAAACCAACTTACGAGCGACTATGGTTCCTACACTCCCAGTACCCGTGAGGCGGTGTTCAATTTCAATGTGAGACTGATCAATCCATTGCCTCCCGAACCGGTCAAGTCCGAGTTGCTCAGCGATACCTTATATTATAATACAGCCTCTGGCGTGTCGCATGTGGTCGGCCCATCCAATCTCACCCAGGGTACTACCCTGATCTATACAGAGAACGGATACTACGATTCCCAGAATGATTTTTCCTATCTGTTGAACCGTTCCCACGTGAACTACGTGTCCAAGCGTATTGAGGGCGACAGTCTGAACTATGACGGAAATACCAAGATCAGCAAGGGGTTCGGCCAGGTTGTATATGACGATTTTGCCAACAAGAACCGCTTCCTTGGCAACTATCTGCTATACAATGACAGCATTGGCTATGCAGAAGCGGCCGACAGCGCCTTGTGTGTAGACTACTCCCAGCGTGACACGCTCTGGGCACATGCAGATACGGTGAAGATGTACACTTACTTCCTGGATACCGACAGCATGTACCGTGAGACCCACGCCTACCACAAGGTCAGGATCTTCCGTGAGGACATGCAGGCGGTATGTGATTCCATGGTCCATGTGGGAAAGGATTCTTGCATTACCATGTATAGGGATCCTATTCTCTGGCAGCAGGGACAGCAGATCCTTGGGGAGGTCATCATGGCATGGACCAATGACTCTACCCTGGACAGCCTGCATGTCATCAACCAGGCCTTGCTGGTGGAACGCATGGACAGCGTCCATTACAACCAGGTGTCCAGCAAGGAAATGTATTCCTACTTCGAAAATGGAGAAGTCTACCTGAACCAGGCCGAGGGCAATGTGCTGGTCAACTACTATCCCCTGGATGAGGATTCCCTGATGATCGGCATGATTCATGCCGAGAGCACGGAACTGAAGCTCTTTGTTCAGGACAGGCAGGTGCAGAGGATTTGGATGCCGTCAACGACAGGTAAGATTTTCCCCGTTGAAAAGACTCCGAGTGAGAAACTCTACCTGCCTACCTTCGCCTGGTTTGACTATGTACGTCCTCTGGATAAGGACGATGTCTTTAACTGGCGCCCCAAGCAGGCGGGAACGGAAGTCAAGGAAACCGTCCTGCATCAGGCTCCTACGCAGAAGCTGGATGCCCTGAAGAAAAATATTCTGAAACAATAACCTAAGCACTTCTAACCTAACATGGCCATGTTTTCAAGTCGGATGCCGCGAAAATACCGCAGGGTGTCCATCTATTCAGACGAGCACAAGGAAAAGCTTGACAAACTTGTTCAGGAGGTCAGGCGTCAGCAGGGCGAGCTGCCAGAGCAACCGTACGATCCGACGGATAAGTTCAAGGGGCAGTTCTCCAAGTTCACTCCCCACGCCCAGAAGGCAAAAGGCGGCCGGAAACTGGCCTGGCCAGTCATCCTGATGCTCATCTGTGCACTGGTCCTGATCTGGTATTACCTGCAGACCGGGCATGTCTATGGGCGACATTAGTTCCCGGACTCCTCGTCAATCCATCCATCCCTGTCCTTAGAATTCCCTTCCCTCCTAAAGACCTGTATTTTCATAACCGTATATTCCAATGTCAGACGTCATACATCTTCTTCCTGATACCGTGGCCAACCAGATTGCAGCCGGTGAGGTCGTGCAGCAGGCTTCGTCCATTATCAAGGAACTGGTGGAGAATGCCGTGGATGCCGGTGCAGACCGTGTTGAGATCTATGTGACGGACTATGGAAAGACCCAGATCCAGGTGGTGGACAATGGAAAGGGTATGAGCGAGACGGATGCCCGCATGGCCTTTGAAAGGCATGCCACCAGCAAGATCACCCGCGTGGAGGATGTCTTCAACCTTCATACGATGGGTTTCCGTGGCGAGGCCCTGCCCAGTATCGCAGCCGTGGCACATGTGACATTGCGTACCCGGCAGGCCGATCAGCAACTGGGTACCAAACTGCGGATTGAAGGTGGGAAATATGTCAGTCAGGAGAAAGACATGTGCCCTGTGGGCACCAGCTTCTCCGTCAGCAACCTCTTCTTTAACTACAGGGCCCGCAGGGCACACCTGCTCAACCATGTCTCTGCTGAGTATCGCAATATCCTGCAGGAATTTGAGCGCATGGCTTTGGTTAATCCCTCCGTGTCCTTCCAGTTCCAAAACAACGGGACATTGGTTCATGACTTGCCGGCCACCAACGTGCTGCAGCGTATCATCGGGCTCTTCGGCAAGAAGGTCTACAGTAGGTTGCTTCCCGTGAAGGTAGAGACATCCATCTGTAATATCAGCGGATACGTGGGACGTCCCGACATGGCTCGCAAGAAAGGAGCCTTGCAGTATTTCTTCACCAATGGACGTTTTATGCGTCACGGTTTCTTTCACAAGGCCGTCTGTGAGGCGTTTGCCGATCTGGTTCCCGATGGTGAACAGGTTCCCTATTTCCTCTACTTTGACGTGGATCCCTCCACCATCGACGTCAATATACACCCCACCAAGACGGAGATCAACTTCCAGCAGAAGCAGGCCATCTGGCCCATCATCGTTTCCGCCATCAAGGAAGCCTTGGGAAAGTTCAATGTGGTTCCACCCATTGTGTGGGAGTCCCCATGCTCTCCCGATGCCATTCCCGTCTATAATCCTGCCAGGCAGGCTCCGCAGGAAGAGCCGGAGATCAAGTATGACGATTCTTTTGATCCCTTCAGCTCTGCCCAGGCCTTGTCATCGACTCTGCCACAATCTTCCGTCCGCCCTTACCCTGGAGGGCTGTCTTCTTCCGTAGGAGGCACGTTTGCTGCTGCCGGTTCCTGTGCTGATCCAAAGCCATCGGGGCGTGTAATCAGTGCGGGACTTGGTCTGACTGGAGATGCGGACTATGTGAAAAGCCCTGTGTCCTATGCTCCGCTCCCTGACTTCCAGACGGAAACGGTGTCAGAGGGTGTTCAGCAGGAACTCTATGTGAACGATTCGTATCGTGATATGGAGCGGAGCAGCGAGTACTATCAGTATCGGGGACAGTATATCATGACGGCTGTTCGCAGCGGACTGATGATGGTCGATCAGCACCGGGCCCATGTGCGTGTACTCTACAACCGGTACCGGGATGTCCTGAGTGGACAGCCGTCCGTGACGCAGGGACTTGCCTTCCCGGACGAACTCCGCCTTTCTGCCTCGGATGCAGCCTTGCTGGACAGCATACAGGAAGAAGTTCGTTGCCTGGGCTTTGACCTGGCGTCTGTGGGGGAGGGCGTCTACGAAGTAAGGGGCGTTCCTGCTTTTGCAGACAATGTAGATCCCGTTGCCTTGCTGGGAGAGATACTGGAGAGCCTTCGTGATACGGGCAAGAATGCCACGGAGGACATTCATCACAAGCTGGCCTTGGCTATGGCCCGCCGATCCGCCATGCAAGTAGGCGAGGTTCTTACGCGCCAGAAGATGGAAGCACTTGTCGGTGATCTCTTTGCAACGGACAATCCCAGTTTTGGCCCGGATGGCAAGACTGTGCTGGTCATTCTGCCTCAGGAGAACATAGACAGGATGTTCCGCTGACAATGACCTTGCGTCTCTTTGCCCGGGGCTGTGAGTACCATTCCAAAAGGGTGGGATGGGAAGGAGTCTTGAAAAAAAATGCGTTGCCTTTTGGCAGACGCTTTTTTTTTGCGTACCTTTGCATAGAAAATAATGAATGATAAGGAAATGGAAGCAAAGGAAAAGGTAATTTTGACGGGCGATCGCCCAACTGGTAAGTTGCATATCGGCCATTATGTAGGTTCACTTCGCCGTCGCGTTGAACTGCAGAATTCAGGTCTCTATGACAAGATCTTTGTGTTTGAGGCTGATGCCCAGGCGCTTACCGATAATATCGACAATCCTGAGAAGGTGCGTCAGAATGTGATTGAGGTGGCCCTGGACTATCTGGCCTGCGGCCTGGATCCCGAGAAATCCACCCTCTTCATCCAGAGCCAGATTCCTGAGCTCTGTGAACTCTCTTTCTACTTCATGGACATGGTCAGCGTGAGTCGGCTGCAGCGCAATCCCACCGTCAAGACCGAAATCCAGATGCGCGGCTTTGCCGGCGAGAGTATTCCCGTGGGTTTCTTCACCTATCCCATCAGTCAGGCAGCCGACATCACCCTCTTCAAGGCTACCACCGTACCCGTGGGTGAGGACCAGGAACCCATGCTGGAGCAGGCCCGCGAGATTGTTCGCCGCTTCAATAATATCTATGGCGACACCCTGGTGGAACCCAACATTCTTCTGCCGGACAATGCAGCCTGTCTGCGTTTGCCAGGAACGGACGGCAAGGCCAAGATGAGCAAGAGCCTGGGTAACTGTATCTATCTGAGCGATAGTGCCGATGAGGTGAACAAGAAGGTGAAGACCATGTACACTGATCCCACCCACCTGCAGGTCAGCGATCCCGGTCACCTGGAGGGTAACACCGTGTTCACATACCTGGATGCCTTCGCAACCGACGAGATGGTAGCCGCCTTCGCACCCGACTATGCTACCCTGCAGGACATGAAGGATCACTACACCCGGGGAGGTCTGGGCGACATGAAGTGCAAGAAGCTCCTGATGGCTGTGCTGAACGAGACCCTCGAACCCATACGTCAGCGTCGTGCAGAGTATGAGAAAGACATCCCCGCTGTTTACGACATCCTGCAGAAGGGCTGCCTCAAGGCCCGCGAAACGGCCGTCCAGACCATGGACGAGGTACGTCGTGCGATGAAGATAAATTACTTCGATGACGCCGCACTGATTGCCGAACAGGCAGCACGTTTTGCACAAAAATAAACATTAGGCACAAAAAATGTTTGCAAAAGTTTGGCAATATCAAATTATTGCCTTACCTTTGCATCCGCAAACGAAAAGAAAGCGTTCGGGCGTTTAGCTCAGCTGGTTCAGAGCATCTGCCTTACAAGCAGAGGGTCGGCGGTTCGAATCCGTCAACGCCCACAAAACAAATTCTGACGCTTTCCTTTCATGAAGGTTTGCCTTCGGGCGTTTAGCTCAGCTGGTTCAGAGCATCTGCCTTACAAGCAGAGGGTCGGCGGTTCGAATCCGTCAACGCCCACCACGGATGACAAGGTCGGTTATTTACCGGCCTTTCGTTGTGTTCATGGGCCAACCCTTCACCTGACGGGGGCGGTCGAATCGCTTTTCCGGCTATTACGGAAACGTTTTCCGCTGTGGCGGAAAATGTATTTTGATGGCTGGTGGAATGAAAAATGGTACCCGGGTGAAGGGTTGGTGAAAGGTTAGTGAAGAGTAGGTGAAGGGTTAGGTGAAGGGTTTGCCGCGTCAAGTTGTTGTGACTGTGCCAGTTTGCTGTTTTGCGGTGAAGGTTTCCATAAAAACGCTGTAGAGCCACAAGTTTTCAGTTCCATGTCAATCATTCCTGTTACTTCTTGTTAAAGTTGTTGGGAAATTTGGATATTCGTATATAAAATCGTATCTTTGTACGCTATTAAATTAAATAGGTATTATATTCGCAAATCATTATGGAACTATCATTATTGACGGCTGTCTCACCTGTGGATGGTCGATACAGAGGCAAGACGGAGTCGTTGGCAGCATATTTTTCCGAGTACGCATTGGTACGCTACCGTGTTCGTGTGGAGATTGAGTATTTCATCACACTCTGCGAACTGCCCTTGCCCCAGCTCGAGTCTTTCCCAAAAGACCTGTTTGAGACATTGCGCAACATCTATCGCAACTTCAGCGTGGAGGATGCACAGCGTGTCAAGGATATCGAGGCAGTGACCAACCATGACGTAAAGGCCGTGGAGTACTTCATCAAGGAGCAGTTTGATGCCATCGGTGGTCTGGAACCCTATAAGGAATTCATCCACTTTGGCCTGACCAGCCAGGATATCAACAACACCAGCGTACCCCTGAGCATCAAGGATGCCCTGCAGGAAGTGTACTATCCCATGATTGAGGAGCTCATAGCCCAGCTGAAGGAGTATGCCGGGGAATGGAAGGATGTGCCCATGCTGGCCAAGACCCACGGACAGCCAGCCAGTCCTACCCGCCTGGGCAAGGAGGTCATGGTGTTCGTCTATCGCCTGGAGCGTCAGCTCGAAGCATTGAAGGCACAGCCCCTGACCGCAAAGTTCGGTGGTGCCACCGGCAACTACAATGCTCACCACGTGGCCTATCCCGGCTATGACTGGCGTGCCTTCGGCAGCAAGTTTGTAGCTGAGAAGCTGGGTCTGGAGCGCGAGGAGTACACCACGCAGATCAGTAACTACGACTGCCTCGCAGGTGTCTTCGATGCCATGAAGCGCATCAATACCATCATCATCGACCTCGACCGCGACTTCTGGCAGTATGTCAGCATGGAGTACTTCCGTCAGAAGGTGAAAAAGGGCGAGGTGGGCAGCAGCGCCATGCCTCACAAGGTGAACCCCATCGACTTTGAGAATTCCGAGGGTAACCTGGGCATTGCCAATGCCATCCTGGCACACCTGGCACAGAAGCTTCCCATCAGCCGTCTGCAGCGCGACCTGACGGACAGCACCGTGCTGCGTAACATCGGTGTGCCTATGGGCCACATGCTCATCAGCATTCAGAGTACGCTGAAGGGACTTCGGAAGCTGGTGCTGAACGAGGCAGCCATCAACCGTGACCTGGATGGATGTTGGGCCGTGGTGGCAGAGGCCATTCAGACCATCCTGCGCCGTGAGGCCTACCCCCATCCCTATGAGGCCCTGAAGGCCCTGACCCGCACAGGCAAGGGTATCAGTGAGGATACTATCAAGGATTTTGTTGAGGAACTGAACGTAAGCGAGTCCGTGAAGGATGAACTGCGTGCCATCACTCCTCATTCATATACCGGTTTGTAATATTACAAGAAAAACTAAACGAAAATGAGTACAGAAGACGAAAGCTGGAGAGCACATTTCTCCGAAGAGAACAACGGCGGTGACCGTGAGGGTTATCGTCCTGCCAATGGACGCACACCGCGTCCACGTATTGCACGCCCTGCCTACAGTGCCAATAACAATGGCGAGGGCCGCACTTATCGTCCCCGTGTCAACCGTGAGGGTGGCGCAGGTTACCAGTCAGGAAGCTATCGTTCCCGTGAGGGCTACCAGCCTCGTGAGGGCGGTTATCAGCCCCGTGAGCAGCGCGGTGGCTATCAGCGTGGTGAGGGCTACCAGTCCCGTGAGCAGCGTGGTGGCTACCAGCCCCGTGAGGGTTACCAGTCTCGCGACTTTCACCAACGGGATGAAAGTAGCGGCTATCAGCCTCGTGAGCAGCGCGGTGGCTATCAGCCTCGTGAACAACGTGGTGGCTATCAGCAGCGCGGTGGTTATCAGCGTGGTGAGGGCTACCAGTCTCGTGACTTTCACCAACGGGATGAAAGTAGTGGCTATCAGCCCCGTGAGCAGCGTGGTGGCTACCAGCGCGGTGGCTATCAGCAGGGCGGCCAGGGCTATGGTCAGCGTCGTCCTTCGCGTCCCAGAACAGCGGGCTACGATCCCAATGCCAAGTATAGCTTCAAGAAGCGTATCGAATATCAGGAGGCTAATATCGATCCCAACCAGCCTCTGCGTCTGAATAAGTTCCTGGCCAATGCCGGCGTATGCAGTCGCCGTGAGGCCGATGATTTCATCCAGGCTGGTGTGGTAAGCGTAAACGGTCAGGTTGTTACCGAACTGGGTACCAAGGTACTGCGTAGCGACTCCGTGCTGTTCCACGATCAGCTCGTGACCATCGAGAAGAAGGTCTATGTGCTGCTGAACAAGCCCAAGGACTACGTGACCACCAGCGACGATCCCCAGAACCGCAAGACTGTGATGGATCTGGTGCAGGATGCTTGTCGTGAGCGCATCTATCCGGTGGGTCGTCTGGATCGCAACACCACTGGTGTGCTGCTGCTTACCAATGACGGCGACCTGGCCAGCAAGCTGACCCATCCCCAGTATCTCAAGAAGAAGATCTACCACGTCTACCTGGATAAGAACGTCACCGCTGCAGACCTTCGTCAGATTGCAGAGGGCATCCAGTTGGAGGACGGCGAGATCCATGCAGATGCAGTGGAGTATGCCAGCGAAACGGACAAGAAGCAAGTGGGCATTGAGATCCACAGCGGTCGCAATCGCATCGTGCGTCGTATCTTCGAGCATCTGGGTTATCATGTGGTTAAGCTTGATCGCGTATTCTTCGCCGGTCTGACCAAGAAGAACCTGCGTCGCGGTGACTGGCGTTATCTCACCGAGAAGGAGGTTAATATGTTGCGCATGGGTGCATTTGAATAATACTATAAGGTAAAAAGAGCATACGACAATGAAAAGAACAAAAGTAATAGACGCTCTTCAGCGTACGGACTTTGGGGCAGATATTTGCGTGAAGGGCTGGGTGCGCAGCAAGCGTGGCAGCAAGGGAATCTTCTTTGTAGCCCTGAACGACGGCTCGACCATCAAGAACATCCAGATCGTGGGTGACGAGAACGTCATCCCCGAGGAGATCGTGAAGAACATTACCACCGGTGCATGCCTCTCGGTAGAGGGTAGGCTGGTGGAGAGTCCCGCTGCCGGTCAGGCCAGCGAGATCCAGGCAACCGCCATTGAGGTGCTGGGAACCTGCGACAATACCTATCCCCTGCAGAAGAAGGGTGCCTCATGGGAGTACCTGCGTACCGTGGCACACCTGCGTCCCCGCACCAACACCTTTGGTGCCATCCTGCGCATCCGTCACAATATGGCCATGGCCATCCATACCTATTTCCATGAGCATGGCTACTTCTACTTCCATACACCCCTGATCACTGCCAGCGACTGTGAGGGTGCCGGTCAGATGTTCCAGGTAACCACCAAGAACCTTTACGACCTGAAGAAGGATGAGAACGGCAGCATCATCTACGACGACGACTTCTTCGGCAAGCAGACCTCGCTGACCGTGAGCGGCCAGCTTGAGGGCGAACTCGGTGCCACCGCCCTGGGCAGCATCTACACCTTCGGCCCCACCTTCCGTGCCGAGAACAGCAACACACCCCGCCACCTGGCAGAGTTCTGGATGGTGGAGCCCGAGGTTGCCTTCATGGATCTGGAGGAGCTGATGGAACTGGAGGAAGACTTCATCAAGTATTGCGTACGCTGGGCACTGGACAACTGCAAGGACGACCTGGAGTTCCTGAACAAGATAGTCGACAAGGGTCTCATCGAACGTCTGGAGGGCGTACTGAAGGAAGAGTTCGTACACCTGCCCTACACCGAGGGTATCAAGATCCTGCAGGAAGCCATCAAGGGTGGCAAGAAGTTCGAGTTCCCCTGTGAGTGGGGTGACGACCTGGCCAGCGAGCACGAGCGCTACCTGGTTGAGGAGTACTTCAAGAAACCCGTCATCATGACCAACTACCCCAAGAAGATCAAGGCCTTCTATATGAAGATCGATGACAGGAAGCCCGTCCTGGACGGCAAGGAGATGGAGGAGACGGTACAGGGTACCGACGTGCTCTTCCCCTCAATCGGCGAGATCATCGGCGGTTCAGTCCGTGAGGAGAGCTACGAGAAGCTGATGGGCGAGATTGAGGCCCGCAACATCCCCATGAAGGACATGACCTGGTACCTTGACACCCGCAAGTACGGAAGTTGTCCCCATGCAGGTTTCGGCCTGGGCTTCGAGCGTCTGATCCTCTTCGTAACCGGCATGCAGAACATCCGTGACGTGATTCCCTTCCCCCGCACCCCCAAGAATGCGGAGTTCTAACGGCATGGATTTCAAAAGAATATTCATTCTAACAGCGATACTCTCTGTCCTGGCGACTTTGCGCCTCAGTGCGCAGGACGTCCTGGCAGAGGGTGTTGTCGTTGATAACACCGGTGAGGTTCTCATCGGCGTTCAGGTGCGTCAGTCCGACACCCAGCGCGCTGCGGTGACCGACCTCGACGGCCACTTCTCCATATCCCTCGACGCCAAGGCGCCACCCTCCCTCCGTTTCAGTTATGTGGGCATGGAGGACAAGCTGGTGCGCTATGCCGGCAAGCCCCTTCGTGTGATCATGGAGGAGAAGTCCACGGCCATGGAGGAAGTGGTTGTCGTGGCCTATGGTACCCGCAAGAAGGGTACCGTCACGGGTTCCGTCTCCACGATCAACGGCGAGGTCGTCAGCGATGCCCCTGTGGCCAGCTTCGACCAGGCCCTGCAAGGTAAGGCCACTGGTCTTACCGTCCTGCAGAACTCCGGCGACCCCTCCGCTGCCGCCACCTTCTACATCCGAGGCACCAACTCCATCAATGCCGGCACCGACCCCCTCTTCATCGTGGACGGCGTACCCGTGTCGGCCAGTGAGTTCAATACCATCAACCCTGGCGACATCGAGTTGTTCAGTGTCCTGAAGGACGCCTCCTCCACCTCAATCTACGGTGCGCGCGCGGCCAACGGCGTGGTGGTCATCACCACCAAGCGAGGCAAGATGGCCGACAAGGCCCAGGTGAAGCTGCGCGGACAGTACGGTTTTTCCAACCTTGCCTTTGGCCATTGGAGTCAGATGAACACCCGTGAGCGACTGGACTTCGAGGAACAGATCGGTGTGCGCGTCCCTGGCATGTACGACCGCGAGACGCTGGAGAAGACCGACATCAACTGGAAGGACCTCGTCTTTCGCGACAACGCCCCCACGCAGAGCTATGACCTCAGCGTGTCCGGTGCCACGAACCGCATCAACTACTATTTCTCAGCCGGTTACATGGACCAGCAGGGAACGGCCATCAACAGCCGCTTTACCCGCTACAACCTGCGCTCCAACATCGAGGTGCGGGCCAACGACTGGCTGAAGTTCGGTACCAACACCTCCCTGGCCTACTCCCTGGCCAACGAGGCCGACTATGGTTCCTACAGCATTATCACGCCCATCTCTGCCTCCAAGTTCATGCTTCCCTATTGGGATCCCTTCAAGGCAGACGGCAGCTATACCTCGCCGGCCGACGACACCTGGCGCGGTTCCTACGAGAATCCCCTCGAGTGGGCCGATGCCAATCCCCTGGAACGCAATCGCGTACACGTGCTCTCCAGCACCTTCCTGGACCTCGAACCCCTTCAGGACCTGCATTTCAGGACCCTCCTGGGCATCGACGGCGGCGACACGCGCACCTCTACCTCTTCCAAACCCAGCTATGTGGGCAACTATGGCATGGGCACCGTGGGCAAGAGCTTCGTCAGGGCCTACAACCTGACCTGGACCAACACGGCTACCTACAGCCGCGAGTTCAACGATAGGAACGGCTCCAGCGTCCATCACCTCAACCTGCTCCTGGGACATGAGATGACCCGCAATGCCAGCGATGCCTTCAGTGTGGTGGCCCGCGGACAGAGCAACGACCAGCTGCTGACCCTCTCCACCGGAACCGTGGCCAGTGCCTGGAACGATGCCGCAGCCGCCTCCACCTACCTCTCCCTGTTCGGCAGGGCGGAGTACAACTATGCCGGCCGCTACTATGCCGACCTGTCCGTACGTCGCGATGCCTCCTCCAAGTTCGGTAAGGATGCCCGTTGGGCTACCTTCTGGAGCCTTGGCGGCATGTGGGACGTACGCAAGGAAGACTGGATGGCGTCCGCACGGAAGTGGGTCAGCAACCTCCAGCTGTCCGCCTCCATTGGCACCAGTGGTAACTCGTCCATCCCCAACTACGACCACCTCTCGCTCTACGCGGCCGGTCCCCAGTACGGTGGCATGCCGGGCATTGCCCCCTACAGCCGAGGCAACGAGAACCTGACCTGGGAGAAGCTCACCACCTTCAACCTGGCCCTCAAGACCGGTTTCTGGAACCGCGTGGACCTGACGCTGGAATTCTACCACAAGAAGACCACCGACATGCTGATGGAAGTGCCCGTGACCCTCGGCAACGGTTTTAGTACCCAGTGGGACAATATCGGCGGCATGGTCAACCGCGGCGTGGAGCTTGACCTCCATGCCAACCTGCTCCATGTCGGCAAGTTCCGTTGGGACGTCAACGCCAACGCCTCCTTCAACCACAACGAGATCACCGAACTCTATGCCGGCCTCGACGAGTACGAGATTCCCGCCACGGGACTGCTGCTCAAGGTTGGACATCCCTATGGCGAGCACTACATTGTGCGCTATGCCGGTGT
This sequence comes from Bacteroidaceae bacterium, assembly GCA_045599425.1. GTDB lineage: Bacteria > Bacteroidota > Bacteroidia > Bacteroidales > Bacteroidaceae > Physcousia. Next base: position 1,389 of record JAZRVZ010000017.1, on the reverse strand, counting down.
CAATCCCGTCAACGGCGATGCCCTCTGGTACACGAAGGACGGTCAGGTGACCAACGTCTACAACGAGGACGACAAGGTCCTCTCCGGCAAGAGCTACATGGCCCCCTGGCAGGGCGGTTTCGGCACCTCGTTCAGTTGGAACGGCCTGTCGCTCGACATGCAGTTCTCCTGGGTACAGGGACGCTGGATGCTCAACAACGACCGTTGGTTCGACGAGAGCAACGGCCTCTATTCCTCAGCCTACAACCAGAGTCGTGAGCTGCTGAAGTGCTGGAAGAATCCCGGCGACATCACCAATGTCCCCCGCTACGGTGTCTCTCCTGAGATGGACAGCCACTTGCTCGAGAACGCCTCCTTCCTCCGCCTGAAGAACGTCATGCTCTCCTACGCCATGCCCAAGTCGCTCCTGCAGCGCAGCAAGGTCGTGGAGAATGTCCGCTTCTTCCTCCAGGCCCAGAACCTCCTGACCTTCACCTGCTTCACCGGCATGGATCCCGAGAACAGTGCCAACGTCTACCAGGCCACCTATCCCATGAGCCGGCAGTTCACCCTGGGTGCCGAGATCGGATTCTGACATTATATAATATACGCGTACGCGTGAGAACCTATGATTAAGAACGTAAGATATATTTTCCTGCTGTTGATGGCCTCCATGGTCTTGGTATCCTGTCAGGACTTCCTGGAGGAGAAGCCGGAGACCGCTATCCCCGAGGCCGAGGCCATGAAGGGCCTCACCGCTGCCGAGGAAGTCTGCATCGGCATCTACAGCAGTTTCAAGAATCCAGCCCTCTACAGCGGCACTCTGGTCCAGGCCCCCGAGGTTCAGGCCGACCTCTTCTATGCCGCCAAGGGCTACAGCAACCGCTTCGGCAACTTCTACCGTTGGGAGCTCAATGCCAACGAGTCCGCCCTGCTCGACGTCTATGCCGGCCTCTACCAGATCGTCAGTCGCTGCAACTTCTTCCTGGATCACGAGGAAGAGGTGCGAGCCACGCTGACCACCAAGACCGACCGCCAGCTCATGGACAAGTACACCGCCGACGTCTGCTTCATGCGGGCCTACGCCTACAGCGACCTGCTCCGCCTCTTCTCCGAAGCCTCCGATCCTGCCCGGTCCGGCCAGCAGATGGGCGTGCCCCTCTACCTGCACTACCGACAGGGCAGCGGTGCCACCGAGGTACTGCCCCGCGCCAGCATGGAAGCCTGCTACCAGCAGGTGCTCTCCGACCTGTCCCGTGCCGCGGAACTGGAACCCCGAAAGGGTTGTGACACCCCATTCATCACCCAGGGCGCCGTACTCGCCCTCAAAGCCCGCGTGCTCCTGCACATGCAGCGCTGGGCCGAGGCCGAGGAGGCTGCCACCGAGGTCATCGAGCAGAAGAACGGCAG
>JAZRVZ010000016.1:0-7566 GCA_045599425.1 Bacteroidaceae bacterium | reverse complement strand
CCAATGCAGCTGCGGAATCATTCAATGCAAAAGTCAAAGCATTCAGAGCATCACTAAGGGGGATCGTTGATGAGAAGTTCTTCCTTTATAGACTATCCAAAATTTACGCTTATCCCCACTAAATTTCCACTGAACCCTTTTGAGGCCCTAGGATAGCCCTTGACAGTTGAACGGACAGAATTGCGCCTACGTTGGATATGATATGATACATCCTAAAGTGTGCATGAAAGCCATTGCTGGCCTTCTGCACACAAGGGATGCATGTATATAGCATACCTAAATAGGCATCAACCTGCGCAAGTCATTGACTGTCAATTTTGAAGTTTCCTAGGTTTCAAAAGAGCCAAAAACAAGCATCAGATGACGCTTTTTCCAATATGTAGTGTCACCCTTCCCCTATGGCCTATGGCCAAGGTGTGGGTAGGACAATGGCAAAGTTACGAATAAGCAAGCGAAAAAACAAATAAAACGTGTTTAAATTTGATTTTCATGAGCGAAAGTATCTCTGGCTAAGGTCAATGATAACGATAGTCAGATGGTTATCAAGCAAAATAACAAAAAGATGGACTTGGGTTCCCTTTCGTGTTGTCTTTTTGTGGGAAACATGCGTTACATCCAGATCAGCTTCGAGGTGTCGTAGCCCCGGCGGCGTGCCTCGGTCAGAATGGTTTCCTTGGTTGACTGCGGCAAGTCGGGCGTTCGGGACATGATCCACAGATAGTCATCGGTGCCTGATCCCACCAGGGCATAGGAATAGTCCGGGGCCAGCATCATTACCCGGTAGTCAGAATAGAAGGGGCCGAAGAAAGAGACACGAAGCAGGCCGGGCGTCTCCGTTACCTTCGCCTTTCCCCTGGCATCTTCCAGTTCACCGTTCTTCCACCCCTGGTTCTCCACCTTGATGCTGCCATCCTCGTTCTGGGTGTAAACTGCCACGCATTTTGTCATCCCGCGTTCAAAGCGGTGGTCAAAGCGGGCCAGTTCATACCATTTGCCAAGATAGCGTTGCAGGTCGAGCTGACTGACGGTGCTGTTGTCCACCGTCTTGGATGAACTGCAACCAAAAATCAGATAGCCCAATACCGTGCCACACACGATGGCCAGCAGAATCCATACATACTTCTTTTTCATGATCCTTCGTTTTTTAGGTTAGACAATGTGACCAGTTCACTGAATACGAAGGCAAAGATAAGGCCTTCCGGCAATGCCGAACCACGATGGTTCACACATTATCGGAAGGCCTTTACGGTTGTGCTTATGATTAGTAATGAATAAAAAACTTACCGAAGTTATTTTTTAACCATTACATAGTGCTGGAAGTATCAGTTGGTGGGTGCAAAAACCCGACCGTTGCTGATGTACAGGCCTTGTGCGGATTGCTGGTTGGCAGACAACTGCCGTCCCTGCAGGTCGTAGAGGGCATTCATTCCCTCCCTTCTGCCTGACGGGCCAACGGCCTTCACGGCCGTCTCCACCTCGCTGTCCAGTCCGTCGAAGACGTAGAGGGATGAGGCTGGCAGGGTCAGGGTAAGACGGGTATCGATGTCGATGGGTTCACCCTCCTTCAGTCCCTTCAGTGTCGCCTGTTCCTTGAATGACTTGCGCAGCACGATGCTGCCCTTCACGGATGCGGGGATGTCGAGAGCCTCGCGCAGGGTCATGGTGAACTGTTGCTGGGCAGCGGCACCGTTGCGCAGGGCCAACGTACTCTTTGTGCCATTCCAGCTGGCCCAGCCATAGACGTTCGCCTTGCTGCCGTTCCAGGGATTGCCGCCCACCCAATGCACATCGGGCAGGACGTCGGCATTGCGTTGCTGCCAGGCCATACACTCGGCCAGGTCGGCCCAGAGGCGACCACCGTTGATGCTGTTCATCAGTTCATAGTCGTTGTACAGCTCCACCATTCCGCTGCCGCAGGCAAAGGCACAGCGCAGCTCGCGGCGCACGGCCTCGTAGTCCATGTTCTTGCTCACGTTGCCATACCGCGTCAGGATGAAGCCATGTGTCATCAGCGTATTGATGGGACAGAGGGGGCTGAGCGTCACGTAGTTCTGGTATACGAGGCGGTCGCGGTAGGTGATCCAGTTCTCGCGGTCGATGGGGTTGTTGCCAGCCGTGCCGTAGTCGTTCTCCTGGCGCCAGGTGGCATCCGTGTAGTGGTACCAGAAGGGCGATGCCCAGGTGCCCACGGTGGTATTGAAGAAGATGTCCTCGCGCAACTCCTCGCGCACGAAACGCTCCAGACGGATGATGCCCTCGGCATTCTCGTTGGCATCATCCTCGGGCAGATCACGGTCGGGGCCCGTGGCCGAGAAGTCGTCGCTGATGCCATCGAACTTGAAGAAGCGGAAGTCGCCCTGGTTCTGCGTCAGGTTTGTGGCAGCATCCTTGAAGACCTTGTAGTAGGCAGGATTGCCCAGCACCATGCCTCCGCGATTGTCAGCATTCCAGTAGGCCCGACGGTAGTTGCCACTCTGCCCGTAGCCACCCACGGGTCCCAGCCATGCACCCACGCCTGAACCCATCTCCTGGGCCAGCGAGGCCATGTCGCGCATTTCGTTGGGGAAGCCCTGGTGGAAGGTCCACGTGCCATAGTTGTCCCAACCGTCATCTATCACGAAGGCAGCAGGTGCCATCTGGTACTTGTCGTAGAAGTCGGTCTTCCAGTGGCGCAGGACGTCCAGTACCTGTCCGGAATTCATGTTGGCGGTGGGATCGGGCGAGTTGTTGCGGTCGATGTTCAGCTCGTACCAGCTGATGTAGCAGGGATACGGACGCCAGGGCACAGCCCTCTCTCGCTCGCTGTAGGCCAGGAACGAACGGCGTGCCTGACCCGGTGCCACCAGTCCCACCACGGCACTCACCTTCCAAGTCTCACCGGCGGCCAGGGTTGTATTACGGCTCCAGCGACCCTCGATGTCCACCACCTTGTGGCCGTCGCCTTCCTGCTTCACCGCATGGTCCAGCCGGATGTTGATGTTACCGTTGCTGTTGATGCTCTCCGTGGCATTCTCGCCCCAGTAACGCAGGGTGAACTTCCCTGCATAGGGCACCTCCATTGCATAGACGTTGTCCTGCTTCATGCCACCCGTGTAGCCGTAGTGATAGTCGCTGCACACCACGGTTCCCGCAGCATCCACGACGTCCACGCCGCAGAGGTTCATGCGATGTGAGCCACTGGCATAGAGCAGTTCCACGGTCAGCCGACCGGCTTCGGTCAGTTCCAGGGACTTCGTCTTCAGCATCACATTGGGATGGTAGTAGCCCACCTCGTTGATGCGGGCAGGCACGGTATTTTGTGATGCCTGCTTCCAGTCGGCTGGTACCCAGCTGTCCTTCCATTCCGCCACCCTCTCGTAGCCCTCCTCGCCGTCCGCCGAAGAACGGTTGTAGGCCATGGGAGTCTCCAGCCCGGCAAAGATACGGTCGCTCAGCAGGACCGAACCGCGCGTGTTGCCCACGGTCCGGGGTGCGCTGCCCGCAGCCGTGGCATCGACCTGGTAGATCATGGGCAGCAGGTGGTGGAAACGCAGGTTCTTGCCCTCGGCGGGCGAGATCTCCATCTCGGTTCTCAGGTAGTGGCTGCCGTCCCGCAGCACGGCCTTCCACAGTACCACGCCGCTCGTTCCGTGCAGGAAACGGGCACATAGCGCCTTACCATCATAGTGTTCAGCACCCTTCACGGCATCTGTCCTGCCCGTGAGGTGCTCGGTCCACACCTCGTCGAGGGTCAGCTCGCTGGCGTTGCGCACGATATTGCCACTGCTGCCCAGGACAATCTGGAACAGTTCGGTTCCCGGCAGCAGGTTCATCTCGGGACAGCCGCCAAAGGTCAGTTTGCCGTCCCGGTGCACGAACGTGGCCGTCAGCACGTCGTTGGAGAGGACGTACTCGTTGCCATGACTCAGCCTGGCTGCTCCCACCCCTGTCTGCTGCAGGGGATAGACAGCCGGAACATACGCATTCTGCGCCCCGGTCAGGACGCAGAACATCATTAATAATAGGGTAAGGAAATGTCTGTTCATGGTGGTTTGTCTGGGCAAGTCAGGAAATAGTCTTTACTTAAAGTTGTTCTTCTCCTGGATGGGATCGTCGTACTGCTTCTGCAGTCTGACCAGTTCCTTCTGCAGGCGCTTCAGTTGCTTCTCGGTGCCCTTCTGACCGTAGATGTTATGCATCTCGGTGGGATCCTCGTTCAGGTTGTACATCTCCCACTGGTCCACTTGCTGGGCAGGACGCTCGCCGTCAGAGGGATAGAAGTGGATGAGTTTCCAGCCGTCCATGGTGCGGACACCGTAGTGACGACGGACACTATGCTCTGCAGGGTACTCGTAGTAGTGGTAGTAGAGGCTCTGGCGCCAGTTCCTGGGATGCTCGCCACGGAGTAGGGGCAGGAGGCTGACACCCTGTATGTCCTCGGGGATGGGGGCTCCTGCCAGCTCGAGGAAGGTGGGAGCGTAGTCGATGTTCTGCACCATCTCGGTGATGTCGCCCTTGGCAAGCGTTCCCTGCCACTTGGTGGGCATGCGCATGACGAGGGGCGTGGAGAAGCTTTCCTCGTACATGAATCGCTTGTCGAACCATCCGTGCTCGCCCATGTAGAAACCCTGGTCGGAGGTATAGACCACGAGGGTGTTCTCGGAGAGGCCGGTCTTGTCGAGATAGTCGAGCAGGCGGCCTACGTTATCGTCGAAGGTCTTGAGCACCTTGGCATAGTCGCGCATGAAGCGCTGGAACTTGAACTCCTTCAGGGCTCGGCCAGTGAGGTGTCGGCTGCGGAAGTCCACGGCCAATGAGTCGTAGAAATGGTCGTAAATGGCACGTTCGCGCGACTCCAGACGGCCGATGAAGGAAAGGTAGGTGGCCGTGAGGTGGGTGTTGACATTAGGGTCGAACATCTTGATGTCATAGTCCATCGTCATGTCGGTGTTGGAGGCGATGGACATCTCCTGGCGCTGTGCGGCCAGACGTCCGTCCCAGTCATCGTCAAAGTTATCGGGCAAGGGGAAGGTCACGTCCTCGTAGGCACGCAGATACTTCAGTTCGGGCAGCCAGTCGCGGTGGCAGGCCTTCTCGTGGAGGAAGAGGATGAAGGGCTTGTCGGTCTTCTGCTGCTCGTCCATCCAGCTGATGGCCTTGTCGGTGAGCAGGTTGGTGAGGTATCCCTTCTCCGTATGGCGCTGACCATCCATGGTGATGAAGGTGGGATTGTAGTACTCGCCCTGTCCTGGGATGATCTCATAGTGGTCGAAGCCCGTCGGGTCGCTCACCAGGTGCCACTTGCCGATGAGCCCCGTGCTGTATCCAGCCTTCTGCATCAGCTTGGGCATGGTCTGCTGGCTGCCATCGAAGATGCCATGCTCATTGTTGGTAAAGCCGTTCTTGTGGCTATGCTTGCCGGTGATCATGCAGGCTCGGCTGGGACCGGAGAGCGAGTTGGCAACAAAGCTGTTCACAAACCTCACACCATCGCGGGCGATGCGGTCCAGGTTGGGAGTCTCAACGTAGCGGTTGTCGTAGCACGACATCATCTGTGCCGTGTGATCATCCGTCATAATGTACAGGATGTTAGGTCTCTGCTGAGCCAAAGCTGATGTGGAATGGAAGGCTACGGCTGCAAAAGGCAGGTAAACAAGATGGGTCTTCATGGGTTAATTGGACAAAGTTTTCATATTTTTCTGCAAATATAATAATAAAGATGTAATGAACAAAAAGAAACGGACATAAAAAGCCCTGCCCCTGCCGTGAAATGCCGGATAGCGCGACATTACCGTTCGCATGAAGACTCCTTTGAGACCGGTCGGTGGGAATGAAAAACGGTATGCCGGAAGCGGAAAAGTCCCTGTATGTTTGGCTGATTGGCAGGATATTTGTATTTTTGCAACATATTATTTCCAGAGGGCGAAGACCGCCAGGCAGTCCCGCCGGCCTGGAAGGGGATGGGACCTTACATTGGAAACGCATCAAAGCAGGATACATGTCAGCCATATCGGAACAGAAGGAAAATAGTAGCGCGAAACGTGGAAAAGTGGAGTCGCAGAACTTCATGGTACTCAATGTGGGCTATGCTGAGACACAGCACCTGTGGGGGTGCGACGACCTGTCTTCCCCCTTTGCCAGGATCTACTATGTCGTGGAGGGATCGGCCACGCTGCATCTTCCACAGGGCGACGTAGTGGCGCGCCCCGGGCACATGTACATGATTCCCACGTTCATTCCCCACTCTTACGTGTGCCAGCCGGGGTTCAGGTTCTATTACCTCTTTGTTTACGAGCGTTTCCGGGAAAAGAGCGACATCTTTGACCAGCGGGAATTTCCTATAGAGGTCAAGGCCAATGAGGCGGCAGACCTGCTGTTCCGCAACTTCTGCCACCTTTACCCCAACCTGTCGCTGCCGTATGCAGATTCCGATGCCTTCAACACACATCCATCCTACAAGGCGTATGCAGAGTCCTACATGAACCTTGAGAGCTACGAACACCTGCAACTGCAGGGGTTGGTGTGGATCATCTTCTCCTACTTCATGAAGCATTCCAGACCGAAGTATGAGGTGACGGATGAACGGATGATCCGTGTGGCCCAGTATCTGCAGGATCACATCGGGGAGGACATCAGCGTAGACCGTTTGGCCGACGTGGCCTGTGTGGCCAAGCCTCACCTGTCGCGCTTGTGCCACAAGTCCTTTGGTATGTCACCAATCAAATATGTCACGCGCAAGAAAGTGCAGTATGCCCAGGAGCTGCTGCTGACAACGGATCTGTCCGTGCAGCGGATAGCTGGTACAGTGGGATTCCCGGATACATCCTATTTCATCCGCGTCTTTCGCAAGCACATCGGTTTCACACCTCAGGACTACCGGGAGCGCCTGAAATAGGATTATCAGCTTTGATAATAGGATAAAACAATCATATTTGCAGTAAAAACATGCAAAACAATAGGATGTTTTATTGTTATTGCTGCATAAATTGTATCTTTGCAACGTAATTTAAAAGAATACGAGACATGATTAAGCCCTCTGACCGCATCGCCATCATCAGTGGCGAGAAAAAGGTATCTTTCACGGAGATGTTACGGAAGATTCATCTCCTTGCCACACATTGTCCCAGGGAGAACGGTGCCAAGACACTGATCCTGAGCGAGAACCGGGAAGGATGGATCTACGCCCTCTATGCTGTCTGGTCCAATGAGGGTGTCGTGGTTCCTGTAGATGCCTCATCAACGGTGCACGATGTGGCCTACATCATCAACGATTGCCGTCCCCAGGCCATCTGGGTGTCACGGGACAAGGAGGCTATGGCCCGTGAGGCCATGGCCGAGGCTGGCCATGACATGCAGGTACTGCTGATAGACGAATGGGAACAGCAGGATGCCAGTCACATGGAGCCAGCCACCATTCCCTGCCCGTCGGATGCCACTTGCCTGATCTGTTACACCAGCGGTACTACGGGATCACCCAAGGGAGTGATGCTGTCATTTGAGAACGTGATGGCCAACGTACGTGCCGTATGGAAGGAAGTGCATATCTTTGACGAGGATCAGCGTACGCTGGTCCTGCTGCCCCTGCAC
>JAZRVZ010000015.1:0-33752 GCA_045599425.1 Bacteroidaceae bacterium | reverse complement strand
CGCCTTCACATCTCTCTTTTGTGAAGGCGTGAAGGCACTTTTGCCCAAAGTGTTTTTCGGGATCTCCCGCTTCGCTACATCTGCTTGCGCCTGGCCACGGCCGTGATGTAGGTGCGGATGATGTCAATGGCCTCCAGATTGCTGCCGCCCTGCGGAATGATGAGATCCGCAAAACGCTTGGTGGGCTCGATGAACTCCTCGTGCATGGGCTTCAGGACGTCCAGATAACGGTCGATGACCATCTGTGTCGTACGTCCGCGTTCCACGGTATCACGCTGGATGACACGTATGAGACGCTCGTCGGGATCGGCATCCACGAAGATCTTCAGGTCCATAAGCTCACGCAGCTCCGGACTCCAGAGTGCCATGATGCCCTCGATGATGATGACCTCGCAGGGCTCCACGTGTATGGTCTCTGCCAGTCTGTTTGAAATCAGGTAGCTGTATGTGGGCTGTTCAATGGGATTTCCCTTCCGCAGTTCCTGGATCTGCTGGATAAGCAGTTCCCAGTCGAAGGCGTCGGGATGGTCAAAGTTGATCCTGGAGCGCTCTTCCGGTGTGAGGGCTGTCGTATCGTTGTAGTAGGAGTCCTGGGGTATGAGCGCGGCGTGACCTTCTGGCAGTGTCTCCATGATTTTCCTCACTACGGTGGTCTTTCCGGAGCCGGTTCCTCCTGCAATGCCGATGATATACATGATGTTGGTGTTTTTAGGTTTTAGGGTTGGCAATTGGGATGGCAGGCATGATATTTGCCATGCTAATTATAATATAATGTGTGTTTTTTGCTTTTTGATGTACAAAGTTACGTTTTTTTTCGTATATTTGCACATGTTTAGAGTAAATTGTTAGTTATTTAAGGTAAAAATGTGCCCGCATGGGCTGTTAAACATTCAGTTGGATTATGCTTAGAATAGCAGTGCAATCAAAGGGACGCCTTAACGAGGACACGATGTCCCTGCTGGCTGAGGCTGGCATTAAGGTGAGCAGCAGCAAGAGGACCTTGCTGGTTCAGAGTCCCAATTTTCCTGTAGAGATACTTTATCTTCGCGATGACGATATTCCGCAGAGCGTGGCTACGGGTGTGGCCGACCTGGGTATCGTGGGACAGAACGAATATGAGGAGCGCGGCTACCAGTGTGAGGTGGTCCGCAAGCTTGGCTTCAGCAAGTGCCGTCTGAGCCTGGCAGTGCCCAAGGCCGTGGATTATCAGGGTCTGGAGTGGTTCGAGGGCAAGAAGATTGCCACGAGCTATCCCGTCATCCTGGAGAAGTTCCTGCAGGAGAAGGGTATCAAGAGTGAAATCCATGTCATCACGGGCAGCGTGGAGATCAGTCCGGGTATCGGTCTGAGCGACGCGATCTTCGACATCGTCTCCAGCGGCAGTACGCTGGTAAGCAACAACCTGCGCGAGGTTGAGGTGGTGATGAAGAGCGAGGCGCTGCTGATTGGCGATCCCGGACTTTCGGACGAGAAGCGTGAGATCCTGGAAGAGCTGTTGTTCCGCATCGAGGCAGTGAAGAATGCCGAGGACAAGAAGTATGTCCTGATGAACGTGCCCAGCGACAAGTTGCAGGATGTCATCAATGTGCTGCCCGGTGCGAAGAGTCCCACGGTGATGCCCCTGGCCACCGAGGGCTGGAACAGCGTGCACACGGTGATTGACGAGAAGAGCTTCTGGGAGATAATCAGCAAGCTCAAGGAACTGGGTGCGCAGGGCATCCTGGTGATTCCCATTGAGAAGATGATCCTGTAATGCGGTCTCACCCGAGGTTATTGTTTGAACATTACCAAGTGGTTTGTCCGATAGACAACAAGATACAATGAAGATAACTAAATATCCCAACGCTGCGGAATATGCCAGTCTGATGGCCCGTCCCTCCAAGGAGGCCAGCCAGCTGAATGCCGTGGTGGCCGGCGTCCTGAAGGATGTCCGTGAAAGGGGAGATGAGGCGGTCAGGGAATACGAGGCGAAGTTTGACAAGGTGGAACTGACGGACCTTCAGGTGAGCGAGGCAGAGATGCTTCAGGCTGAGAGCCTGGTCAGCGAGGAATTGAAGGCCGCCCTGGAACATGCCCACCGAAACATCGAGGCCTTCCATGCCGCCCAGCGGTTCGAGGGCATGACACTGGAGGTCCAGCCTGGTGTGACCTGCTCGCAGAAGGCTGTTGCCATCGAGCGTGTCGGACTCTATATCCCCGGTGGTACCGCACCCCTGTTCAGCACCGTACTGATGCTGGCGACGCCCGCTAAGATTGCGGGTTGCAGGGAGATCGTGCTCTGTACCCCTCCTGCCAGGGACGGCAGCGTGAATCCTGCCATCCTGATGGCGGCCCGGATAGCCGGCGTAAGCAAGATCTTCAAGATTGGCGGCGTGCAGGCCATCGGAGCCATGGCATACGGTACGGCCTCCGTGCCCAAGGTCTACAAGATCTTCGGTCCCGGCAACCAGTACGTCATGTGTGCCAAGCAGCATGTTTCCCTGCATGACGTGGCCATTGACATGCCCGCTGGTCCCAGCGAGGTCTGTGTGCTGGCCGATGAGACAAGCAATGCCACGTTTGTGGCTGCCGACCTCCTCTCGCAGGCCGAGCATGGCGTGGACAGTCAGGTCATCCTGATTACCACAAGCGAGGAGTTTGCTGCCAGGGTCGAAGTGGAAGTGGAGCGTCAGCTGGATATCCTGCCCCGTATGGAGATTGCCCGCAAGGCTTTGGAGAACAGTCATCTTATTGTGGTAAGGGACTACGCTGAGATGATGGAGCTGTCCAACCTCTATGCACCCGAGCATCTGATCATCGAGACCAGCAACTACGCTGAACTGGCTGCCAGGGTGGTGAACGCGGGAAGCGTGTTCATGGGTTCCTTTACGCCCGAGAGTGCCGGCGACTATGCCAGTGGCACGAACCACACCCTGCCCACGAGCGGCTATGCCACGGCCTATAGCGGCGTGAACCTGGACAGCTTCGTGCGCAAGATCACGTTCCAGGAAATCACGGCCGAAGGAGTGAAGGGTATTGCCCGAACCGTGGAACTGATGGCAGAGAATGAGATGCTGGATGCCCACTGCAATGCCATGAGGGTAAGGCGGCTCGAGGTGGAGAAGTAAATATTGTTTGATTGACAGCGGAACTGCCGGCAGCCTGAGCTTCCGGTCTTCCGTTGCTGGAGATAAGTTTGATAGACATGGAGATTTTTGATTTGCAGTCATTGGTTCGTCCCAACATCTGGGCCCTCAAGCCCTACAGCTGTGCCCGTGATGAGTTCAAGGGCCGTCCGGCCAGTGTGTTCCTGGATGCCAATGAGAATCCATATAACGGTCCGTTGAACCGTTATCCCGATCCCCTGCAGGAGGAAGTGAAGGAGAAGCTGGGGCACATCAAGGGTGTGAATCCCGCACAGATTTTCCTGGGTAACGGCAGCGACGAGGCCATCGACCTGGTGTTCCGCATCTTCTGTACCCCCCATCTGGACAATGTAGTGGCCATTGAGCCCACCTACGGCATGTACCAGGTCTGTGCCGATATCAACGATGTGACCTACCGTGCCGTTCCACTGGAGGATGGATATCAGTTGAATGCAGGGAAGCTGCTTGAGGCAACGGACAAGCATACAAAGGTGATATTCCTGTGCTCGCCCAACAACCCCACCGGTAACCTGCTGAACCGCACTGAGGTGGAGAAGGTGCTGACCAGCTTCCGCGGTATCGTGGTGGTTGACGAGGCCTATTCCGACTTCAGTGACGAGGAGCCTTTCCGTCTGTCGCTGGCCAAGTATCCCAACCTGATTGTGCTGAATACGTTCAGCAAGGCCTGGGGATGTGCTGCGATACGCCTGGGTATGGCTTTTGCCTCGACGGACATCATCGGTCTGCTGAACAAGGTGAAGTACCCGTACAATGTCAACATCCTGACGCAGGAGAAGGCACTGGAGATGCTCTCTGATGCGGTAAAGATACAGAAGTGGGTGATTTCCATCAAGAAGGAGCGTGCATCCATGTTGCCGGCCTTTGCCGACCTGCCTGTCTGTGAGAAGGTCTATCCCACGGATTCCAACTTCTTCCTGGCCAGGGTGACGGATGCTAACGCCATCTATAATTACCTGATAGATTGTGGCATCGTGGTGCGCAACCGCCATAAGGTGGCGCTTTGCGGCAATTGCCTGCGCGTGACCATCGGTACGCCCCAGGAAAACAATGCCCTGCTGGCGGCTCTGAGGAAGATCAGATAGAATGGAATGAGGTCACGCTGGACCTGGCAGGACATCGGGCGGCAGCTTGGTGGCGTGCAGGTGCGGCAAGGCCTTGTGTAGTATTCCTCTTAATTAATAAATAATGAAGAAAGCTTTATTCATAGACAGGGACGGCACCATACTTGTGGAACCAGCCGATGAGCAGATTGACAGCTATGAGAAGTTCCGGTTTGTGCCGGGCGTGATCGGCGCACTGACTTTCCTGCGTCAGCACACCGACTATGAGTTCGTGATGGTGAGCAACCAGGACGGACTGGGTACGGATGCCTATCCCGAACCGGATTTCTGGCCCACGCATAACCTGATGCTGGATACCCTGAAGGGTGAGGGCATCGTTTTTGACGAGATATTGATAGATCGTTCCTTCCCGGAGGACAACCTGCCAACACGCAAGCCCGGCACTGGCATGCTCAAGGCTTATATGGACGGATCGTATGACCTGGCTTCGTGCTATGTCATAGGGGACCGTGCCACGGATGCCAGACTGGCGGAGAACCTTGGTGCGAAGTCGCTGATCCTGGGTGACGACATGGACTGGAAGAAGATCATGGAGATCGTGTATGCCGGCGAGCGCAAGGCTGAGGTGGTGCGCACGACGAAAGAGACGGATATCTGCGTCAGGGTCAATCTGGATGGTCAGGGACATTCGGATATTCAGACGGGACTGGGATTCTTCGATCACATGCTGGAGCAGATTGCGAAGCATGGCCATATCGACCTGAGCATCCGCTGCAAGGGTGACCTGCATGTGGACGAGCATCATACGATTGAGGATACGGCACTGGCCCTGGGTGAGTGTCTGCGCAAGGCCCTGGGTGACAAGCGTGGCATCGAACGCTACGGCTATTGTCTGCCCATGGACGACTGCCTCTGTCAGGTGGCACTGGACTTCGGTGGTCGTCCCTGGCTGGTGTGGGATGCAGAATTCCATCGTGAAAGGGTGGGTGAGGTGCCTACTGAGATGTTCCTGCACTTCTTCAAGAGTCTGAGTGATGCAGCCCTGATGAACCTGAATGTCAAGGCCGAGGGCCAGAATGAGCACCACAAGATTGAAGGAATCTTCAAGGCTTTGGCACGTGCCATCCGGATGGCTGTCAAGCGTGATGTCAATCATTTCGTGCTTCCGAGCAGCAAGGGTGTCCTGTAGGATGCCGTGAAGAATGAATTTCATCTGGATGCCCTGAATACGTATTATACCTCTCATTTGACTGTATGCAATTGCCTTCCGCCTTGTTGTCACGTGCCGTTGACGAAATGAGCAAGCTGCCTGGAATCGGTGGAAAGACGGCACTACGCCTTGTCCTTCATCTGCTCAGGCAGGAGGAGACTCAGGTGTTGTCCCTCGCGGACTCCCTGGTGACATTGCGCAAGGATGTGAAATATTGCAAGGTGTGCCATAACCTGAGTGATTCGGACGTCTGCACGATCTGTGCGGATCCTCGCAGGGATAGCGGTGTGGTTTGCGTGGTTGAGAATATCCAGGACGTCATGGCTGTTGAAAATACCCAGCAGTTCCGGGGACTATACCATGTCCTGGGTGGCGTGATATCCCCGATTGACGGGGTCAGTCCGTCCGACTTGAACATTCAGTCGCTGGTTGACCGCGTTGATGAGGGTGGGGTGAAGGAAGTAATACTGGCGCTTTCTCCCACGATGGAGGGGGATGCAACCAACTTCTTCATTTTCCGCAAACTTGCCAATAAGGGCGTTACTATCAGCGTGATTGCACGTGGTGTGGCCCAGAATGATGAACTGCAGTACACGGACGAGGTTACCCTGGGACGGAGCATCGTAAACAGGACTCCGTTCAAAAGTTAACGATGAACAGGGCAATAAAAAACGGATTTCCCGGTTTTATACTTGTAATTGCAAAGGAATGAATTCTACAGACAGGAAACTTCTATTGTTATATGTACTGACCCTCCTCACGGCCGGATTGGTATGCCTGTTCTTTGAGGTGCTATGGCCGGAGGGGACAGGTTGCCTCTTCCATGAAGAAGACAGGACGCTGCGTACGGTCTTTGAGACCCTCTCCATACTGGCAAGTCTGGCCGGTGTCTATGGAGCATTGAGAATCATCTCCCTGAAATCCGTGTCTGCAAGACTCTCGGACGAGCAGGGCTATTGTTTCTGGGGTATCGTCAGATGGGGCATGATAACGGTTCCGCTGCTTTTGAGTGAGTTGACTTACTATCTGTTCCTCAGTACAAATGTGGTGGCCTTTGTGGCTATATGCGGCATTGCCATGCTTTTCGTGTGGCCTTCGGCTGACAGAAGGATAAAGGAAATGGCCGTTTCTAACGAGGAAATGTGCGGCTCTAACGAGGAAATGGCCGGTTCTAACGGAGAAAATCATACGGTATGACGCTTGATGTAATCATAGTAAACTACAATGTCAAGCATTATCTGGCGCAGTGCCTTGATGCCGTTGAACGTGCCATTGTGGGCGTGGAAGCTGAAGTGTGGGTAGTTGATAACTGTTCTGCCGATGGATCCGTGGATTATCTTGAACCGCGCTATCCGTGGGTGCATTTCATCAGGGGCGAGGAAAACGTAGGTTTTTCCAGGGCAAATAACCGTGCCATCCGCATGTCCCATGGCAAATATGTGCTTTTGCTGAATCCCGATACGATTGTGACGAGCAAGACGATCAGGGACTGCATTCATCTGCTTGACGAACATCCTGAGATCGGTTCGACCGGTGTTTCCATGTATAATGCCGACGGAACCTATGCCCGGGAAAGCAAAAGAGGTGTGCCGACCGCCAAGGTCTCCTTTTATAAAATGGTAGGATTGAGCGCTCTTTTTCCCAGTCATCCGGAGTTTGCCCGTTATCATCTTGGTTATCTGGATCCTCTGGATTCCAATGAGATTGAAATAATTAGCGGAGCGTTCAATATGCTGAGACGCGAGGCCCTTGATCAGATCGGGCTTCTTGATGAGGACTTCTTCATGTATGGTGAAGACATAGACCTGAGTTACCGTATGCTCAAGGGAGGATGGAAGAACTGGTATCTTCCGTCTCCGATGCTGCACTATAAGGGTGAGAGTGCCCATCCCAGTACCATTCGCTACGTGAATGTGTTCTATCAGGCCATGATCATCTTCTACGACAAGCATTTCGGGGGACGTTTCAGTCTCTCGGCCTGGCTCATTCGCATTGCGGTCTATCTGAAGGCTCTGATGACGCTTGTTCTCCATTTCTTCCGTTATTGCAAGTCCCTGTTTGCCCGGAATGACGGACAGACCAAGGTCTGGCTGCTCTGCGACGATGCCGTCAAGGGAACTGTTGCAAGCCGGTTGGCTGCTCATGGGATATCTGTGGCTGAAAGGCAGGAAGAGGCGGATATCATGCTTTTTCAGAAGAGCATCCATACCTATGATGAGATGCTGGAAGCTCTCATACGGCAGGAAGGCGACCGGCGTTTCCAGTTGGGTGTGTTTGACGATATTCGTGACGTCTTTGTCCTCCCAAGGGAGATAATTGAATGAACCGTGAGATTACGTGCCCTTGAACCTGAGGATCTGTCCATTCTCTACGAGATTGAGAATGACATGAACGTGTGGGAGGCCAGCAATGTGACAACGCCTGTCTCCGCCTACACACTCCGTCAGTATATTGCAACGTGCAGGAATGATATCTTTGAAGACGGACAGGTCCGTCTTGCTGTTGACGTTGACGGTGAACTTGCCGGACTGGTTGACCTGACCGATTTCCGGCCTGTTCACAGGAGGGCTGAGGTCGGAATCGTCATACGGCCCTCGTTTCGGGGTAGGGGCGTGGGCATGAAGGCACTTGGCCTTCTGGAGTCCTATGCCCGCAGCGTTATAGGTTTGCATCAGTTGTATGCGGTCGTATCTTGCCGTAATGAATCTGCCTTGCATCTGTTTCGTTCGTCTGGTTATTCTGAGGCATGCCGTCTTCGCGATTGGCTTATTTCTCCTGTCGGAGATGTATGTGATGCCTGCCTTTTTCAACGATTTCTGTAGCTTTCGTCTTTTTTTTAGCCAATAATTTGTTGATGTAGCCACTAATTGCTATATTTGCATGATTAAACAAATCTTGCGAGAATAATGCCCAAAATATCTGTTCGCGGCCACGAGATGCCCGAGTCACCTATACGCAAGCTTGCTCCTCTTGCCTTTGCTGCAAAAGAGCGGGGTGTGCATGTCTATCATCTTAATATTGGTCAGCCCGATCTCCCAACACCAAAGTCTGCGATTGATGCCATTCGCAACATAGATCGTAAGATACTTGAGTATAGCCCATCACAGGGTTATCTGAGCTATCGGAAGAAGCTGGTTGGCTATTATGCCAAATACAACATTAATCTTGATGCGGATGACATCATTATCACAAGTGGTGGCAGTGAGGCTGTATTGTTCAGTTTCCTGGCTTGTCTTAATCCCGGGGATGAGATTATCGTCCCGGAGCCTGCATACGCCAATTACATGGCTTTTGCCATATCGGCCGGTGCTGTCATCCGTACAATTGCAACCACGATCGAGGAGGGGTTCTCTCTTCCCAAGGTGGAAAAGTTCGAAGAATTGATCAACGAGCGCACAAGGGCCATACTTATTTGCAATCCCAATAACCCGACTGGCTATCTCTATACGCGTCGCGAGATGAACCAGATCAGGGATTTGGTAAAGAAATACGACCTCTATCTGTTCTCTGATGAGGTGTACCGTGAGTTCATTTATACGGGTAGCCCCTACATCTCTGCATGTCACCTTGAAGGGATTGAGAATAATGTGGTCCTGATTGATTCCGTTTCGAAGCGTTACTCTGAATGTGGTATTCGTGTAGGTGCACTCATTACCAAGAACAAGGAGGTGAGAAAGGCTGTGATGAAATTCTGTCAGGCTCGTCTTTCTCCCCCATTGATCGGACAGATTGCCGCTGAGGCTTCGCTTGATGAGCCGGAAGAGTATAGCCGTGAGATTTACGACGAGTATGTGGAGCGCCGCAAGTGCCTGATTGACGGCCTTAATCGTATCCCCGGTGTCTACAGCCCCATTCCCATGGGTGCCTTCTATACCGTTGCGAAGTTGCCGGTTGATGACGCAGAGCGTTTCTGCGCATGGTGTCTTAGTGAGTTTGAGTATGAAGGTGAGACGGTCATGATGGCTCCTGCTGCCGGTTTCTATACCACTCCCGGTGCAGGTAAGGATCAGGTCCGTCTGGCCTATGTGCTTAAGAAAGAAGATTTGAGCAGGGCTTTGTTTGTCTTGCGTAAGGCTTTAGAGGCATATCCCGGCCATACCGTATGAACCTTCCGCTGACATTAGCATGGCGACTTTACCGTAAGGGTGATGCTTCAAGACGCATCTCCCGGCCTGCTGTTCGTATAGCAACCTTGGGCGTAGCCTTGGGGGTTGCCGTGATGATACTGAGTGTCGCTGTTGTTGTCGGTTTCAAAAGGGAGATTCAGCAGAAGGTGGTTGGCATGAGCGGACATATCCTGGTGTTTAATGACCAGATTTCCCAGGAATATGAGTCTTTTCCCATCCTGATGAATGACAGCATGTTTGACAAACTTGCAAAAATCAAGGGGGTGTCCCATGCACAGCGTTATTGCCACAAGCCGGGTATGCTTAAGACAAACGACAGCTTTGACGGTGTCATCCTTCGTGGATATGGAAAAGACTTTGATGCCCGTTTTCTCACAAATCATCTGGTAGAAGGAAAGTTTGAGGGATTTTCCGATTCGGCTGTTTCCAATAGGATCTATGTCAGCCAGATTATGGCGAAGCGCCTGAATCTCTCGGTGGGGTCTAAGGTCTATGCCTATTTTTTTGACAAGGGCGTGCGTACCCGTCATCCTGAGGTGGCCGGTATCTATTGTACTAATATAAAGGAGTTTGACAACAATACTGTTTTTACGGATATCTACACGGTACGGAAGTTATGCGGCTTTGCTGAGGATGAGTGCTCTGGCGTAGAGATTCACCTGTCTGATTTTGATATGCTTGACGAGGTAGACTTGTCTGTGTCAAGTCAGATTTCACAGATGCGAGATGACAGCCCCTATCCGGTAACGGCAAAGACCGTACGCCAGCTGTATGCTCCGCTGTTTTCCTGGCTGTCCCTTCTGGATACGGATATCTGGGTTATTTTGGCACTTATGACTGCGGTTGCCGTGTTTACCATGATCAGTGGATTGCTGATTATCATCCTGGAGCAGACGCAGTTCATTGGAACCATGAAGGCTCTGGGTGCCACAAACGGAACATTGCGTAGCTTGTTTCTCTATTTGTCATCCTTTATTATCACCAAAGGAATTCTCCTGGGTAATTTCATAGGCCTTGGTCTGATTGTCTTGCAACAGACCACTGGGATAATCAGACTTGATGCAGAAAACTATTATGTTGACAGGGTTCCGGTTGATCTGAACTGGCTTTTTGTATTGGCTATAAACCTGGCAACGGCTGTTATTTCCGTAATTGTCCTGATTTTGCCCAGCTTCCTCGTCAGCAGAATCCACCCCGCCCGAAGCATCCGTTTTGAATAAGCCGGACTTGCCCGTTGGTATTACTTTCTTCGTTATGGCAGATAGGTTTTGCCAAGAGAAGCCCTCTTTTGCGTAATTTCGTGCACATCTTTTCACTTTTTTATTTAATTTCCGTATGAATTTCTTATTTTTTGTTATCTTTGTCCTTTGAAATTTTTAAAGTATCTTTTAAACATTTTACCATATGGATTTATTACACATCCTGACTCTTATTGGGTCTGTTGCCATGCTGATGTATGGTATGAAGGTGATGAGTGAAGGCGTACAGAAGATGGCAGGTGCCAGTCTTCGAAATGTCCTGGGCACAATGACCACCAACCGTTTTACGGGTCTGCTTACCGGTTCTTTCATCACAGCTGCCATTCAGTCTTCAACTGCCACCACCGTTATGACCGTAAGTTTTGTCAGTGCAGGATTGCTGAGCCTGGCCCAGGCCATAAGTGTCATCATGGGTGCTAACATCGGTACTACGTTCACGGCTTGGATTATGGTGCTGAGTGGCGGATTTGACATGCGTATTGTGGTCTATGCCGCCATATTTGTGGCAATCGTATTGATCTATAGTAAGAAGAATATCAATATGGGTGAGTTCATCATGGGTCTTGCCCTGATGTTGCTTGGTCTGACGACGCTGAAGATCAATGCGGCAGAGATGAAGCTTGACACTATCCCTGCTATCATGAACTTCTTTAACAGTACCAGCGGATGGGGCTACGGATCATATCTTCTCTACCTCCTTGTGGGTGGTCTGCTCACTTGTTGTGTTCAGTCATCTGCCGCTATCATGGCCATTACGATGACGCTCTGCTCAACCGGAGTCCTGAAGATAGACATGGGTATTGCCTTGGTAATGGGTGAGAATATCGGTACCACTATTACGTCAAATGTCGTTGCTCTCTCTGCTACGACTCAGGCACGTCGAGCAGCTATGGCGCATTTGATTTTCAATCTGTTTGGTGTTTGCTGGATTCTATGCATCTTCCCGTACTTCGTAGACTTTATCTGCAGCATGGTTGGCATTGACCGTAACAGTCCATCGCTGGATAAGAGCATGCTGACCGTGGCATTGGCGGCCTTCCATACGACCTTCAATGTTGCCAACGTTCTTATCCTGATATGGTTCATCAAGCCCTTGGAAAAAGTCGTTTGCATGATTATTCCACAGAAGGAGAGTGGTGAGGAGGAAGAAAGTCGTCTGCGCTATATTGCCGGTGGTCTCTTGAGTACCTCCGAGTTGAGTATACTTGAAGCACAGAAGGAAATTTCACTCTTCAGTGCCCGTTGTGTCAAGATGTTCGGATTCGTACGTGAGCTGCTTCATACCGAAAATGACGACGAGTTCAATAAGCTCTACAGTCGCATCGAGAAGTACGAAAGTATCACTGATAACATGGAGATTGAGATTGCCAACTACCTGAATAAGGTGAGCGAGGGTCGTCTGTCGGCAGAATCCAAGGGACACATCCAGCGTATGCTTCGCGAGGTAAGCGAACTGGAGAGCATTGGTGATAGCTGCTTCAATCTGGCTCGTACAATGAATCGTCGTCGTAGTTATGCACAGGAGGATTTCACCGAGTCACAGTATTCTCATATTCATAATATGCTGAATCTGACCGAGAATGCACTTGACCAGATGCACAAGGTCGTATCAAAACCCTCGCATCAGCATGTGGACTACAATGTGACCTACAATATTGAGCACGAGATCAACAATTACAGAACACAGTTGAAGAATCAGAATCTGATAGACATTAATAATAAGGTATATGATTATCAGATTGGAGTGTTCTATATTGACCTGATATCCGAGTGTGAGAAACTGGGTGACTATGTTGTCAACGTAGTTCAGGCCACCCGGGATCGCAGGGATTCGTCGCTGGAGGATTGATGAAATTATCAGATGGGAGGTTCAGGCCTCCCATTTTTAAGGTTGTACATTAATAATTCCATGATAAGGAGAAAAAAAACAAACTGGTCTCTCATTCCAGGCGTTGAGCCTACTGAGATGGATCTGAGGATCATTGAGGCCCAGGAGCATGGCAAACTGGTTCCTACACGCGAATTGATCAAGACCCCTGCGCAAATAGAAGGGATTCGTCAGGCTGGCGTGTTGAATACGGCAGTTCTGGATCATGTGGCAGAGAATATCAAGGCTGGCATGTCTACATTGGAGATAGACAGGCTGGTCTACGATTTTACCATAAAGCACGGTGGAATTCCTGCACCCCTGAACTATGAAGGGTTCCCTAACAGCTGTTGTACCAGCGTCAATGACGTGGTATGTCATGGCATACCTGCGGACTGGGAAGTGCTGGAAGAAGGTGACATTGTCAATGTTGATTGTACTACGATATTGAACGGATATTATGCTGATGCCAGCCGTATGTTTGTCATCGGTAAGGCCGATCCTGAGGTACAGCGTCTGGTTGACGTGGCATGGGACTGCCTGAAACTGGGTGAGAAGGTTTGTTCCGAGCCTTATGTCTATGTGGGTGATATGGCAAAGGAGATTACGCGCCTGGCCCATGAGAACGGCTTTAGTGTCGTCCGTGACTATTGTGGTCATGGGGTGGGAGTTGAGTTTCATGAAGATCCCGATATAGAGCACTATGGTAAGAAAAAGGGAACGGGAATGTTGCTTGTACCTGGTATGACCTTTACGATTGAGCCCATGATCAATATGGGTGATTATGAACTGTGCAATGACGAGGAAGACGATTCGGGATGGATCGTACTGACGGATGATGGTCTGCCCAGTGCCCAATGGGAGCATACCTATGTCATGACAGAGCATGGAGTTGAGATACTAAGCCATTGAAAGCTTGATTATGAATAAGGACGTTTATATTTTAGGTATTGAAAGCAGTTGCGATGATACTTCTGCTGCTGTCATAAGGAATGGCATATTACTGAGTAATGTGACTGCGAGTCAGGCCGTTCATGAGGCCTATGGAGGAGTTGTTCCTGAACTTGCATCAAGGGCACATCAGCAGAATATCGTTCCTGTTGTAGACCAGGCTCTGAAAAGGGCAGGCATAGAGCGCGAACAACTGACTGCCATTGCCTTTACACGCGGCCCTGGCTTGATGGGCTCCCTTCATGTCGGTGTTTCCTTCGCCAAGGGATTAGCAGTATCACTTGGTGTTCCGATGATAGACGTGAATCACCTTCAGGGGCATATTTTGGCCCATTTCATCAAGGAAAATGAAGAGGATTCCTCTCAGCCGGACTTTCCGTTCCTGTGCTTGCTGGTAAGCGGAGGTAATTCACAGATTGTCCTGGTAAAATCGTATAAGGATATGGAGATACTGGGGCAGACTATTGACGATGCAGCCGGAGAAGCCATAGATAAATGCAGTAAGGTCATGGGACTGGGCTATCCTGGAGGTCCGGTTATTGACAAGCTGGCCCGTCTTGGTAATCCTGATGCGTACAGTTTCTCAAAACCCAATATAGCGGGCTATGACTATAGCTTCTCAGGGCTAAAGACTTCTTTTCTCTATTCGCTACGTGATTGGATTAAGGAAGACCCGGAGTTCATTGAACACCATAAGGAAGACCTGGCTGCTTCGTTGGAACGTACCATTGTGGACATTCTCATGAAGAAGTTGCGGCTGGCTGCAAGAGACTATAGAATCAAGCAGGTTGCCGTGGCAGGTGGAGTATCTGCCAACAATGGCCTCCGAGATGCTTTTCAGGAACATGCCAGACGATATGGATGGAAGATTTTTATCCCCAGGTTCAGCTATACTACCGATAATGCAGCCATGATAGCCATTGCTGGTTATCTCAAGTATCTGGATCATGATTTCTGTCCGATCGAAGCACCGGCGTATAGCCGTGTCAAGGTCTGATTATATGTGTGTTTTGGCATGATTCCATGAGTTTCTGGCAAAATCATCATGGTAAAGCCACTTTTTCCATGGAAATGTTTGGCAGAATGAAAATAAACTTGTAATTTTGCACGCTGTTTGAAAGAAGTTATTTGAATAACTAAAGAAAGGAAAGATTAGAAATGTCTAAGATTTGTCAAATTACCGGTAAGAAAGCCATGATTGGCTGTAACGTTTCTCATTCGAAGCGTCGTACCAAGCGTCACTTTGATGTGAACTTGTTCACCAAGAAGTTCTACTATGTAGAGCAGGACTGCTGGATTAGCTTGAGTATCTCTGCTGCTGGTCTCCGTATCATCAACAAGGTAGGTCTCGATGCAGCAATCAACCAGGCAGTTGCTAAGGGTTATTGTGATTGGAAGAGCATTAAAGTAATTGGTTAATTTAGGAGGAAACAATTATGGCAAAGAAGGTTAAAGGCAACAGAATCCAGGTTATTCTGGAGTGTACCGAGATGAAGGAGAGTGGTCTCCCCGGAACTTCTCGCTATATCACTACCAAGAATAGGAAGAACACTCCCGAGCGTCTGGAGTTGAAGAAGTACAATCCTATTCTGAAGAGAATGACTGTTCACAAGGAAATTAAATAATATTTATTAGAATACTATGGCAAAGAAAACTGTGGCTACTCTGCAGACAGGTAAGACAGATGGCCGTTCCTATACCAAGGTAATCAAGATGGTTAAGAATCCTGAGACTGGTTCTTATACTTTTGATGAGCAGATGATCCCCAACGAGGCCGTCAAGGACTTCTTCAAGAACTGATCATCGGCACGCTTCCTGACTTAAGATTCAAATGACCAAAGGTCTATAAAGGGGCACCTATCCGAGAGATAGGTGCTTTTTTGTGATATTATCTCTATTTTTTGCTGAATTCATCGTAAGATTTTCATTTAGATGTACTATCTTTGCAAAAAATATCGTTAAACAGGTTAATTATGGGATTTTTCAGTTTCTTTTCAAAAGAGAAAAAGGAAACCTTGGACAAAGGTCTGGAGAAGACCAAGGAGAGTTTCTTCGGTAAGATTGCACGTGCTGTTGCCGGTAAGTCAAAAGTTGATGATGATGTGTTGGACAATCTTGAGGAAGTTCTTGTCACAAGTGACGTTGGTGTAGATACTACCTTGTCTATTATCTCGCGTATCCAGGAGCGTGTGGCTCGGGACAAATATGTGGGCACTGATGAACTCAACAGGATTCTTCGTGAGGAGATATCCAGTCTCCTTACCGAGAATAACAGTTCTGACACTGAAGGCTATGTTATCCCCGAAGGCAAGAAACCCTACGTGATTATGGTAGTTGGCGTAAACGGAGTTGGCAAAACCACGACTATAGGCAAGCTGGCCTATCAGTTCAAGAAGGCAGGTCTTAAGGTTTGTCTTGGCGCTGCCGATACGTTCCGTGCTGCTGCAGTCGAACAGATTGTCATTTGGGGAGAACGTGTTGGCGTACCTGTTATCAGGCAGCGTATGGGTGCAGATCCTGCAAGTGTGGCTTTTGATACAATCAGCAGTGCCGTCTCCAATGATACAGATGTCGTACTGATTGATACGGCAGGAAGGTTGCACAACAAGAAGGGGCTGATGGACGAACTTTCCAAGATTAAGCGTGTAATGCAGAAGGTGGTTCCCGATGCACCACATGATGTCATGCTTGTTCTTGACGGAAGTACCGGACAGAATGCCTTTGAGCAGGCAAAGCAATTCACTCAGTCCACCCAGGTTTCGAGTATGGCTATTACCAAACTGGATGGAACTGCCAAGGGTGGTGTGGTTATAGGAATTTCGGATCAGTTCAAAATTCCCGTAAGATACATTGGTCTGGGTGAGGGTATGGAGGATCTTCAGCCGTTTAACCGACGTGAGTTTGTAGATTCACTCTTCAAGTCCAATCTGTAGTATGCTGATGTACGAATGAAGAAGACTGTTATTGATATTATCACTTTAGGTTGCTCGAAGAATCTCGTTGATTCCGAGAAGTTGATCTGTCAGCTGGAGGCCAATGGATACGAGGTGACACATGATGCTGAAGTTCTTCGTGGCGAGATTGCTGTCATCAATACCTGTGGTTTCATCGGAGATGCAAAGGAAGAAAGCGTCAACATGATTCTGGAGGTAGCCGAACGCAAGCGGACTGGTAATCTTAAGAAACTCTATGTGATGGGGTGCCTGTCGCAACGCTATTTTGATGAACTTAACGCAGAGCTTCCAGAAGTAGACAAGTTCTATGGCAAGTTCAACTGGACGGAGCTTCTTGATGACCTGGGTCATGCATATAAACAGGAATTGCACAATGATCGTCGCCTGACCACACCTTCCCACTATGCCTATCTGAAGATCTCAGAGGGCTGTGACCGCCATTGCGCATACTGTTCGATTCCCATTATTACTGGACGACACCAGAGTCGCACGATGGAAGACATTGAGGAGGAAGTAAGGATGTTGGTTGGCCGCGGAGTCAAGGAATTCCAGATCATCGCCCAGGAACTCACATATTACGGCGTGGATATATATCATCGCCGTGCCATCGCTGAACTGATAGAACGCATTGCTCAGATTGACGGCGTGTCCTGGATCAGGTTGCACTATGCATACCCGACGGACTTTCCGGCTGATCTTCTTCAGGTGATGAACCAATATCCCAATGTCTGCAAGTACCTGGACATTGCCCTGCAGCACATCTCTACCTCCGTTCTTCAGCGCATGCGCAGGAACATTGATCTGGAGAAGACCTATCAGTTGATTGAAAGAATAAGGACTGATGTTCCCGGTATACATCTTCGTACCACCCTGATGGTTGGATTCCCAGGTGAAACTGAAGATGGTTTCCAGGAATTGCTGGAGTTTGTGAAGAAAGCAAGGTTTGAGCGTATGGGAGCCTTTGCCTACAGTGAAGAAGACGGGACCTATGCTGCAGAACATTATACGGACGATGTGCCTCCTGAGGTCAAGGAAGCCAGACTCTCAAAGTTGATGAGGGTCCAGCAGCGTATCTCTGGTGAGATTCAAGACCAGAAGATAGGAAGCAGGATGCTGGTTGTCATAGACCGTCTTGAGGGCGACTACTACGTTGGACGTACCGAATATGACTCGCCAGAGGTTGATCCTGAAGTTCTCGTGGATGCGGGCGAGTATGAACTTGAGATAGGAGGATTTTATGACGTTGTCATTGATTCGGCAGACGACTTTGACCTATACGCCCATCTGGCAGATTAAGTCCGGCCGCAGATGCAAGGGTGTTTCCCGGGGCATGACACGTTCACATGATCTGATCACTATAATGTTTTTCTCTTAAACCTAATGAATAATAAAGAATTTATCGCGGAATTGTCACGTAGGCTCGGAATCTCCACCAAGGAGGTTACAGGGCTGGTCGCTTCTTTGAATGCAGAGGTTTCCCAACAGTTGGAGAATGAGAATACAATCAGTATTCAAGGTTTTGGTACCTTTGAGGTTAAGAAAAAACTGGAGCATGTGGTAGTCAATCCATCCACCAGGCAACGTATGCTGGTTCCGCCCAAGATGGAGATAAAGTTCAAGCCCAGTGCAATACTTAAAGAAAAAATCAATTAACCCCTGGACGTATGGAAAGTAAGATTCTCCTTCAGGATTTGGCGCAAGGTGTTTCGGAGCGTTCTTCTGTTCAAAAGAAGGATTCAGACAACTTTGTCCGTAATGTCTTTGACGTGATTGTTCAGTATCTTCAGGAAGACAAGATTGTCAAGGTCAAAGGACTGGGCACATTCAAGGTGATAGAAGTGAGTGGACGTGACAGCGTCAATGTGAATACCGGAGAACGTATACACATCGATGGACATTCCAAGATATCGTTTACGCCTGATGCATCACTTCGTGATCAGGTGAACCGACCGTTTGCTGATTTTGAAACCATCGTTATAAATGATGGGATTGATATTGCGGAGATGGAAAGAATTCCCTCCCGTGAAGAGGAGAGTGAAGACGCAGAAGATCTTTCCGAATCAAGATCTGAAGATGCCGGATCCGTCGTGACGCCAGATCAGATTGCCCCAATCATGGTTGAGGATGCTGTGGCAGCAAGCAAAACTGATGTTGAGGATATGGCTGCGAACGCAATTCCGGTTCCATCAACAAATTCTGATAATGTGGGTGAGGCAGATGCTTCATTTTCCGGGGAACAGGTTGTCCAGGATGAACCAACAGGCGAAGAACAACCGAATGTTCCTGAGCCAGAAGCAGACAGTCTTTTGGACATCCCTGCGACGGACGAAGCAACAGCAGAAGGCGACCCTGCAATCGGTACTGAAGGGATTGCATACAATGATGACAAGGAATCTGCCCCGGAAATGATGGATGAGAACGCCTTAAGTAAAGAATCAGAGGACAAGGAAGAAACTGCTGTAAAAGAGAAAGTTGTATATGTACAAAATAAATCATGTTGGTTCTGCCGAATCTGTTTTGTCTTGCTTACTTTGTGTTTGATGGCCCTAAGCTATCTGTCAGGCTATCAGCGATGGTTCTGTCAGGCGGATCAGACCGAGTCCAACCATATTCATGTAGAGGAAAGAACTCCTCATGTGACAGTTCCACCATCAGGGACAATAGCTCAGTCTGATTCAACCCAGTCAGCCGAATCCGCTATGATCAGCAACTCATCTTCATTGCCTTCAGACAGTAATATTAATGCTGTTGCTTCTCAGGCAACTGCAGCGGAAGAGATGAATGTGAAGATGGAAGCATCATTGCAAAGTTCAGATGTCCATGGCCAAACATCATCCCAGATAGCTAATCCTGTGCAGGGTACGGATTCTCCCCAGTCCAGTGCAAAGGTTCAGACCCCTTCGTCTGTTACGTCAGGAAAGGCGCAAGATCAGGAACATCGGCATACATCTTCCCGACATGCCGACAAGGAAAGAAAAAGTGATGCGGTCAAGACACCTGGTTCCTTGCAGTCCAATGTGGCAAAAACTCAGGGCAGTGGCAGGTATAAGATTGTTGGAACCCGCTGCTCGCATGTCGTCAGGGCAGGAGAGGGGCTCTATCGCTTGGCGCGCATTTATTATAATGACATGAACATGGCAACCTACATTGCCCAATACAACCATATTGCTGATCCAAACCTGATTTCCGAGGGCACGATATTGCGTATTCCAGAGTTAAAGAAAGAATAAGCCATTCATGATGTGGCCACCTGGTCCGGGAGTTGCAACCTGTTGTTGCGACTCCCGGATCTTTTTTTGTATGACGTGGACAAATGCTATATTGCCTCCGTCTCTGCACCAGCCATTTCTGCTGTTCTTTATCCCGCATGTTTCCGGCTCAATTCTTAATATCTCTTAAAAGTATTTTAAGTAAACTTAAAACCATCGGTATATTTGAATATTGTTTTGCCTGTTTTGAACAAAATATGTAATTTTGCGTCACTTTAACCTGGATGGACAGGACGTTGGTGCACATGGCTATCTGTCATAATCACGGATTCCGGCAAACCGTCAGTAGCCAGGGAGTGATGAATAAGAGTCATAATTTAAATTGCATATAACAATGGCAGAATCATTTGATATCCGCGAGCTGAATGAACGCATTGAGCGTCAGAGTGGATTTGTGACCAATCTGGTACAAGGTATGAACCAGGTTATCGTGGGGCAGAAACATCTTGTTGAAAGCCTTCTTATCGGCCTTCTCAGTGATGGTCATGTACTGTTGGAGGGTGTACCCGGTCTGGCAAAGACCTTGGCCATCAAGACCCTGTCCCAGTTGGTTGACGCCAAGTTCAACCGCATCCAGTTTACCCCTGACCTCCTTCCTGCCGATATCATCGGTACCATGATCTACAGTCAGAAGGATGAGAGGTTCGTGGTAGAACAGGGTCCTGTGTTTGCCAATTTTGTCCTGGCAGATGAGATCAACCGTGCACCTGCCAAGGTCCAGTCTGCCCTCCTCGAGGCCATGCAGGAGCGTCAGGTTACCATCGGCAAGCAAACCTACAACCTTGAGAAACCCTTTCTGGTTCTCGCAACCCAGAACCCGATCGAGCAGGAAGGTACCTATCCTCTGCCCGAAGCCCAGGTAGACCGTTTCATGCTCAAGGTCGTAATCGACTATCCCAAGCTGGAGGATGAGAAGAAGATTATCCGCAGCAACATCAGTGGCGAAATCAAGAAGGAAGTACGCCCCATCCTTACCACCAAGGACATCCTCGAAGCCCGTGAAGTGGTGCGTCAGGTTTATCTGGACGAGAAGATCGAGCAGTATGTGGCTGACATCGTATTTGCTACCCGTTATCCTGAGAAATACGGGCTGGGTGACATCAAGGACTACATCGAGTTCGGTGGCTCGCCCCGTGCAAGCATCAACCTGGCCCTGGCAGCCCGTGCCTACGCCTTCATCAAGCGCCGTGGCTATGTCATACCTGAGGATGTCCGTGCCGTTGCATACGACGTCCTGCGTCACCGTATCGGTCTGAGCTATGAAGCTGAGGCAAACAACGTGAATGCCGAGGAGATCATAAGCCAGATCATCAATAAGGTAGAGGTACCTTAATCCGGAGGCTGATTGATAATTGATTATTGATAATTGGCAATTTGTCAATGGAAACCAGTGAAATCCTAAAGCGCGTACGTCAGATTGAGATCAAGACCCGCGGATTGAGCAACAATATCTTTGCCGGAGAGTACCACAGTGCTTTCAAGGGAAGAGGTATGGCCTTCAGCGAGGTACGCGAATACCAGTATGGCGACGACATTCGTGACATTGACTGGAATGTGACCGCACGTTTCAATAAACCCTATATCAAGGTGTTTGAGGAAGAGCGCGAGCTGACGGTCATGATTCTGGTAGACGTCAGTGGAAGCCTCTGCTTCGGAACCCAGGTCATGCAGAAGCGAGAGATGGTGACAGAGATTGCCGCTACCCTGGCCTTCAGCGCCATCCAGAACAACGATAAGATCGGCGTGATCTTCTTCAGCGACAAGGTGGAGAAATTCATTCCGCCCAAGAAGGGCCGGAAGCACATCCTCTACATCATTCGCGAGTTGCTTGACTTCCATCCCGAGAGCAACGGAACCAACGTGGCTGTGGCTGTGGAGTACCTTCGCCAGGCCATCAAGCGTCGCTGCACGGCCTTCCTCCTGAGCGACTTCCTTGACGAAGGCGAGTTCTGCACTCCTCTGAGCATTGCTAACCGTAAGCACGACCTCATTGCCATTCAGGTCTACGACCAGCGCGTAGCCGAGCTGCCCAATGTCGGTCTGATGCGTGTCGTGGATGCCGAGACAGGCTATGAACGCTACCTTGATACCAGCAGCAAATCCGTCCGCGAACACCAGCGTTGCTGGTGGCGCGAACACCAGGATCGCCTAAGCGAAACCTTTACCCGAAGCAATGTAGACTTTGTCAACGTACGCACCGACCAGGATTATGTGTCGGCCCTGATGAGCCTGTTTGCCCAGCGCAGCTGATCCCGACTATCCGGAAGGCAAAGATTGGCAGATCCGACAAGCCTGTACCTACATGTCCTACGGCTTCCGGCCCAAGTATAGAAACAATTGAGTTATGAATAAGACAAGACTGACAGCATGGTTCTCACTGATGATGCTTGTTCTGGGTCTCCGTGCCCAGATACAGGTGGACATCAAGATAGATTCCATGCAGATATACATCGGCGAACAGACGGCTATCACGCTGGATGTGACCTGTGATGCCAACCAGAAGCCCCAGTTGCCACAGTTCAGCAGCTCGTTGGCAGACGATACCTACGACATGCTGGTTCCGGGTGTGGAGGTCATTGAGCAATGCAAGCCTGACACCCAGATGCTCAACGACGGCAAGCGCATGCAGATCAGCCAGAAGTACATCATCACCAGCTTCGACTCAGCCCTGTACTACCTTCCTCCCATGGAAGTCCTTGTTGACACGGCCCACTTCAGTTCCAAGGCCCTTGCACTTCAGGTCTACACCTTTGACGTTGACACGCTCCATCTGGACAAGTTTGCCGGCATCAACGGCATTGAGGAACTTGAGTTCAGCTGGGAAGACTGGCATCACACCATCTTCTCCTCCCTCTCTGTCATCTTGCTCGGCGTACTGATCTTCCTGGCATGGTGGTGGCTCAGACAGGGCAATCCCGTTATTCCCCTCATGCGCCGCAAACCCAAGCTGCCCCCCCATCAGATAGCCATGCAGGAAATCCAGCGCATCAAGGATGAGAAGTCCTGGGCCACCGAGGAGAGCAAGGAATACTACACGCGTCTCACAGACACCCTTCGCACTTACATACAGGATCGCTATGGCTTCCGTGCCATGGATATGACAACCAGCGAGATTATTGAACGCCTCACCTCAGAGAATGATCCCGAGGCTCTGGCTGAGCTTACCGAACTGTTCCAGACCGCCGACCTTGTAAAGTTTGCCAAGTACACGACACCCATCAACGAGAACGATGCTCACCTGCTCACGGCCATCCAGTACATTGACCAGACCAAACAGGAGGTAGAGCCAGATCCCAGGGAAGACCAGCCCCTCTACACAGCCGAGCAGCGCAAGGAGATCGGCATGAAGTGGACCCTTCGCATTGCCATTGGCCTGATGTCCGTGGCCATTATCGTCATCCTGGTATTCATGATAATTCGTCTTGTCGACTTAATCCGTTAATAAAAATGACATTTGCCCATCCCCTGTATTTCCTCCTGCTGGCCCTCATCATACCATACGTGGTCTGGTATGTATGGCGTCATCGCAAGACCGAGGCAGTGATGACGGTGAGCAGCCTCTCTGCCTTCCGTCACTATTCCCGCTCCTGGAGGGAGTACCTCATTCATCTTCCCTTCCTGCTACGCATTGCCTGCTATGCCCTTGCTGTATGCGCCCTGGCCCGTCCCCAGACGGATAACGACTGGAGTGAGCAGAATATTGAGGGAATTGACATCATGCTCTGCATGGACGTCAGTACCAGTATGCTGGCCGAGGATCTGGAGCCCAACCGCATACAGGCCGCCCGCAACGTGGCCATGGACTTTATCAAGGGACGCCCCAATGACAACATCGGAATGACTATCTTTGCTGGCGAAGCCTATACCCAGTGCCCCATGACCACCGATCATGGTGTCCTGCTGAACATGCTGGACAAGATGGACTGCGACATGGCTGCCAACGGTATCCTGGAAGATGGAACGGCCATTGGCATGGGTATAACCAATGCCGTGAGTCGTCTCAAGGACAGCCAGGCCAAGAGCAAGGTGGTCATCATGCTGACCGACGGTTCCAACAATCGCGGTGAGATCACTCCCGCCGATGCTGCCTCCATGGCCAAGGAATACGGCGTGCGCGTCTACACCATCGGTGTGGGCAGTCGTGGCAAGGCCCGCTATCCCTACTACGTGGCAGGCCACAAGCAATATGTAATGGTGGATGCCGACATTGACGAAGGTACCCTGCAGAACATTGCCCAGACCACAGAGGGCATCTACTATCGAGCCACTTCCCAGAAGAGCCTGAAGGAAATCTATCACGAGATTGACAAGCTGGAGAAGACCAAGCTGCTCGTCAGCAAGTTCAACACAAAGGGCGAGGAATTCTTCCCCTTCCTGCTCGCAGCGCTTGTTGCCCTGGTACTCGAGATTGCCCTCCGACTGACCCTCCTTCGCAAGTTGCCGTAGCAACCGCCAGAAGCCAGCCACCTGAAACTTGTTGTCAGAAAGCCGTTCTATATTATAATAATGTATAACAATGTTTAGATTTGCCAATCCCACCTATCTATACCTGCTGCTCCTGCTCGTGGTATTCGCTGCACTCCACTACATGGGCTACTACCTCAGGAAGCGCAATATCTCCGCCTATGGCGAGCCCGGACTGGTCTCCCGTCTCATACGTGACTACTCCGTCGCGCGCATCGAAGTCAAGTTCTGGCTCCTACAGCTGGCGCTGGCCTTCTTCATCCTGGCACTGGCCCGTCCTCAGAACGGCACCAAGGAGGCCGAGCGCGACAGATATGGCATTGAGGCCATTGTGGCCCTGGACATCAGCAATTCCATGCTCGCCCAGGACGTCCATCCCAATCGTCTGGATAAGTCCAAGCGACTCATAACCAATATGATGAGACAGATGACCGACGACCAGATCGGCATGGTCATCTTCGCCGGGAGTGCCTTTACCCAGGTGCCCATCACCAGCGACTTTGCCACAGCCCAGATGTACCTGGATCAGATTACTCCCGACCTCATTGAACTTCAGGGTACCGACATTGCGCGTGCCATTGAACTCTCGCAGAAGAGTTTCACGGGTCGTGAGGGCATCAGCCGCGCAATCTTCGTCATAACTGACGGTGAGGACAACGAGGGTGGGGCAGTAGAGGCCGCCAAGGCCGCCGCCAAGGCCGGCATCCATGTCTTCGTGCTTGGCATCGGCAGTCCTGATGGCGCCAAGATTCCCATACCCGGCACCTCACAGTACATCATTGACAACGAGGGCAATACCGTCATCACCAAGCTCAACGAGCCCATGTGCCGGGAGATTGCCAAGGCCGGCGAAGGCGCCTACATCTACGTGGACAACAGCAGTTCGGCCCAGGAAGCACTGGACAAGTATCTTGATCAGCTCTCCAAGTCCAGGCTTGATACCAGCAAGTACGCCGAGTACAACGAGAAGTATCAGCTCTTCCTGCTCATCGGTGTCATCCTGCTTATCCTCGACGTACTCATCATGAACCGTCAGAACCACCTCTTCCAGAAGATCAATCTCTTTGGAACCGGCAAGAAATAAAACAACCCCAACGATTAAAATCCAGGCAAAATGAAGAAGCCTACCTTGTTCGTTATATGCTCACTCCTGCTCCTGGCCTCCTGTACCGGAGACAGCTTCCGCGACCATGTCCGCCGCGGAAACCGCAACTACCTGGAAGCCACTGATACCCTCAATCAGGACTCAACCCACATCTACGAGGCCAGCACCGAGTACGAGCGAGCCATTGACAAAGACTCCACCATAGCCATTGCCCATTACAATGCCGGCAACACCTACCTGCTGACCGGCCAGGACAGCACGGCTTTCCGGGAATACATGCGGGCCGACTCCCTCGAGTCTGACTATGCCCGGCAGGCCCACATCCACCGCAACATCGGCGTACTGCTTCAGTCTCAGTCCCTTACGGCACCTGACAGTACCAAGAACTCACTGCTCCATGGTGCAGTGGTAAACTACAAGGCCTCTCTGCGCTACGATCCCACGAACGACGAGACCCGGTACAACCTGGCCCTCTGCCAGTGGCAGCTCAGGCAGAACGAGCAGAACAATGACAGCGAAGGCTCCGGCGGCCAGGGGGAAGACAACTCCCAGCAGAAGGACGAACAGAGTCAGCAGCAGAACCAGCAGCAGAGTCAGCAGGGCCAGCAACAGCAGCAAGAACAGCAGAACCAGCAGCAGAACCAGCAGGAGCAAAAGCAGCAACAGCAGCAGCAAGCCTCCGAGCAGATGATCCAGGCCGCCATGCAACGCGAGAAGGAAACCCAGAACCGAATGAACATGTACGACCGCGCCAAGCGACAGGAGGAGGACGCCCTGGAGAT
Source organism: Bacteroidaceae bacterium (assembly GCA_045599425.1). Classification (GTDB taxonomy): domain Bacteria; phylum Bacteroidota; class Bacteroidia; order Bacteroidales; family Bacteroidaceae; genus Physcousia. The sequence continues at coordinate 7,557 of JAZRVZ010000015.1, read as the reverse complement.
GGACGCCCATCCGCGCAGGTTGCAGAAAAACTGGTAAGTACCTTTTGACAGAATATTACGACAATGACAAAACGATATTACACCCTCATCCTGCTCTGCCTCACCACCTTGTGTCTGTGGGCGCAGAAGCTGACAATCAAGGCCCCCTCGCAGGCAGAGGTGGGCCGGAGGATACAGGTACAATATGTCCTGAACACCACCGAATATGAGCACATCGAGCCTGACGGTGACTTTACGGGCTTCGAATTGCAGTATGGTCCGAGTGTCAGTCAGATGAACAGCTTCAGCAGTGTCAACGGACGCACCACCCAAAGCTCCACGGCCACCTTCACCTACACGCTCATGCCCCTGAAGGAGGGCACCTACACCCTTCCCTCAGCCACCGTCATTTCCGGTGGACAGAAGGTCAAGAGCGGTACGGCCAAGATCACCGTGTTGCCCGCCTCGGACAGTGGCAATGGTGCCAGTGCCGGCAGCAGCCAGCCCTCCAGTTCCCTGCACACCCACACACAGGGCGAGACCATTACCAGTTCCGATATCTACTTCCGCGCCATCGCCTCCAAGACCCGCGTCTACGAGCAGGAAGCCATCCTTCTCACCTACAAGCTATACTCCCTGGTCAGCGTAGAGCAGCTGGCCGGTGACATCCCCCAGCTGGACGGATTCCATACACAGGAAATCGAGCAGTCTGAACAGAAGAGCTTCACCCTTGAGCGCGTAGGCGACAAGAACTACGGCACAGTCGTATGGCGCGAGTACCTGGTATTCCCACAGCGCACCGGAAAGCTCACCATCCCCGCCGTTGAGTTCACGGCCGACATCGTGGTCCAGAACCGTTATATCGACCCCATCGACGCCTTCTTCAACGGAGGCGGCATGATGCAGCGCGTACAGAAGAAAATCAAGGCACCTGCCGTGGAGATACAGGTCGACGAGCTTCCCCTTCGCCCCGCCAACTTCAGCGGTGCCGTGGGCAAGGGCTTCACCCTCAGTGGCAAACTTTCCCCACAGCAGGTAGATGCCAACGATGCCACCACGCTCTCCCTCAGCATCAAGGGCACCGGCAACATCAAGCTTATGTCCGCCCCAACTGTCAAGTGGCCCGCCGATTTTGAGGAATACGATCCCAGACGCGAGGAGAAGACCTCCATCACCAAGGCCGGTACCCAGGGCACCGTGAACTATGAATACGTGGCCGTCCCCCACCATGGCGGCAAGTTCCAGATCGAGCCTGTGGAGTTCTGCTATTTCGATACCGACAAGAAACAGTACGTCACCCTTCGCACGGACAGCTTCGAGCTGGGCGTGGCCAAGGTAGCCGGCAAGGCAGCCGCCAGTGCCGCCCGTATGCAGGAAGATATCAAGGAATTGGGTGACGACATCCACTATATCAAGAAAGGCGGGCTTGAGATCAACCAGCCTGGCCAGAGCATGTTCGGCTCCCTCCGCCAGCTGTTCTGGTACCTCGGCGTCTTCTGCCTCTTCCTCGTCATCATGGTCATCTTCCGCCAGCAGGCCAAGGCCAACGCCGATATCGTGGGTCGCAGGGGCAGGGGAGCCAGCAAGGCTGCCACCAAGCGCCTCCGTACCGCCGCAAAGCTTATGAAGAACGGTGACGACGAACACTTCTACGACGAAGTCATGCGCGCACTCTGGGGCTATGTGGCCGACAAGCTCAACCTTCCCGTCACCGATCTCACCAAGGACAACGTCAGCGAGAAACTCACCCAGCGTGGCGTGGCCGATGAAACCACCGAGGCCTTCCTTCGCACCCTTGGCGACTGTGAATTTGCCCGCTTTGCCCCTGGCGACGCCAAGGATAACATGGAACACATGTACAATGCTGCCAGCGATGTCATCGGCAACCTGGACGCAACCCTAAAGAAATAAAGAACCATGCAGACAATCAGATACATACTGGCAGGCCTGGTCCTCTTCCTGGCCACCCTGCACACATCGGCCGGCACCACTGATGCATCCCGTGCCGAGAGTCTCTACGCCGAGGGCCGCTACAGCGAGGCCCTGCAGGCCTACCGTAAGCTGAGTGCCCAGGGCCAGGGTGCCGAACTCTTCTACAACATGGCCAACTGCTACTTCCTGCTTGACAGCATCCCGCAGGCCCTGCTCTGGTACGAGCGTGCCTACCTGCTCAGTCCCGGTGACGGCGACATCCGTCACAACCTGCAGTATGCCCGTACCAAGACCATCGACAAGATCGTGCCAGAGGAGGAAATCTTCTTTGTACGCTGGTATCGCAGCACCCTCAACCTCATGAGCGTGGAGGGTTGGACCATCACCGGCATCCTCTTCTTTGCCCTCAGCCTGGCCGCCATCTGCATGTACTTCTTCCTCTCACGGGTTCGTCTGCGCAAGCTTGGATTCTATGGCTGCATCATCCTCCTTGTGATGGTCCTCCTGTCCAACCTCTTTGCCTGGCAGGTTCAGGACAGACAGGTACACCGCAACCGTGCCATCGTCTTCCAGCCCAGCGTCTCCTGCATGAGCTCGCCCAACCAGGCCGGCAAGGAACTCTACCTCCTTCATGAAGGCACCACGGTCAGCATCATTGACTCCAGCGTGAGGAACTGGTACCAGATCCGTCTTTCCGACGGCAAGCAGGGCTGGATTCCCGCCGTGGCCGTCGAAGTCATTTAAGCCAGCATCCATTACCAGAAAAAAGAAGAGAACGCACACATGGATACCCTCATACAGTTCGACCAGCAGCTGCTGCTCCGCCTCAACGGCAGCGACTCCATCTATTGGGACGGAGTGTGGATGTGCATTACCACCGTGGGAACCTGGGTACCCTTCTACCTGTCCATGCTCTACGTCATCCTCCGTTCCTACAAGCTGCGGCAGATACTCGCCGTACTGCTCCTCATGGGCCTGGCCATCCTCCTGGCCGACCAGGTGGCCAGCGGACTCTGCAAACCCTACTTCCACCGTTTTCGTCCTACCCACGAACCCCTGCTTCAGGGGCAGGTGGACATTGTCGAGGGCTACGTCGGCGGCCTCTACGGCTTTATGTCCTCCCATGCAGCCAACGGCTTTGCCATCTTCACCTTCATGTCGCTCATCTTCCGCCATTCCATGGTCGGCGTGTGCCTGTTCCTCTATGCCGGGCTCACCAGCTTTTCCCGCATCTACCTTGGCGTACATTATCCCGGAGACATCCTCTGCGGCGGCCTCTGGGGTGTCATCTCCGGTCTGCTGGCCTACCAGGCCTACAACTATTTCATGACCCGGCAGCCCGGTGTGCGCAAGTTCAACGTCAGCAGCTATACCTCCAGCGGCATTGTCCGCGAAGATGCCGCCATACCCGTGTTCATGTTCTTCCTCACCCTGGCCTGCGTGGCCATCTATGCCACGGTAAGGATGTATCTGTAGGCACATGCCCGGTACACACCCTCCTGTTCCTTGAACAGACTGTCTGATAAAAAGTTTCTTTACCCAATACCATCAACCCATGAAAAGAATTGCCTTCATCCTGTCCCTCGTTCTTACCCTTCCATCCCTGGCAGCATCCCTGCCCAAGGCACAGCGACTTTCCATCTGGGGCATACCCGCCGCCAACTACTCAGGCCTCACCCCCTTCGGTGAGGGACGCTATGCCGTGGTCAGCGACAAGGAACCCCTGGACGGGTTCTACGTCTGGCAGATCGTGCAGGACCGCCAGACCGGCCAGGTCAGCTATGTGGTCAACCGTGGCTACAAGGGACAGGTGCCCCTTGACACCAACACCGAGGGCATCAGCCTGCGCGACGCCGAGGACATTGTGTGGTGTCCCCAGCGCCACAGCTTCTTCGTCTGCGGCGAAGGCTACCAGGACATTGTCGAGATGGACATGGAAGGCCAGCGCACCGGCTATGAGCTGCCCATCCCCGACTATCTCCGCAACATCTACCCCAACTACGGATTCGAGTCCCTGGCCTACGACAGCGTCAGCCAGACCTTCTATACCATCACCGAGAACGTCCTGCCCGCCGACGGAGCCCCCACCTCCTCGCTCAACCGTGTGGCCGCCACCCTGCACCTTCAGACATTCAGGCCCAGTGCCAAGCCCGGAACAGACGGCAAGCCGCAGTTTGAGGCCGGTGACAGGTTCGAGTATCAGATGGACATGCCCCGCGCAACCCGTCTTGGGCGCAGCCTCACCCACGGCGTCGTGGCAGTCACGGCCCTCGGCGGCGGCAAGCTCGCCGTACTGGAGCGTGAGGCCTATGTCTCCCAGGCCTTCACCGGCAGCTGGGTGTGGAACAAACTCTACGTCGTGGACACCAACGCCCCTGCCGGCACAATGCTCAGCAAGCAGTTCGTCACACAGTGGGACACCCATCTTCGCCTCACCGAGTACAACTGGGCCAACTACGAGGGCATGTGCCTGGGCCAGCCCCTTCCCGACGGCCGGCAGACCCTCATCCTCATCTCCGACAGCCAGGGAGGCTACGGACTCGGTCCCGCACACCTTCAGGACTACATCCGCGTTGTCATACTCTGAACCAGGTATCATCCCTTTGATTGAACGCACTTTTGAAGACGTTCAAAAGTCGACGCGAAGACGCAAAGTTTTTCATGAGTCTTAAATGCCTTTGCGTCTCTGCGTTCAATAAATGGATATTCCCACAATTGATTTTTCAACCTTCAACTTTCCGTTTTCAATTTTTTATTGTACCTTTGCACCTGAATATACAAACATCCATACATTATCCATATTATGTACAGAACCAAGACAAATGGTGAACTGCGTCTCACGGACGTAGGTGCCACCGTCACCCTGGCAGGCTGGGTACAGCGCAGCCGTAAGTTCGGTGGTATGACCTTCATCGACCTGCGTGACCGCTACGGCATCACCCAGCTCGTTTTCAACGAAGAATATGACGCTGCCCTCTGCGAGCAGGCCAATCATCTCGGTCGCGAGTATGTAATCCAGGCAGAGGGTGAGGTCAGCGAGCGCAGCAACAAGAATCCCAATATCCCCACCGGAGACATCGAGATCATCGTACGCAAGCTCACCGTCCTGAACGAGAGCCTCGTACCCCCCTTCACCATCGAGGACGAGAGCGATGGCGGTGACGACATCCGCATGAAGTACCGCTACCTGGACATCCGTCGCAATCCCGTTCGCCAGAACCTGGAGCTGCGCCACAAGTTCGCCTTCGAGGTACGTCGCTACCTGGACGAGCAGGGCTTCCTGGAGATCGAGGCCCCCATCCTCGTCAATTCAACACCCGAGGGCGCGCGTGACTTCGTTGTGCCCAGCCGCATGAACCCCGGACAGTTCTACGCCCTTCCCCAGAGTCCCCAGACCCTCAAGCAGCTGCTGATGGTAGCCGGCATGGACCGCTACTTCCAGATCGTGAAGTGCTTCCGTGACGAGGACCTGCGTGCCGACCGTCAGCCCGAGTTCACCCAGATCGACTGCGAGATGTCCTTCGTGGAGCAGGAAGACATCCTGCAGATGTTCGAGGGCATGAGCCGCCACCTCTTCAAGGCCATCAAGGGCATCGACATACCCGCCCTTCCCCGCATGTGCTGGGCCGACGCCATGAAATACTATGGCAGCGACAAGCCCGACACCCGCTTCGGCATGGAGTTCGTGGAACTGAAGAACAACCAGCCCGACAACGCCTCTCGTGACATCGTGGAGAGCCTCTTCCCCGAAGGCTTCGGCGTATTCGACAGCGCAGCCTACATCGGTGCCATCTGCGCCGAGGGCCAGGCCGTCTACACCCGCAAGCAGATCGACCAGCTCACCGACTTTGTCAAGCGTCCCCAGATCGGTGCCAAGGGCCTCGTCTATGCACGCGTGGCCGAGGATGGCAGCGTGAAGAGCTCCGTTGACAAGTTCTATGGCCCCGAGACCCTCGAAGCCCTGAAGCAGAAGATGAACGCCAAGCCCGGCGACCTCATCCTCATCCTCTCCGGCGACGATGCCATGAAGACCCGCAAGCAGCTCTGCGAGCTTCGCCTTGAGATGGGCTCACGCATGGGACTGCGCGACAAGAACAAGTTCTCCTGCCTCTGGGTCATTGACTTCCCCATGTACGAGTGGAGCGACGAGGAACAGCGCCTCATGGCCATGCACCATCCCTTCACCTCACCCAAGCCCGAGGATATCCCCCTCCTGGACACCGATCCCGCCAGCGTACGTGCCAACGCCTACGACATGGTAATCAACGGTGTAGAGGTTGGTGGCGGCAGCATTCGTATCCACGATGCCAAGACCCAGCAGAAGATCTTCGAGATCCTCGGCTTCACACCCGAGCAGGCACAGGAGAAGTTCGGCTTCCTCATGAACGCCTTCAAGTTCGGTGCCCCCCCACACGGCGGCCTCGCCTACGGTCTCGACCGCTTCGTCAGCCTCTTCGCCGGCCTTGACAGCATCCGTGACTGCATTGCCTTCCCCAAGAACAACAGCGGTCGCGACGTCATGCTTGATGCCCCCGGCCAGATTGACCAGGCCCAGCTTGACGAGCTCCAGCTGGCAGTCAATCTCAAGGCAGAGTAGGAGAGCGGTTACCTGCCCTCAAGCCTGCAACTTGAGCGCTTGCGAAAGTTGAAAGTATTCTTATTCTGAAATTGATAAAAGTAACTGTGCAATGGATTCTTGCACAGTTACTTTGTTTTTGCATTTATTGCAGTTCCCAATCTGTAACTTCTGTAACTGAAACAAATGAAACTGAAACTTCTGAAACTTCTGAAACTTTTGAAACTGAAACTACATTTGTCAGGATGTAGTAAAGGGTAAAGTCATATATATAATTCGAACGCACTTTTGAAGACGTTCAAAAGTCGACGCGAAGACGCAAAGATTATTTCTCTTATTTCTTTGAATCGTAAATAGTTTAATCTTTGTGTCTTCGCGTCCTTGCGTACAGGGCATCCCTTATCTCAGCACCTTCTTGCCGTTCCTGATCACGATGCCCTTTGCGGTTCTGCCGTCCACCTTCTGGCCTGTCAGGTTGTAGGTCGCGCCTACCGTCCTTTCTGCGTTGGCGAAGTCCAGGGCATCTGCCTCGTCCTCCTCACCACGCACATAGACCTTGATCTCAGCCAGTTCGGGCAGTAGCTGGCCACCCAGGCTCTTGCGTACCATGTACCAGCGCATGGGCTTCAGCGCACCGGCACTGGGTGTCAGTTTGCCGCCACCCATGATGTAGGCGCCCTTGGCTGTCAGTTCCTGCTGGCCAATGGGGCTGTACGTACCCATGAAGGTGTAGCCCGTCTCAAAGGTGCAGCAATAGCCGCTATTCTCCTCGGCGGGATAGACCGTTGCATCTTCCAGCTCGATGGTCACCTCGCCCACATTCTTGGCACGAACCAGGTAGGGATGGTTGGGCATCAATCGCCCGCTCTTCACCTTCAGCACCTCCAGTGCCGAGCGATCTACCGTGCCGTTCTCATCGTCATCATATTCGTAGAATCCGTTGATGCGAGCTACCTCCAAGCCTTGTGCCTCCCAGTCGGCGGGGCTCATGCTGAAGGGCACGTATAGCGGCTGCCAGCTTGTGTTGTTGAAGGTACGGGTGTAGGTCAGCTTCTTCATTGTCTGGCTTG
>JAZRVZ010000014.1:0-5303 GCA_045599425.1 Bacteroidaceae bacterium | reverse complement strand
ATCCCTCGCTTATGGGTATCTATACCAAATTGCATCGTAATTAGGGAACCGCCGTATGCCGAACGGCACGTACGGTGGTGTGAGAGGTCGGAAAATAATAGTAGGAAGAAAACAACCTACGTTATTTTCCTCCTACTCGATGTACGTTCGGTTCATGCCATAGAGCCAGGTTTGCAATCCACCATGGTAACGAATGTCATAATGTCAAGTTATCGAAAGATAACGAAACGTCAAAAAGAAAACCGACGAGTGGTGTAGGTAAAAGCAAAATGCCCTTGGGTCGCTTGTGTGACCCAAGGGCATTCCGATACGTCTTGTGCAAATCTTTCTGACGGCTTAGAAGAAGATGTTGCGGTTGTCAACCATCTTTCCGGCCTTCATGACAGGATAGAAGATGCTGTTGTGGTTTTCGGTAGGCATCTGGAACATGTAAGATACAAAGCTTGCATTCTGCATGGCGGTGTTCTTCATTTCCTCCTTCTCATCGTAGGTGGCTGCACCGGTGTTCTTCTTCACTGCCTTGATGGCATATACACCTGCAGTACCGCGGATACCGCTGATGAACTTGTTCTCAGCCAGTGCGCTTGCTGCGCCACTGACTGCACTCTCCTGCGCACCTGTCTTCATAATGTATGCGGGTGAGGCGAAGGTAATGTGCTGGATGCTGTCGGTCACTGCACCTTCCATCTTGGCAATTTCCTCAAAGCTCTTGGCTGCCTTCATCTTCTCCTGCAGCTTGGCAGCCTTCTTGTCCATGACAGCCATGATGCCGCATGCCTCCTTCACCTTCTCGTTGTCCAGGCTGGCCTGGCCTACGGGGGAAATGCTTGACAGGATAGCTACTACGAGGTGATCGCTGTTGTTGCCATAAACCTTGGGATCCAGGATGTTGCCAATCTCGGTCTCCTCGTTGAATGCCCAGCGTACGATCTCACGGGTATTGGTGACGCGTGACAGTGAACGGGTATTCTTCAACACGTTCTCCTTCTGTACCATATAGCCGGCCTTGACTGCCTTGCTCTCGATGTCAGCGGCATCCTTGCAGTTGTTCACGAAGGTTGCCAGTTCATTCAGCTTGTTCTTCAGGGTTTCGGGACTGAAGTCAATCTTGCGCTTGATGACAACTACGTCATACTTCTCCTCCATCTTGCGACGGTCGGTTACCTGCAGCAGTACAACGCCACCGTCCATTGTGATGGTCTTGATCTCGCCGGTTGAGGCAGTGGTCACGGTTTCAATGTATTCGCGTGTCAGGTCGTCCAGGACTGCACCCTCATAGTTGCTGCCTGTAATCCAGCGCTTGGTTCCCGGCTGGTTATAGCGCTTTGCGATGCTGTCGAATACCTCACCGCCGTTCAGGGCAGCGATGATACTGTCGGCAGTAGCCTTGGCTGCGGTAATATCCAGGTTCTGGATGTCAATCTGGCGGATCTCTACAGAGTCGGGACGGTTGACGCGACCCAGCAGGCGAACTACGTTCAGACTGGTGTCTGCAGGATTCATGTAGAGTTCGGTCTGTGCACCTACTGCCAGTGAGTCAATGCGTGATGCAGCCTCGGGATCGAGGCGGCGCAGGGCATCCTTGCCCATGGGAACCTTGGTGTAGGCTACGATAGACTTGGATACGCTGGCAATGCTGTCAATGTTTGCATTCTCTGTCATCAGCGCCTCTGCATAGCTGTTCATGCTGTTGTTCAGCTCCTCCTCATCGGCAGGGCTGGGCTTGATGTTTACGTCAATGTACTTCACCTCGCGGGTCTCGTTCATGGAATAGAACTGTACCTCCTCGCCGGTGCTGGGATTGCGCCAGTATGCGTTCTTGTACTCATCCAGCTTGGCCTTCAGCTCACTGTCCTCAACCTTGATGTCGGTATCTGCGATGGTAGAGTAGGGCAGGGCTGCCATGACGATGTCGGTCTCTTCGTTGCGGGCATCAAAGCTGGCCTTTGCGCTGATGGGGTTGCTGAGGATCAGGCTGCAGAGCAGGTTCTGATACTTCTCGCTGAGGGTTGCAGTGCGCAGCTCCTTCTCGACGAAGATCCATGCTGAGTGAAGCAGCTCGGCCTGAATCATCTGGTCGGCGGTAACCTGAGGATTGGCCTTCATGTCATTGTACTGCTTCAGGAACTGCTGCATAGAAGCGTAGTCAAAGCTGCGGTCCTGATTTACGAACAGGGGAATCTGGGTCAGCAGGGGATGGGTACCCTCCTTGATGATGTTGGCCAACTCGTTGTCGGTCACGGTCAGGCCCAGGGCCTTGCACTCGTTCTCCAGCAAGTTCTTCTGTACGAAACGCTGATAGACCTGCTCGCGAATCTGGGCATCCTCCTCGCTGGAGAAGTTATAGTCCATAGGCCTCTGCTGTACGATGCGGAGGATGTTCTTGAATTCCTCGACCTGATTGTCAAAGGTCATCTTGTCCAGCTCCTCGCCATTCAACTTTGCCACGGTGGTCTCCTGTTCCTTGGGACCGCGTGAGCATGTAACGAAACCGGTGACGATGAATGCCACCATGCCCAGGCCGATAGCCAGCTGGGCAACCAGATTACTTCTGATTTTCTGTAATACTGCCATTTTTTGTTATTTTGTTGTTTTGTTTTTGTACTTTCTGAAAGCCTCTTGCGAGGCAATGCGCGGAGGGGACAGGGCACTATGAAGCACTATATCCCGTAAAATAGCGCACAAAGTTACGAAAAAACTTTCACTTTGCACGCATGAATCGAAAAAAAGTTTGGGGAAAGGGGTACTTTATCCCGCTTATTCCTTACTTTTCAAGTAAAGGACGGGCTAATCGCTGATTTTGAGCTTGACAAGTTCGATCTTCGTGGCGGTCTTCTTGATGATCCTGAACTCCCACTGGCCGAACCTTACGACCTCATTGACTTTGGGGAAACTCTGGTACTCGTGAAGGATGAGTCCTCCCACGGTCAGGTACTGGTCGCTCTCGGGAAGGTTGAGGTCAAACATCTCATTAACCTTCTCAATCTCCAGTCGGGCAGACAGCATGTATTCACCGCCTCCCAGGTCTGTCGCAACATAGTTGTTGCTGTCGTGCTCGTCCTCAATCTCGCCAAAGATCTCCTCTACGAGGTCTTCCAGCGTCACGATGCCGCTCGTGCCGCCGAATTCGTCCACGACGACGGCCAGCGAGCGCTTCTGCTGCATGAATATCTTCATCAGCTTGTGGGCGGTCATGGTTTCCGGTACGAACGGAACCTCGCGTATGCTCTTTGTCCAGGGCTCGTCCTCCTTCAGTCGGAACATCTCCGAAGAATGCACGTAGCCCAGGATCTCGTCAATGTCATCCTTATAGATGATTATCTTCGAGTGTCCGGACTCCACGAAGCGGTTCTTCAGTTCGTCCAGCGAAGTCTCGTTGTCCACTGCATCGATCTCAGTTCGGGGCACGATGCAGTCTCTGACCTTCACGTTGCTGAAATCCAGCGCATTCTGGAAGATCTTGACCTCGTCGTTGATCTCGTCCTCATTCTTCACATCCTCTATATTGCTCTGAATGAGGTAATCCAGGTCGACCTTCGTGAACGATGTGTCGGTGTCTGCCTGACTGACCTTCATGCCGAAGCACCTGAGCATCAGCTTGCTGATACCGCTGGCAATCTTGCTGACGGGATAGAGCACGATGTAGAACAGCATGGTGGGAATGGCAAAGAAGCGGATCACACCGTTGGGATTGATCTTGAAGAGTGTCTTGGGAAGGAACTCTCCGGTCACCAGGACGACGAGGGTGCTGAGCAGGGTCTCCAGGATCAGGCAGATGGCCTCGTTGGAGCATGGAATTGCCTCTGATGCCGGATGGATGCCGCATGGCGTAAGTATGAACCGTTCGATGAGCTTGGCCATCAGGATGCCATATATGACCAGTGCGATGTTGTTTCCCACCAACAGGGTGGAGATGAAGTTGTTGGGATGCTCGTAGAAGACGGACAGGATGCGTGTGCCGATTCCCTTGTTTGCTTCCTTGTCCATCTCAAAACGCAGTTTGCTGCTGGATACAAAGGCAATCTCCATACCCGAAAAGTAGGCGGAGAACGCAATTACGATGATGGTGCTGATGATCAGGGAGCTTGTTTCCATGTTGGCTCGGTAATGTCCTATAGGTATTCCACGTCACTTAGTTTTCCGTATCACCGGAGTCTCCTTCGCTGTCACTCTCCACGTCCTTGGCCGGCATGGCACCTACGGAGTTCGTGACGAAATAGTCCGTCATCTGCTCATTGGACCGGAAGTCCGTGCCGTGCAGTTCACGGTCGGGCATGGTGATATCCATGGGCATGTGGTTCCACATGTTGTGCTCGTTCATGTCCCAGAACAGCTCGTCGGTCCTGAACAGCGTGCCTTGCACGTTCTTTACGATGACCCTTCCCCTCAGTTCCCAGGTCCGTTGCTCGTGCAGGTAGGCCGTGTCGGCCTGGACATAGAGGTCAATGTTCATGTCCTGGTCGTAGCGTTCCATGAAGAAACCCTTTTTGAAGGCCCACGTGGCCGCCACGGGGGTGTTGAAGATGTGCCACTCCTCGGCCACGAGTTTGTAGCGGATCACGCCGGAGTCAGATATGAGAGTACTGATGCCGTGGGCATTCATGAAAGGCAGCGAGTCATTCTCGCCGACGGCCTGTGCCATGTGCTCCTTTTCCCCCTCACAGGAGGCGAGGAGAAACAGGAATGTAAGGAATTGTGCAATCAAAAGCCTGCCTTTCATCATGCGTGCGAAGTATCCTTGGTTTTGATGGGATTATTCAATCTTCCACTTCATGAACCAGCGCTCATTGAACGTTACACCGACGTTGAGCATCAGGTAGTTCTCGTCAATCATGCCGGCAACGGCAGCCTTTCGCATCTGCCATTCTGCCGAGACGTTGATGAGCGAACGGCCAGCCATTTTCTTGGTCTGCAGAGGCAGGCCGACACCTGCTGTCACGCGGTACTCCATGGGGCCGTCCTGACCGTTGATCAGGGTGTAGGGGGTGGCCAGGCTGGCGCCCATCCTGTACCTGATGGTCTGTGCGTACCTGTTGCGCTCCTGGGCGTCAGGGATAAACTCCATTCCCAGTTTGACCTGGGTACGGTCCGTGAACTGGTCGGTGCGAACGTGATAGGCAATGTCGTTCGCCGTGGTCTCGGCTACCGGCAGACGGCAACCGCTCCATCGTTCGCTCAGGAAGTCGGCGGCCGCGGTCCACTTGGCGCCATGCGACCATGACAGGCCGGCGCCAAAGGTATGGGGAATGCTGAAAGCCTTGCTGGCCGTGCATGACACGGTGTCGTTGGCCGAGGTGTAGCGG
>JAZRVZ010000013.1:0-6787 GCA_045599425.1 Bacteroidaceae bacterium | reverse complement strand
CAGGACATCCGTGATGCCATCCATCCCGACGAGATCCTGTTCGTCGTAGACGCCATGACCGGTCAGGACGCCGTGAACACCGCCAAGGAGTTCAACGAGCGACTGGACTACACCGGCGTGGTACTGACCAAGCTGGACGGTGACACCCGTGGCGGTGCCGCCCTGTCCATCCGCACCGTGGTGAACAAGCCCATCAAGTTCGTGGGTACCGGCGAGAAGATGGAAGCCATCGACCCCTTCCACCCTGCCCGTATGGCCGACCGCATCCTGGGCATGGGTGATATCGTGTCACTGGTAGAGAAGGCCCAGGAGCAGTTTGACGAGGAAGAGGCCCGCAAGCTGGAGGCCAAGCTGCGCAAGAACAAGTTCGACTTCAACGACTTCTACAACCAGATCCAGCAGATCAAGAAGATGGGTAACCTGAAGGACCTGGCCAGCATGATTCCCGGTGTGGGCAAGGCCCTGAAGGACATCGAGATCGACGACAACGCCTACAAGAGCATTGAGGCCATCATCCAGAGCATGACACCCAAGGAGCGCGAGAATCCCGCCATCCTGAACACCAGCCGCCGCAACCGCATCGCCAAGGGTTCAGGCACCAACATCCAGGAGGTAAACCGCCTCATCAAGCAGTTCGACCAGACCCGCAAGATGATGAAGATGGTTACCGACAAGAGCAAGATGGCCCAGATGGCCGGCATGATGAAGAACATGCCCAAGGGCCCCAACGGCCTCCCCGGCATGGGTGGCATGCCCAAGCTCTAAAGCTCCCTAAAGACCCTAAAGACACTAAAGACCCTAAAGACCCTAAAGACCCTAGAGTCCTTAAAGTCCCTAAAGTCCCTAAAGTCCCTAAAGACCCTAAAGTCCCTAAAGACCTTAAAGACCCTAAAGACCCTAAAGACCCTAAAGTCCCTAAAGACCCTAAAGTCCCTAAAGACCCTAGAGTCCTTAAAGTCCCTAGAGCCCCCCCCCAGCACACAACCACCCAAACAGGATAACACCATGCAACTGATTGACGGAAAAGCAACAGCGGCCACCATCAAGGCCGAGATCAAGGAAAGAGTAGAGGAAATCGTGGCCCAGGGAGGCCGCCGTCCTCACCTCGTTGCCATACTCGTGGGACACGACGGCGGCAGCGAAACCTACGTAAAGAACAAGGTACTGGCCTGCGAGGCCTGCGGATTCCAGAGCACCCTGCTCCGCTATGAGGACGACATCACCGAGGCCGAACTGCTGGCCAAGGTGCAGGAACTCAACGAGGACGAGAGCGTGGACGGCTTCATCGTGCAGCTCCCCCTGCCCAGACACATCGACGAGCAGCGCATCAACGAGGCCATCAGCTGGAGCAAGGATGTCGACGGCTTCACGCCCGTCAATGTGGGTCGCATGGCCCTGGGTCTGCCCAGCTACGTCAGCGCCACGCCCAAGGGCATCCTGGAGCTGCTCCGCCGCTACAACATCGAGACCAGCGGCAAGAAGTGCGTCATCCGCGGCCGCTCCAACATCGTGGGCAAGCCCATGGCGCAGCTCATGATGCAGAAGCAGTGGGGCGATGCCACCGTCACCGTATGCCACAGCCACAGCAAGCAGCTGAAGGAGGAATGCCTGCAGGCAGACATCATCGTGGCAGCCATCGGCCGTCCCGACTTCCTCACGGCCGACATGGTGAAGCCCGGTGCCACCGTAATCGACGTAGGCACGACCCGCGTGCCCGATGCCACCAGGAAGAACGGCTTCCGCCTCAACGGCGACGTGAAGTTTGACGAGGTTGCCCCCAAGTGCGACTACATCACCCCCGTTCCCGGCGGCGTTGGTCCCATGACCATCTGCATGCTGATGCAGAACACCCTGCAGGCGTACGAGACAAGATTTAACTCATAACGCACGATGCGTAATTAGGTTAGCACAATCTACCCTTGATTTATATAAAAAGCGGCTCGCATTTCTGCGAGCCGCCTTCATTTATAAGTGTTTTGCATATTAATTCCCTGCATCACATACGCGTCCCACGAACAGCAATGTCCCATCCTGACTGTTTCTGACAACAAAGAGGAAAGGACGATTCATGTGAAAATCATACACTTCCTGCTCATGCTTCTCACCATCAGAAGTATCCATATGCATGGTAACAGCTGCCGCTGCCGTTCCTTCTTCCGTAAATTCAAGGCAAGCGTGCTGAAGTATTTCGCCTACAGGAGCCTCTCCACCAGGACTAAAGCGGGTAAAAGACGCTCTTGTCAAAAGCGCAGACAAACCATTTGAGCGTACACAATCATTCAGAGAAAGGCGATTGTAAATCCTCAGCTTGGGCAAAAGAACATCAACCTTAACGTCCCTGCACTTGTCTACAGTAGCATCCAGTTCGCCAAGCATGTTCCCGGTTAAACTATTCATTTCCTCTGGCAAAAGAAAAACCACTTCATATTGCCCATCATAACCAAGAGGCATGCGAAGCAACTTCCCAGATTCTGTCTGAGCATACGCAAACATCTGCGTCTGATGCATCATGTCAACTTCGCTCTCACTACCATCTATGTTGGTGAATTTCTGCCTACTGGTCTTGAAATCCATAAACGGAGAAGTCCAGCCTGCCTTCATATAGACAATGTTCATCAGGTTGGTCCGCCAGTTCACACACCCTTCACCTGCAACATTGCGTATAAGTCCGTTCGTCTGTTTCTCCACCCACTGGTTTACGGTTTTCGAACTTTCACTTGCACTGCAATCAATGGCCTGGGTCTCTGCATCATAGAAATTTTTCAGCACGGAAACATAACTTGAATAGACCGGTATGCTATAGTCAACCCAAAGTTTATTGGCCGTTTGCAGCACTACAGATTTATCCAAAGCCGCCTGTTTATTCAGCGATTTCCTGATCACCGCATTCATGACGTCCTGGTCCTGGGATTCCAAACCATACTGTCCAAACACATCCTCAAGGGCTTCGTCCTTCACGGCATTTATGCCCATTGCAAGGACATGGTCTAAACTATATGGGGAGAAAACCAGATTTTCCCCATCGTTTGCTTTCAAGACAGAAGAGCTTATCCTGACATCCATTCTCCTCAAACTTTCAGAAACCTCCAACTCTCTTTGGCTCAATGGGGCTTCGTACAAAGAGGCATCGAAAGCGGGTATGTCGTTTTCCACAATCTGAAGCTGACAGACCTTATTACCATCTTCTCTCTCTGTAATTTCATTTTCGTCAGTTCTTTCCAGAGTGTTTTCAATCGTATCTGCACATCCTGTCAGGGCCAAAAAGACAACTGCCGAAAGAAACAACGCGCTTTTCTTATGCATAATAATTATCGATTTCACAAGTTTGACAAAGTATCTTCGGGGGACTATATCGTTACCTCAGCCTTCAGGGGCAGCTCCTCCGACGAACCGCCCACGTAGATTACGACCTTGCCCTTCTCCACGTTCCAGGCATGCTGGAAATCGTTCCAGTGACGCAGGTTCTCCATGGGAATGGCAATGGTCACACGCTGCTGCTCACCACCCTTCAGCGTCACGCGCTGGAAACCCTTCAGCTCGTACTTCGGGCGCTCCACCTTCGATTCGGGACGGGAAACATACACCTGTGCCACCTCGTCGGCCTCCATCTTGCCAGCGTTCTTCAGGTCAAAGCTCACGAGCAGCTCGCCACCCTTCACCTCAGCCTGGGCATTGGCATACTGGAAATCCACGTAGGACAAGCCATAGCCGAAGGGATACATCGTCTTCACACCCTTCGTGGCATACCAGCGGTAACCCACCAGGATATCCTCGCTATAGTCGGCATCAGCCTTGCGCTCGGCACGGAAATTGTCGCGGTTCACCAGATCCACGAACACATCGCCACCACCCTGACCCTCCTTCTGGGGGAACACGCCCAGGGCGTATGCGGGCGAATCCTCCAGCTTCACGGGCAAGGTATAAGGCAGCTTGCCCGAAGGAGCAATCTTACCCGTCAGCACATCGGCCAGGGCATGACCGCCCTCAGAGCCGTTGAACCAGCTGTACACAAGACCCTTCGTCAGGGGCTCCACCTTGCGCAGGTCAACGGGGGCACCGGCCACCATCACGGTCACGACCCTGGGATTCACCTCGGCAATGGCCTGCAACAGCTCCTCCTGACCAAAGGGCAGCATGATGTCGCGCCGGTCCGAACCCTCGGTCTCCACCTCGCGGTTGTTGCCACCCACGAAGATCACCAGGTCGGCCTTCTTCGCAGCAGCCACGGCCTCCGCACGCAGTTCCTCCGCACGCTTGGCAGGATCCACGGCAGCCGCCCCACCCTGCTGACCTCTGCGGCCACGCTGCTGGGGCTCATAACCCTTGGCATACACAATCTTCGCCTTACCCTTCAGGGCCGTCTCCAGTCCCTCCAGCGGCGTAATCTCATAAAGCGCCTTCACGCCGGCACCCACGCCACCCTGCGCCATCTTGCGCGTGGCATTGTCACCGATGACCGCAATCGTCTTCACCTTCTTGCCGATGGGCAGCAGACCATCCTCATTCTTCAGCAGCGTGATGCTCTTGCTGGCCACCATGTAGGCCGTCTGCTGCTGGGCAGGCTGCGAGGTCACCACCTTGTTCGCCTCATCCTTGGGAACGGGAGGAATAGCCATGCGCACGCGCAACAGATTCCTCACCTTGCTGTCAATCACCTCCATGGGTACGGCACCGCTCCTGACACTGTCCATCAGGGCCTTGCCCATGTAGTCCTGACCGGGCATCTCCACGTCCAGGCCACCCATGGCAGCGCCCACCGTACTGTGCGTACCGCCCCAGTCGCTGATGATGATCCCACGGAAACCCCACTCGCCGCGCAGGATGCGGTTCTGCAGATTGTCATTCTCCGAGCACCACTTGCCCCACACCTTGTTGTAGGCAGCCATCACACCGTAGGCATTGCCCTGCTTCACGGCCATCTCAAAGGGTGTCAGGTAAATCTCGCGCATGGCCCGCTCGCTCACGTTCACGTTCACGTATCCACGCATGTTCTCCTGGTTGTTCAGCGCAAAGTGCTTCAGGCACACCGCCTCCTGGTTGTCCTGCGCACCCAGCGTATAGCCCACGGCCAGCAGTCCGCTCAGGATGGGATCCTCGCTCAGGTACTCGTAAGTACGTCCGCCGGTCGGCACACGCTGGATGTTCATGGCCGGGCCCAGGATCATGTCCTTGCCCCTCAGCCTTGCCTCGGCGGCCATCGCCTTGCCATACGCGTAAGCCACCTCCCGGCTCCAGGTCGCAGCCAGTGCCGAACCCGTGGGGAAGAACGTAGCCTTGTCCGTCTCCCAGCCCAGTCCGCGCCAGGAGTGAGGCTCCATCTCCTCACGGATGCCAAAAGGCCCGTCGGCATACTCCAGGTCGGCAATGCCCAGCCGTTCGATGCCGGCCGAGGAGAACATGTTCTTGCCATGCAGCATGTTCACCTTCTCCTCCAGGCTCATGCCCTTGATAATCTCCGTAATCTCCGCCTCATGCCTTAGCAGCGGATTCTTCTGTGTCTGTGCAAACGTCAACGTACTGAATGCCAACGCTGCCACAATGGTGAGTGTCTTCATCTAATTTATATTATATAAGGTATATTGTTCCACTTCTCGGGGAATTATGCTGCCCCACTCAGGGCATAATGTCTCACTGCACAAGGTATGTGGGCATCAGTCAACTGTTTTCCAGAACCTTAGGAGCACATGCAAAGATAGCGAAAATATTCCACCGACCTTCACAATTCACCTTTTTATTGCATTCCTGCGAAAATATTTCCCCAAACATTTGGCAGTTTCACAAAAAAGGCGTACCTTTGCACTCGCAATTGGGACAGCGGTCCTCTTGAACATTGCAACGACTCCTTGCGAGTTGATTTACATGGTGACTATAGTTCAGTTGGTTAGAGCGTCAGATTGTGGTTCTGAATGTCGTGGGTTCGAGTCCCACTAGTCACCCTTTTCCCCTCCCCCGGACTCCTGCTTGTAGTACCATTTGGTATTCGCAGGAGTCCATCCCTTTTTTATGGGATTATTCATATCCCGCAAACTCTCATTGCCCTCGCTTGATCGCACCGCAGATTTTCCCAAGGATCCAGTCCGCAATATCCCCCTTCCCGCCCACCTCGTCCATCCACTGGGTACAGAGGCGGAAGTTGGCCAGGGGCTTCAGCCGTTCCAGCCGCTCCTGCCACTCCGTCAGGGCATCCTTGTCCGGGAACACCAGGACGTTGCGCCCCTTCAGCGGCTGCAGCCTCCCGTCCGTCAGGGCCGACTTGTTGCCCACCGCCACCCACAGCAGCTCCGGCCACTGACAGGCACCCACCACGGCATTCTTCGGACTCTCCACCAGCGCCACCGTGCCCGGCAGCGTCAGCAGATGCTCGCCAAAGAGCGCCTGCGTGTCAAAAGTACCCGTATTCACGTGCCGTCCCGCCCGCTGCAGCACCGTCCCCAGCCACACCGTGCTGCCCTTCCGGTGCATGAACCGCTCGCTCTCCGGCCGCGTCTCATACTCCTGCACCTTGATGTTATGGCACCTGCCCTTCAGGTCGATGCTGGGAAACAGCGTCCCCCTCACGAACGACCTGTCCGTCCACATCCCCAGGCCATAGCGACTCGTCACGGCCTCCACCACCTCCCGTGGAAACAGATGCAACAGGCACACCGACAGCGAGTTGTCCATATTCGGGCAGAAATCCTCCACCCTTCCCCGGCAATCCCCCTCCCGCTTCATCTCACCCGCCGCAAGATCCACGTGGTAGATGTAGGACACAAGACCCCCATCCGGGACCCCCACCCCCCCCCCG
>JAZRVZ010000012.1:0-20430 GCA_045599425.1 Bacteroidaceae bacterium | reverse complement strand
TTGCCTCGAATAAAACAAGCCGTTTTAGAGCTTCAGACAAGGGATTTTACTCTGAATTCTGCTCTAAAACGGCTATTTTAATGTTTGTGGTTAAAGCCAACTGACATTTTGATAGTACAAATTTCGTCTAATCGACTTTTGACACACCCTCATCGCAGGAAACGGTGTCCTGTCCTTTCTCCCAAAAGCAGCAGGACAGAGGTGGGTCGGCCGCAGGATTCTTTCTGCCGGCCTTGGCCGGTAGAATAAGTCGGCCGCAGGACTTTGGCAAACCGACCGTAGGATTTTGGCAAGTCGACCGTAGGACTTTGGCAAACCGGCCGCAGGACAAAGAGTGGATGTCATGAGGTGTTCGCGCGTGAGAGATTTGGGGGTGGAGGCTGGACCAGATGGCATGCGGATCGTGGATCCGGCCACTTGGGGGAAAGGCGGCACTAAGGTGTATATATTCTGTCCGGGTTTGTGAATCAATCTGTTGCTGTGTCGCATGATGCATTTCCTGACATGAATTAATCCGAAATGTGGGTTCTGGCGTTCCTGACTTTCGATTTGTAAGCCGCGAAATTGCAGAAAACACAAAAGTAAATTAAAAATAACGTCCATTATTTGCTCATTTCCAATAAAATGTGTAATTTAGTCGCGATTTTATTCAGGAAAACAACACAAGTTATTTTAATTGTTTAATATTATGAAAATGAGAACTGTTTCTCTGCGAGTCGTCATGATCATGATGCTCGCCATGTTTTGCAGTTTGCAAGGTTTCGCTGGCGGCGGTACCACCAACAGTACCTACTACTCCAAGGCAACTGCAATTGCACCTTCTGGTAAAGGCACTGTTTACGTGTCGAAAAAGAATCCCGATGATGGAGCGAAGTACGCGGAAGAGTCTTCTGCAACAAACAGCAGTATTGCTTCAAGTGCTCCCAAGCACACCTACTACATGTTCGCTAAGGCTGCGGATGGCTTCAGCTTTGCTGGTTGGGCAACAATCGAGAATGGTAATGCAACCGTTACTGACAATCCTTACACCTATCAGGTAAATGCAAGTTCAACAACTCAGGGTTCTCCAACAGAAGGTACGTTGTATGCTATCTTCGCAGAGTCACAGACCTTTTATTCGACCATTACGGTAAATGCCACGGAGGGCGGCAAGGTGTTTGTCGCAACAGCAGAGACTGCTAATCCCGAGTATGCTGCTACTGCTACTGCAAGCCAGAACACAGAGGGTGCCGGTTCGGCAAGTCACAACTACAACCTCTATGCCCAGGCAGAGGATGGTTACGAGTTTGCAGGTTGGGCATTGACTGCTGATGGCGCTATCATCAGTGATAGTAAGGCAATCCCCTACGTTGCAAAGGTGACCACCAGCAGTACTGATAGCGAGGCCCCCCAGGCAGCAACCTACTACGCAAAGTTTGTTGCCGCAACTCCTCACTACTCAAGGGTGAAGATCGGCCTTAATGCTGCCAATGACCTTGGAACCCAAAAAATTGGTGGTAAGGTTTATGTAGGTAAGACTGCCGAAGAGGCTGCTTCATGTGTCTACGAATACACCTCGGAGGCTTCTATTATGAGCTACTCCGTAGGTGATGCTTCACACGAATACTACCTCTATGCAGAACCTGAGGACGGTTTCACATTCGCAGGCTGGCAGACTTCTCAAACTCAAATCTCTACCTCATACAACAGTACTGCAAATCCCTATTTGTATAAGGTACAAGCAACAAGTACTGATTCTGAGAATCCTACCGAAAAGGTTATGTATGCTCGCTTTAACTACATCGAGAAGCCAGCAAAGGTTTATGCAGCCGGTGTTGTACAGGCCGTTATTATTGAGGAAGACGGAACTACACGCGTTGATGCCCAGAATAGCGGTTGTATGGTTGGTATTACCGATGAGGCAAGTGCTACAACTTGCTCAACTTGGGCAGAAGACTTCATTCAGGGTGCAACACAGGAAGGTGATACTCCTGCATCTGCCTCAACTACCACTTATATTCATTTTACTGCATTTGCAAAAGCAGGTTCGGGCTATGAGTTCAAAGGATTCACAAGCTCAAGAACAGGTAATCCTACAGAGACAACAATTGCTCAGGGCGAAACCGGCTATTACAGCACAAGTAATACACGCCAGTCATTCAGTAATACTGCAAATACCCCTGGTGCCATGGGTCTTGAGGACGCACCTAAGCAGAAGATTGTATATGCTATCTTCCAGAAACTTGCAGTGATGGATGAGCCCACAGGCGAAACCGCCGTTGCGGTAACCGAGGTTAAGGGCACAACTTCACTTGTTGAGGGTTCAGTCGCCAAGGACTTCACCGTTGACCTTGTTCTCAATGAGTATGTTCCCTACGATAAGCCTGGTTCTGACAAGAATGCCAAGCCCAACGAGGTGCTGAAGCAGTTCGTAACCGTACTGGGTGCTAACGGCAATAAGGCTTCCGTAACCAACTACTCACTCGTTTCTGAGTCGAAGGACCTTGGTGAGGATGGCAATGGTCTCTCTCTTGGTACTGCTTACACTTGCCATACGCTGCGTCTGTCCTTCCCCTACAACATTAAGGCTGACACCTACACCGTTCATCTGCCTTATGGTCTCTATACAACCGTTGACGGCAACAAGACTCCTACCTACGAGTTCACTATCACTGTTACCGAGGATACTAATCCATACCTCACCGTGAAGTCTACATTCCCCACCAAGGGTATGACCATCAAGTACAAGGCTGCATCGCAGACTTCTACTCCAGATGCATCCAAGGGTGAGTTCGAGAAGAGCAACGTCACCGCTGCCATAGAGTTCAACGAGGTTGTGGTGAGCATTGACGAAACTAAGAAGGATGGTATCACACTCGTTAACAATACCAATAGCGTAAACTACAAGCCTACGAACGTTATCCGCAATGCAGCCATGCTGAGCAAGGTTGATGGCAATGTCTCTATAGCATACCCCGAACTTGTAAATGGCTCTTATACCCTGACCATCCCCGAAGGTCTCTTTGTAGGCAATGGCAAGGTTAACGAGGCTATGACCATCAACTTCACCGTTTCTGGCTTCAACAGCGTACAGCTCAAGCCCTACGAGATGGTAACTGACCAGATCGCTCCCAAGGCTAACGACATGTCGCAGAAGATCGAGAAGCTGCAGAACATCGAGATCTCTTACAAAGGTGAGTTCGGTGACGCTAAGGCTCTGGTTGGCGATGCTTCCGGCATCAAGGTACGTCGCTACACCGAGGTAATCCAGGGTGATGGTGAAGGTGCCAAGCCTGTACGTACCTACTACGATGACGTAACCACCACTCCTTCTGCAAAGGTTCAGGACGGCAAGCTCGTCGTAAGCTTTACTCCCGCACTGACCACCGGCATGTATGAGGTAACCGTTCCCGCCGGTATGGCTGCCAACATGGAGCCCGGTGAGATGACCATGGCCCAGAAGGTGAATGCCGGCTATGCCGAGACTCCCGCCTACAGCATGACCTTCAACGTTGAGACTCCCGAGCCTACTTCCGGTACAATCAACCTCGTTGCACAGGGTGTTCTGCCTGGCATGCCTGACATGATGGCTGGTTTTGAGGTTTACTATGCTACATTCAGCAGCGACAAGGATGTGATTATCAGCAGCAGTGAAAACTTCGGTTTGCTTAGTGTAACACCTGTTACCCTGGTTAAGGATGAGGGTGAAGACAAGTATGCCATCTATACCCCCAGCGTAGAGGAGTCATCAGAGATTGCTGTTACTGACAAGACTGTCAAGACCGCAGACGGATTCTTTGTTCCTGCCGGCAGCGGTGTACTGATTGTCAGCATGGATCATGAGGCTAAATACTACTATGTGGCCGAGGATAATACCGCAGAGCCTGAGGCATTTGATCCTGCGGGTACCAATATGCTCCGCGCTGCATCTGTGGAGAAGGAAACCGACGGTTCTTACAAGTTCTACATGCTCGCTTACAGTGACAGCCAGAAGACTCCTGCCTCACTCGGCTTCTACTGGGGTGCTGCCAATGGTGGTGTATTCAACTCTCGTGAGGGCTCTGCCTACCTGGCCGTTCCTGCCAGTCAGTCCAATGTCAAGGGCTTTGCATTCTCAAGCATCGCTGATGCCATCCAGAATGTTGAGGCCGTGAAGGGCAATGACGTCATCTACAACCTGCAGGGTCAGCGTGTTGACAAGGCTCAGAGGGGTCTGTACATCGTGAATGGCAAGAAGGTTGTGAAGTAACATGAAATTCTAATACTTAAATTTTCGAAAGAGATGAAAAAGACATATATTGCACCCGTGCAGAAGATGGCTGAGCTGGATATGACTGCCGCCCTGCTCGCCGGTTCAGACAACCACGGCCTCCAGTCTCTCAACGAACAGGAGGGTTATACCGACGAGGGCTATGAAGGTGGTTACACCAAGCAACAGAAGACACTCTGGGACGAATTGTGGTAATTACGAAATAGTAATCAGTAATACGTTGGATGAGGACCTGCCCTTTCAAGGGGTGGGTCCTTATTCTGTTATATGGTGGGGGCTGATGGTGCCTTCTTACGATTTGTAAGCCTGCGAAAACCTATTTGTTGCCTATGAAAGGCGAAAAAATCCGACGTTAACTTGCTTGTTTTCGTAAAAAATTGTAATTTTGTAACGAATTTTATTCAGGAAAACGGCTTTTACTACTTAAATTGTATAATTTTATGAAAATGAGAACTGTTTCTCAGCGAGTTATCATGGTTATGTTGCTCGCTATGCTGGGCTATGTGCAGGGTTTCGCTGCCACCTACTACTACACAAAGGTGATAGCCCAGGTTTCAGCCGCTGGTGGCGGTAAGGTCTGTATCGGTACCACCAATGCTCTGGTGGCAGACAAGTCATTGTATGATCTGACGTACGAGCTCGTGCAGACGAACACCAGTACCACGAGTAAGTACTTCTACCTCTGCGCTATTCCCGAAGAGGGTTATGAGTTCAGTCACTGGTCAACCTCCGACGGCGGTTCTTCAACAAGCAAGAACAATCCCTACAACTACAGGGTTACCAATGCCAGAGGCACTGAGGATGCCCCGACTACCAAGACGATGTATGCCGTCTTCGCCAAGAAACAGTCCTACTACTCAAAACTCACTGCCAACGGTAACGGGTATGGTAAGGTGTATGTGAGCACGGAGAATGCCGCCGCTCCCGCATACGCTGTCACTTCATCTGCCATCCAGACCAGTGAGGGCATCGCTGCCCCCAGCCATGGCTACTACCTCTATGCAGAGGCTGAGCAGGGTTATGGATTCGAGGGTTGGGCAACGGCTGCCGACGGCAGTGTGGTCAGCAAGGAGAACCCCTACAATGCCAAGGTGACTGCCAACAGCAATGACGAGGCTGCTCCCGCTGAGGCCACCTACTATGCCAAGTTCGCCGAGGCTATCCCTCATTATTCAAAGGTGACCCTGAAGCTCAATGGCAACAACGACATCAACAACCTTGGTACCCTGATGCTTGGTGGTAAGGTTTATGTGGGTCGTACTGCCGAGGAGGCCGAGTCGGGCAAGTATGAGTTCACTTCAGAGCTCACCCTGAACTCCGAGAGTGTAGAGGCTGCTTCGCACGAGTACTATCTCTATGCCAAGGCAGACGAGGGCTTTGAGTTCGCTGGTTTCGGTACGACCGCAAGCGCAACAACCTCTTTCAACAGCTCCAACAACCCCTATAAGGTAACCCTTTCCGCTGCAAGCACCGACGAGGCTGCTCCAACGGAGAAGACCTACTACGCCTCGTTCAAGTATGCTGCTGATAACAAGCCCAGTGTCTGCTACGCCAACTTCACTCTTGTTGCAATGCTCGCTACGGATGATGGCTCAGGTAAGCTCGTGAATGTTGAGTGTGCCGAGGCAGGTATGCTGGGCCTCAATTACAATGATGATGCCAGCGGTAAGGGCGCCGTTACGACTGAGCCCACCTGGCATGCAGGCAGCACTTATGCCTCAGAGGGAATCTCCAAGCCTTACACATCAGGCACCGTCTATTTCCCCTTCACCATCTTTGCCAAGGCAAATCCCGGTTATGAGTTCATTGGCTGGACTTCTACCTCAACCACCACGAATCCTTCCCAGAAGGGTACACTCGTAGATGATTACTCATATTACTATTCCGATTCCTACACCCGTACCTCTGTGGGCAACGTCAACTACCCCGGTTCCTGCGGTGTTGAGGGCGCTCCCAAGACCAAGAAGTACTATGCCGTGTTCAAGAAGCTGGAGCAGATGGAGGAACCCACCGGCGAGACCGATGTGACCTTCTCTGAGCCTACCGGTACGCTGGAGCTCGCAGAGGGTTCCGTGACCAGGAACTTCTCTGTTGACATCAAGCTGAGCGAGGAACTGGTTTATGACAAGCCCGGTTCTGACAGCAACACCAAGCCCAACGAGGCACTGAAGCAGTTTGTGACCGTAACCGGTGCCAACGGCAACAAGTCCGAGGTGGCAAGCTACTCCCTCGTCTATGAGTCGCATGACCTGGGTGAGGATGCCGACGGCATCAGCCTGGGAACGGGTTACACCTGTTCCGAGATCCGCCTGTTCTTCCCCTACGGTATCAAGGCTGACACCTACACCGTTCACCTGCCTTATGGCCTCTACACCACCAAGGCTGGCAACAAGACTCCCGCATACGAGTTCACGATTACGGTAACCAAGGACGAGAATCCCTATTTCACCGTCGAGTCTGCATTCCCCACCGAGGGCATGACTATCAAGTACAAGGCTGCCACCCAGACTTCCGAGCCTGATGCATCCAAGGGTGAGTTCGAGAAGAGCAACATCACCGCTACGGTAAGCTTCAAGGAGGTGGTTGAGAGCATCGACGAGAGCAAGAAGGCTGACATCACGCTTGTTAACACCACTGAGAGTGTGAACTACAAGCCTACGAATGTTATCCGCAACGCTGCCATGTTCGGCAAGGTTTCCGGTGAGGTTTCCATCGCATACCCCGAACTGGTAAACGGCAACTATACCCTGACTATCCCCGCAGGTCTCTTCGTCGGTAATGGTAAGGTCAACGAGGCTATGACTGTCAACTTCACCGTTTCCGGCTTCAAGAACACGCTCAAGCCCTACGAGATGGTAACTGACCAGATCACTCCCAAGGCCAACGACATGTCGCAGAAGATTGACAGGCTGCAGGATATCGCAATCTCTTACAAGGGTGAGTTTGGTGAGGCCAAGGCTCTGGTTGGCAATGCTTCCGGTGTCACGATTCAGCGCTACACTGAGGTGATCCAGGGTGACGGCGAGGGTGCCAAGCCTGTACGTACCTATTATGATGTGACCTGTACTCCCTCTGCAAAGGTTCAGGACGGCAAGCTCGTCGTAAGCTTTACTCCCGCACTGACCACCGGCATGTATGAGGTAACCGTTCCCGCCGGCCTGGCTGCCAACATGGAGCCCGGTGAGATGACCATGGGTCAGAAGGTAAATGCCGGCTATGCCGAGACTCCTGCCTACAGCATGACCTTCAATGTGGAGACGGTTGCCGAGGTGGCCGTGAACGTAAAGGCTGAGAACCAGTACGGTACGCTGATCGTTCCCTTCGATGCTACCCTGCCCGAGGGTATGAAGGCTTACACCGTGACGGGTGTTGAGGGTACCACCCTGGTAATGGAGGCTGTTTCGGCCATCAGCACCAACACCGCCTATGTCATCGAGAATGCCAAGGGGAGTGACCTGACCGTAACCCTGAAGGGTGTTCAGGAGGGTCAGTCCGAGGACAGCTACACCACGGGTCTGCTGACCGGTGTGTATGTTGACACTCCCGCCCTCAAGGATACCTATGTAATGCAGAAGCAGGCAGCTGGTGTTGGTTTCTATAAGGTTGAGACCGAGGGTGTTGCTACCGTCGGGGCCAACCGTGCTTACCTGACTGTTCCCACATCCAGTGTCAAGGGCTTCTTCTTCGGAGAGGCTACCGCCATCGGTGCCATCGAGGCTCTGACCAGCGGCAAGGCTGAGATCTTCGACCTGAACGGTCGCAAGCTCCAGGGCCTGCAGAAGGGTATGAACATCGTGAACGGCAAGAAGATCATGGTTAAGTAATCTAAGACGAAAGGAGATAATAACAATGAAAAAGATGTATATCGCTCCCCAGGTGGAGATCAGCGAGACTGTGACTGCCAGCATGATGGCACTTTCACTCCAGAGCGGCGCTGCCGACAGCAGCGATGTTCTGGGCAACGAAGAGAAGCAGGATTGGGATATGTGGTCCGAGGACTGAGTCCTGCCATCGTCCTCTCAATCCGGACAAGGTGATTATGTGGATTCCTCTGCCCCCGGCGGGTAGGGGAATCCTTTTGTTCGCTATCCTCTCTCGTTTCTGTATTTTAACAAGGAAAATATCGGATGTTTGGGATTTTTTTTGTACCTTTGCATCCGTTCCCGCATTGTGCGCGCGAACAACATTTATTTTAACTTATCAACGGGAGTTGGATCTGTGGATTCTGCCTAAATAAAAACGTACAAGGATATATGAAGAGTTTGATCAGAAAAGGCATGTCGTGCCTGTTGCTCGCTTTGGCAAGCATGGCCGGACATGCACAGGAAGCAAGCGGGAAGGGTGCGCTGGTATTGCGCATTGCCAAGCCCGATGGGTGCAGCGCTCAGGTGGCCTATCCCAGCAGCAACGGCGACTGGGTGACGGGTGGCGTGTATGACGGTTCAACCTATCAGGCCTACCGCTGGAACACGCGCAACAATGAATTTGAGTACCTGAACACCTATGGTGAGTTCAGCTTCGGCTATTCCGTGAGCAATACGGGTGTGGTGGCCGGCGAGTACACCACCAGTGAACTGCTGCCCAACGGTGCCGGTATCCAGGCCCCCTGCGTATGGTATGAAGGCAAGTGGCACGTGCTGAACCTGGGCAAGTTGGGCACCCTTGATCCCGAGTTGCCCAGCGCAGGTGGAGCCCGCAAGATTACACCTGATGGCAAGTATGTGGCTGGAGCCGTATGTACCACTGCTGGCTGGAAGGCCTGCGTGTGGCAGTTGGATGCCCAGCATCAGGGCACGCTGACGATGCTGCCCATGGAGGAGCTGGGCGTGGCTGAGCACATGAGTGATGATGCTCAGGTGGTGGGTGGTTTCGACGAGGCCCGCAGCGTGCGTATTCCTGCCTACTGGACACGTCAGGGAAACAAGTACACCGAGGTTATCCCCGATGGACGCAAGCATCAGGGTATGTGGACAATCACTTGCGGCGTGAGTCCCAACGGCCGCTACGTGGCTACGTGGAACATGCTGCATGACCTGCAGGGGGGGACCAGTGTGCAGGTGGACAAGAATACGAACGTGGATGCGGCCAGTGTGGCCGGCGTGACCTCTGACGGCATTGTGTACGGTGCGGGTCAGAGACTGACGGAAGAGGGTATCGACCAGTTTGCCGCCTACTTCAAGGACGGTCAGTGGATGAGCCTGCAGAAAGAACTGGAGGAGAAGGGCGCAGTCATCGGTGCAGGCTACAAGCTGACGGAGCTGCGCTACATGAGCGATGACGGCAAGGTGCTCTGCTGCAATGCCCGTTATCCGGACGGGATGACAGGCGCCGTGATGATCCGTCTTGACGAGAATGTCACGAGTCGTCCGCCCGTGGCGCTGAAAGCCATGCAGATGGGCGGACTGAAGGCTGTGCGCCTGAACTGGAAGGAGCCCCTGGCCAATGCCGAAGGCGTGAAGGAGTATGTGCTGCTGCGCGACGGACAGGAGATCTTCCGTGGCAACGCACTGCAGTACACGGACCGCAACTGTGAGCTCGGCAGGACGTATGTCTATACGGTGAGGGCCAGCTATGGCACGGTGATGAGTGAGGACAGTGATCCCGTCACGCTGGAGACCAGGGCTGTGAACATTGGCGGACCGTCGATGCTGATGGCCCGTCAGGCTGGTATTGACAACGTACGCCTGGAATGGGAGGGTGCCGGCACGAGCCTTTCGGAGCTGAAATACTACACGGACGGTCATGAGGTGAACGGTTTCGGTGGCGGTGCCTGGAACATCGAGGCCGGTGTCCGCTTCCGCAGCGAAGACCTGGCTTTGTTTGAGAATATGGAGATCAGAGAGGTAAGCTTCTGGCCCATGAGTTCGCAGCAGGAATGGAAGATCAACTTCTACCTGGCCTCGGCCACGGATGGTGAGCCGTTCTACAGTGAAAAGCTGGATGCCACGAAGCTGGTCTATGGCTGTTGCAACAACATCCGGCTGCAGAAGGCCGTGCAGGTGCCTCAGGGTGAGGATCTTGTTGTGGGCGTCTATGCCGCTGTAAAGGGAAGCAGCTTCAATGTGATGGGTCTGATGCTGGGTGACAACGAGGCCGGTTACAATGATCTGATCCGTCAGCCCGGTGAGAAGTTCGTGTCACTCTACCTGGACGGTTTGGAGAACGGATACGAGTACCCCTACAGCTGGCCCATCGGATTGGGTCTGTCCACTATTGGTGATGATATGGCCTCGCTGGCCGGATACCACGTGTATCAGGATGGAAAGGTGGTGGATCGTGTGGATGCCGCTACGCTGAAGTCGGTGCTGCATGAGGTATCTGATGGTGACCATGAATATGCGGTGACTGCCGTGTACTCGAACGACAAGGAGAGTGATGCCGCGAAGGCAAGCCTGAGCGTGAAGCGTGACACGAGATACTACCTGGTGGATGAGATCAGCGTGAAGCCTACCGGCAAGGCGCTGGAGGCCGTGGTGGAGTGGAAGGCACCGATGGATGATGAGCGTACCATGCTCACCTATAGCCAGGGTGGTGTGCACCATGGCGTGCATACCTCGGCTAACGAGGGATTCTCCTTCCAGGCTGCCTCTGTCTATACGATGCCCATGTTCAGGCAGTATCTGAATGACTATCAGATCAGTGGCGTGCGCTTCTATCCCTTGGGCCATGCCGAGTTTGCCCTGTACCTGAACGAGTCGGGCAGGACACGCTGGAGCACGGAGCTGGAGCGTGAGGTGGACTATGACCTGAACCGTTGGAACACCATCTGGCTGGACGAACCCATTGCGCTGGATGCGAACGTGAGTGAGCTGCAGCTGATCGTGGACTGCTTTGACGGTGATGCCGGCCGTGACATCCTGGCCATGGACGGTATGCCGGCCAATGCCAACTACAGTGACCTGTACAGCCTGGACGACGGTGCGTCATGGGACAGCTACGAGAGTCAGACCGGCACGCGTGGCAACTGGATGATGGGCCTGATCGTCACCTCGCGTGACCAGAAGGCGCTGCCCGTCAAGGAGTATGTGCTGACATGGGACGGTTCGGCCGACGGCCGTACCACGGTTGCTGCGGGTGATGCCCTCAGCGTGAAGCATACCTTCGGCCAGACTCAGGCCAGCCATCACCAGGTGGTCATTACGGCTGTTTATGAGAACAACGAAGCCTGGGAGTCCCAGCCTTGCACGATCAACTGGATGCTGGATGCTACGCCCATCGTGGCTCCTGAGGCTCATGTCGGTGTTACCGATGTATTTGACCTGCAGGGGCGCAAGGTGGCAAGTCCCAGTCGTGGCATCTACGTCAAGGACGGCAAGAAGGTCGTAAGGTAACCATTACTAAATCGTCAAAATAGTAAATGAAAAGACTGACTGCAATCATTGCCGTGCTGCTCTGCCTGGGCAGCATGGCTTTTGCCCAGAACGTGGGCAACTGCACCTACGAGCCTTTGCTCGACGAGCCACAGCACTCGCCCGTGAGGCTGAGTATCATCTTCGAGGACTACGAGAGCATCAGGCTGGCTGACGCCGAATCTGGTGTCATCTGCATCTACCGCACCTCGCTGGAGAAGGAGTATGAAACGGCTTCACCCTATGCCCTGACCCACTATGCCTACAGGGAGGCCATGAGGTTCAGCGGAAACAAGCTGACCTTCTATCCCACAGCCTACAGAACACCCGGTGTCTCCCAGGTCAGGCCGAAGGCACCTGTGCACAAGGCATGGGGCACGGACACGCAGGATTATCTGCGTGTGGACATTCCCGCCGGCACATTCGTGGCAACGGATGCTGAGGGTAAGGAGTGGGAACTGGACGCTATCTCCTACCAGTATGTCTATACCGATGAGGAGGTTGAGGATGACCTGGATCCCCTGGAGTATGTGCTGACACCCGAAGACGGTGAGACGGTGAAGACGCTGAGTTCCTTCACACTGGAGTTCCCCTACTGCAGAGGTCTCTTTGCCCTGAACTATGACCAGCCGGAGAATCCCTATGTCCTGGACGAACAGGGACAGGTGGTGACCACGGGAACCCGTTCGTATGATTATTCAGCCAGGAACACGGGTCTCATTGCCCTGAAGAACAGCATCAGCAAGGCTGGCGTCTACACGCTGGTGATTCCTGAGGCAAGCTATCACCTCTCATCTTCCCTTGAGGCCTATAACGACAGCCTGTATCATCCTGAGATCTGTGCCACTTACACAGTGCTGGGTTCGGATGAACGCATGTGGGAGTCGTTGCCTGCTGACGGCAGTACGGTGGCTACCTTCGACGGTATTCACATTACCTTCACCGGAAAGACGATCGTGTCGAAGAATCCCAATGTGGGCAACGGCGTGCTGAAGGTCTTCAACAAGGACGATGACAAGTATGCGGCCATGGAGTTCCAGAACTACTTTGCCACGACTGGAGGCGGCACGATCAACTTTACCACAGCCTCGCAGATCAGCAAGGTGAAGGACAAGACGACCTACTACCTGGACCTGCCCTATGGTCTGCTGAACTTCTCGGATGGCAGCGTGAACGACGGTCTGCATCTGGAGTTTACCTATGATACGGAATATGCTGAGACTCCGGTTGATCCGGTAGAACCGGAAGATCCTGATACTCCGGACACCCCGGAAGGTCCGGACACCCCTGATAACCCTGATACTCCTGATACACCGGATGCTCCGGAGCTTGTCATGGCTGACAATTACGTGGGCTACACCACCGCAGCCGTAACCCGTACCAATGGCGTACGTTTCAACAGCGGTGAGGAGCAGGGTATGCTGATTTACCTGCCGAAGGAGAAGACTGCCCTTTTGGCCGGTGCTACGATCAAGGCAATACGTACGGCCACGGGTACCACGCAGCTTGACTCACCCCGCCTGATCATCATCGAGGGAGATGATATCAACCAGACACCTGTTGTGGAGCAGGCTACTGGCAAGTTCTCCACCTCCATGAAGGACTATGCACTGGATACACCCTACGTGATACAGGGTGACAAGGCACTGTTCGTGGGTTACAAGTGCAGCCTGTCTGCCGCCTACAAACCCATGCTGTTCGATGGTACGCTGGATCTGCCCGCAGGTCTGGCCTGGGCCATTACGGACCAGGGTTGGGAGGATATCAGTGGCCGTGGCTATGGTGCCCCCAATATTCAGGTCCAGATTGACAGGAACATTGATGCACCCGACGTTCTGGTCAAGCCTTTCCACACGAGTACCTATAATAAGGTGGGGGACGATATGTCCATCCATACACAGGTCTTCAACTACGGTCTGCAGGAGGTCAAGAGTTTTGACATCACCTACAAGATCGGTCAGGATGAGGCTGTGGTGAAGAGCATCAAGGGTGTATCACTGCCTCAGGGCAGCACCTACGATGTCAGCATCAATGATGCTACCATTGCCAGCAGCGGTCGTCTGCCCCTGACCATCGGGGTGACAAACGTCAACGGTGCTGCGGATGCTGATGGCGTGGACAACCAGCAGACCTGCAGCATGTTCGTCTATCCGGCCGATATGAACAAGAAGGTTCTCTTTGAGGAGTTTACCGGTCAGACCTGCATCAACTGCCCTTCGGGTATGGCCACGGTCAACAGCGTGCTGTCTGCCTATGAGGGACAGGTTGTTGAGGTGTATCACCATGCAGGCTATGCACCCGACAACTTCACTACGCTGGAGGATTCCGAGTATACATGGTTCTTCAATAACGGTGGCAACACCTATGCTCCCGCCGGCATGGCCAACAGACATCCAGCCTTGCCTTCGCAGACTACGGCCGTGATACAGAGTAACGTGAG
This sequence comes from Bacteroidaceae bacterium, assembly GCA_045599425.1. Taxonomy (GTDB): domain Bacteria; phylum Bacteroidota; class Bacteroidia; order Bacteroidales; family Bacteroidaceae; genus Physcousia. The sequence goes on along the minus strand of JAZRVZ010000012.1, from coordinate 6,392 downwards.
GGGTGACGTGCAGGCCGTTGTACAGTCAGCCATGCAGGTGGCTCCCTGTGTGGGCATCACCATGCAGAACGACTACGATGACCAGGCCCGCAAGGGTAAGGTCAGCATTGACGTGACCTGCTATGAGATGCCCTCTGACCGGGATCACAGGTTGAACGTATGGCTGGTGCAGGACAGTGTGTCCCGCTACCAGAACGGAACGGGCATCATCAGTCACAACCATGCCATGCGCATGAGTCTTACTGGCGTCTGGGGACAGGCCATCCAGCTGACTGAAGGCGAGACCAGCAGGCTGACCTTCGACTATGAGATTCCCGGTGCCATTACGGGCAAGTATGCCACCTATGTCATCAGCGCCAGCGGACGTGAGGGTGATGACAAGGTCATTCAGGCACTGCCTGAGCACATGCGCATTGTGGCCTTTGTCTCCGACCATAGCGAGAATGCACTCAACTGTACCGTGTGGAACGTTGAGGAGTGTGACATCACGGACGTACCCAGCGTATCGACGGGACTTGTGACTGTAGCAGAGGGTGGTGGTCAGCCGACAGGAATATATGACCTGCAGGGCAGGCATGTAGAAAAGCCACGCCACGGATTGTATATTACCCACGGAAAGACCATTCTGAAGCGATGAAGCGCTTTTTCCTATCCCTTTGTCTTGTGGCGCTGGCAACTGTTGCCGGCGCCCAAGGTTTGGTGGTCGGTGTGTTCGACGGAGGCTTTGACTACACTCATCCCGCCTTCCGCGATGCCGACGGTAGGCTGTGTATCTCGCGGGTGTGGGAACAGGGCACCGAGGGGATGCATCCGGACGGGTATGACTTCGGACTGGAACTTTCCACGCCCGAGGCCATCCTGAAGGCCGGTGCCGACAATGAGACACAGAGTCACGGCACGCACGTGGCTGCCCGGGCCCTGCAGTTTGCCGGAAAGCAGGAAGGGACGGAACTGGTGCTGGTCTCCAAGCCGTCCACAAAGCTGGATGAGGCCAGGCTGCGTGAGGGCATCCGCTACATCTTCGACTATGCGGAAAGTGTGGGCAAGCCCTGCGTTATCAACCTTTCCATCGGCAATCATCTGGGTCCGCATGATGGTACTTCGGCCTTTGACCGATTCCTGGATGAGATAGTCGGTCCCGGTCGTATTATCGTGGGCTCTGCAGGCAACTCCGGTAACAGTACCTGCCATCTCAGCACGGACGGTGGGCCCGTCCGCTCCTTCGTCATCTATCGCTCGCCTGATTATACCCAGGGTACCATAGATATCTGGGGCAGTCAGGGGATGCAGTTCAGTGTGCAGCTCAGTGCCACGCAGATCCAGACGGGCAACGTAAGTTCCCAGAGTGAGCTGGTGACCGTGGGCGGCGATGCTCCTGCCCAGACCTACATCTGGGCACCTTCCACGGGCCGGCTCAAGGGGACGTTCACGTTTGCGAGTGAGGTCAGTCCGCTCAACGGTTGTCCCCATGTCACCCTGAGTGTGGAGCAGACCAGCGCAGCCATGAACTACGACCTTGCGCTGTGCATCACCCCTCTGACCCCGGGTACCGTGCATGCATGGGCGGATGATATCTATTCGTCCTTCCACAACCGTGATCGTGAAGATTTTGCCACAGGAGACAATCTGTTTACCATCAGCGAACTGGGTGGCACGGCCGATAGCATCATCAGCGTCGGTGCCGTGGATGCCAATGGGAAGCCTGCCTCCTTCAGCAGCGTTGGCCCCCGGCTGGATGGCGCCGTCAAGCCCAATGTCTATGCCTACGGTGCAGACATCGAGAGTGCACTGAACAGCTACGATCAGTACCAGTCGTCCTACCCTCAGACCCAGTCCGTGGAGCTGGATGGACGCACCTACCACTATGGCAGGATGTCAGGTACCAGTATGGCGGCTCCCATGGTAACAGGCATCGTGGGCTCCTGGCTCCGGCTCAATCCCAGCATGACGCCTGGCGAGGCCATGGCCCTGATGAGGCCCGGTGAGGTGATTGACGCTGCATGGGGAATGACCGATGGTCTCCGTCCTGCGGATATGGCCTCACGTCCCGATGCCTGCTATGACCTGTCTGGCCGACTGGTTCATCCCCAGCGCCCGGGCATATACCTGTACCACGGACGCAAGATCAGCATCAAGTAATGACATATAAACAATCCGTTCAATACATGAAAAAGTTCCTTACACTTATTACAGCCGTATTCACGGCCCTGACGGTCAGCGCCCAGAAGGACGCGCTGCAGTTCTGCTACGAGGATGGCACCATCATTCCCGATGGTTCCGTCGTGGAAGCCAACACGCCCGACGAATTCATGCAGCAGTTTGGCATCTACAAGTTCAACTCCAACGTTTACGTCAAGAATATCTTGGCCTCAGGGGTGGATGCCACGCTAACGGCCGACATTCGTTCCATCCAGGGCGACCTTAGCCTCTGCATGGGGCTTCAGTGCGTCATGTACAAGGAGAAAGGTAGCTACTCCATCCCCAATGTACAACTTGCCGCAGGAAGCATCAACGACCTGCAGTGTCACTGGCAGCCTGCCTTTGACGAAGCGTCGGAAAAGGGGCAGGCCTACGGCAAGTGCGAAGCTGACTACACCATCAGCACCCCAGAGGGTAAGTGTTCCACCATCACCATCGTGTTTGCCTTCGAGGATCCTTCTGCAGTTCAGGCTGCAAGTGCCGCTTCCTCCAGGGTGGTGGCCACATACAGCACTTCGGGCCGCCAGGTTTCTGCCGGCTACAAGGGCCTTGTCCTGCGCCGCATGGCCGATGGCACCCTGCGCAAGGTCATGGTCAGGTGAACCTGTCGGCACTCGATGGTCCGGAGGATAGAAGATAGGAATACGTACTTCAACAACCGGGACACTGTAGCATGTCCCGGTTGTTCCTAACCACCTTGAAGCGGGCCTTTGGGCAAAGTGGGGGAGGAAAAGAAAATAAATAATGGGTTTTATTTGCAATTTCCCTCGCTTATTCGTAACTTTGCATCCAATTTGGTAAAGAGAAAACCGGACTGGTCCTTGCACCTTATTTATATACGTGGAAAGGGCGGTTCAATTTGTACAATCAACAAATAAAAAAGTATAGCATCATGGCACAGGAACTGAAAGGAACAAAGACCGAGGCTAACCTCTGGGCAGCCTTTGCAGGTGAGTCACAGGCTCGCAACAAGTACACATATTATGCCTCAAAGGCAAAGAAGGATGGCTACGAGCAGATCGCAGCAATGTTTGAGGAGACTGCCAACCAGGAGAAGGAGCATGCCAAGATGTGGTTTAAGCTCGCTCACGGCATTGGTGGTACCCTGGAGAACCTGAAGGACGCTGCATCCGGCGAGAACGACGAGTGGACCGATATGTATCCCCGCATGGCCAAGGAGGCTCGCGAGGAGGGCTTTGAAAAGATTGCTGAGCTCTTCGAGGGCGTTGCTGCCATCGAGAAGCACCACGAGGAGCGCTACAAGAAGCTCTTCCAGAACATTGAGCAGGGTGTGGTGTTCTCAAGCGAAGGCGACTGTGTATGGCAGTGTCGCAACTGTGGTCATCTCCACTTCGGCAAGCAGGCTCCTACGGTCTGCCCCGTTTGCAATCATCCACAGTCTTACTTCCAGCTTCAGGCTGAGAATTACTAATTGATATTAAAGGCGCTTCCGTTTCTCGGTTGCGTCTTTTTTTTGAAAGGAACACAACTAAAAACAGTATACAATGGAAAAAAAACTCAACAAAGTGCTCGTACTCGGTTCCGGTGCCTTGAAGATTGGTCAGGCCGGTGAGTTTGACTATTCTGGTAGCCAGGCCTTGAAGGCTCTGCGCGAAGAAGGTATCAGCAGTGTGCTGGTCAACCCCAACATCGCTACCATCCAGACCAGTGAGGGGATCGCCGACAAGGTGTACTTCCTGCCCATCACTCCCCACTTCATCACCGAGATCATCAAGAAGGAGCGCCCCGACGGCATCATGCTGGCATGGGGTGGCCAGACGGGTCTCAACGTAGGTACGGCCCTCTATCAGAGCGGTGTACTGAAGGAGTACGGCGTAGAGGTACTGGGTACCAGCGTGGAGTGCATCATGAACACCGAGGACCGCGATCTCTTCGTGAAGGAGCTGAACAAGGTAGACCTGAAGGTACCCGTGTCACAGGCTTGTGAGAACATGGAGGACGCCATCGCCGCAGCACGCAAGATAGGCTACCCCATCATGATCCGCTCGGCATACGCACTGGGTGGTCTGGGTTCTGGCGTATGCCCCACCGAGGAGAAGTTCAAGGAGATCGCAGAGAGCGCCTTCACCTTCGCACCCCAGGTACTCGTAGAGGAGAGCCTGAAGGGCTGGAAGGAGATCGAGTTTGAGTGCATCCGTGATGCCAACGACCACTGCTTCACCGTAGCCTCCATGGAGAACTTCGACCCTCTGGGTATCCACACCGGTGAGTCCATCGTGGTAGCTCCCACCATGTCGCTCACCAAGCAGCAGGTGGAGTACTTGCAGGAGATCAGCCGTAAGTGCGTACGTCACCTCGGCATCGTGGGTGAGTGCAACATACAGTTTGCCTTCAACGCTGAGACCAACGACTACCGTATCATCGAGATCAACGCTCGTCTCTCTCGCTCTTCGGCCCTCGCTTCAAAGGCTACCGGTTATCCTCTGGCCTTCGTGGCTGCCAAGATCGCCCTGGGCTACACCCTCGACCAGATCGGTGAGATGGGTACTCCCAACTCGGCCTACGTGGCTCCCTCTATCGACTATATGATCTGTAAGATCCCTCGCTGGGACCTCACCAAGTTTGCCGGCGTGAGCCGTCTGATCGGTTCGAGCATGAAGTCGGTAGGTGAGATCATGGCCATCGGTCGCAGCTTCGAGGAGATGCTGCAGAAGGGTCTGCGCATGATCGGTCAGGGTATGCACGGCTTCGTGGGCAACGACCACACGAAGTTCGACAACCTCGACGAGGAGCTGGCCAACCCCACCGACCTCCGTATCTTCGCCATCGCTCAGGCTCTCGAGGAGGGCTACACCATCGAGCGCATCGAAGAGCTGACGAAGATCGACGTATGGTTCCTCTCACGCATGAAGCACATCGTGGACCTCAAGCACGAACTGCAGCAGTACAACAGCCTCGACGAGATCTCCGACGAGAAGATGCGCGAGGTGAAGGGTGCTGGTTTCTCTGACTTCCAGATTGCTCGCTTCGTACTGAAGCCCGAAGGCAACATGGAGAAGGCCAACCTCGAGGTTCGCAAGGCTCGCAAGGCTCGTGGCATCCTGCCCACCGTACGCCGCATCGAGACCGTAGGCGGTGAGCATCCTGAGCTGACCAACTACCTCTACTTCACCTATCTGGGCCAGGTTGAGCCCACGAACGCCGACACCCTCACCACCGAGGAGTGGAAGAAGATTTGCCTGAAGCCCCAGGAGCACAGCATCGAGTGGTACAAGAATGAGAAGTCGGTCATCGTGCTGGGTTCGGGTGCATACCGCATCGGTTCCTCTGTAGAGTTTGACTGGTGCTCGGTCAATGCCATCAACACCGCTCGCAAGCTGGGCTACAAGTCCATCATGATCAACTACAACCCCGAGACCGTGTCTACCGACTACGACATGTGCGACCGTCTCTACTTCGACGAGCTCTCACTGGAGCGCGTACTCGATACCATCGACCTTGAGCAGCCTCGTGGCGTCATCGTATCAGTAGGTGGTCAGATCCCCAACAACCTCGCCATGAAGCTCCACCGTCAGGGTGTGCCCGTGCTGGGTACCTCTCCCGTGGATATCGACCGTGCCGAGAATCGCGATAAGTTCTCTGCCATGCTCGACAAGTTGGGCATCGACCAGCCTGCATGGCGTGCCTTGACCTCTATGGAGGACATCAAGGACTTCGTGGCTCAGGTGGGCTATCCCGTCCTGGTACGTCCCTCATACGTACTCTCCGGTGCTGCCATGAACGTCTGCTACGACGATGAGCAGCTCGAGCGTTTCCTCTCTATGGCCACCGAGGTAAGCAAGGACTTCCCCGTAGTGGTAAGCCAGTTCATGCAGGAGACCAAGGAGATCGAGTTCGACGCCGTAGCCGACAAGGGCGAGGTAGTGGAGTACGCCATCTCCGAGCACGTGGACTATGCCGGTGTACACTCAGGCGATGCCACCATGGTATTTCCCGCACAAAACATCTACTTCTCTACCGTACGTCAGATCAAGAAGATCGCTCGTCGCATCGCTGCTGAGCTCAACATCTCCGGTCCTTTCAACATCCAGTGCCTGGCTAAGAACCGCGAGGTGAAGGTCATCGAGTGCAACCTCCGCGCCTCTCGTTCGTTCCCCTTCGTCAGCAAGATACTGAAGCGCAACTTCATCGAGACCGCTACCAAGATCATGCTCGACGCGCCCTACTCTCGT
>JAZRVZ010000011.1:0-4575 GCA_045599425.1 Bacteroidaceae bacterium | reverse complement strand
CCCGCCGTCGCCCCTATCTGGCCCACATCACCTTCGGTACCAACAACGAGTTTGGTTTCGACTACCTGCGTGACAACATGGCCACCAATCCCAGGGACCTCGTACAGCGCGGCCACAACTTCGCCATTGTCGACGAGGTGGACTCCGTGCTCATCGACGATGCCCGTACTCCCCTGATCATCAGCGGCCCCATTCCCCGTGGCGGTGAGCAGCAGTTTGAGCAGTGGCAACCCCTGGTGGAGAAGCTCTTCGGCGTACAGCGCCAGCTGGCCACCCAGTTCCTGGCCGAGGCCAAGACCCTCGTCAAGCAGGGAACCGAGCAGAACGACAAGGAGATTACTGCCAAGGGATTCCTCCAGCTCTACCGCAGCCACAAGGCCTGGCCCAAGAACAAGGCCCTCATCAAGTACCTCTCCGAGCCCGGAATCAAGGCCGGCATGCTGGCCACCGAGGAGATCTACATGGAGAATAACAACAAGCGCATGCCCGAGGTCATCGAGCCCCTCTACTTTGTGGTGGAGGAGAAGCAGAACTCCGTGGAGTTCACCGACAAGGGTAACAAGTGGATGGCCGACCAGGTCAACGATGCCCAGCTGTTCGTGCTGCCGGACATCGTCAGTCAGATGAGCGAGCTGGAGGCCAGCAACCTCAGCAAGGAGGAGCGTCTGGCCAGGAAGGACGAGCTCTTCAACGACTATGCAGAGAAGAGCGAGCGTGTACACACCATCCAGCAGTTGCTGAAGGCCTACGCCATGTTCAGCCTGAACGACGAGTACGTCATCCAGGACGGCGAGATCAAGATTGTGGACGAGCAGACCGGTCGTATCATGGAGGGTCGCCGCTGGAGCGACGGCCTGCACCAGGCCGTGGAGGCCAAGGAGCACGTTCGCGTGCAGGATGCCACCCAGACCTTCGCCACCATCACCCTGCAGAATTACTTCCGCATGTACCACAAGCTCTCCGGTATGACCGGTACGGCCATCACCGAGGCAGGTGAGTTCTGGGACATCTATAAGCTGGACGTGGTGGAGATTCCCACCATCCGCCCCATTGCCCGCAACGACATGAACGACCGTGTCTACAAGACACAGCGCGAGAAGTACAAGGCCGTGATTGAGGAAGTGGTGAAGATGCGTGAGTCGGGCCGTCCCACCCTGGTAGGTACGACCAGCGTGGAGATCAGTGAGATGCTCTCCAAGATGCTCTCCATGCGCAAGATCCCCCATCAGGTACTGAATGCCAAGCTGCATCAGAAGGAGGCAGACATCGTGGCCCTGGCCGGACAGAGCACTCCCGATGCCGATGGCAGGAAACTGGGTGCCGTGACCATTGCCACCAACATGGCCGGTCGTGGTACCGATATCAAGCTCTCCGATGACGTGAAGGCCGCAGGCGGCCTGGCCATCATCGGTACCGAGCGTCACGAGAGCCGTCGTGTGGACCGCCAGCTGCGTGGTCGTGCCGGCCGTCAGGGTGACCCCGGAAGCTCCGTGTTCTTCGTGTCCCTTGAGGACAAGCTGATGCGACTCTTTGCCAGCGAGCGAATTGCCAGGGTCATGGACCGCCTCGGCTTTGAGGACGGTGAGATGATTGAGCACAAGATGATCAGCAACAGCATCGAGCGTGCCCAGAAGAAGGTGGAGGAGAACCACTTCGGCGTACGTAAGCGTCTGCTGGAGTATGATGACGTGATGAACAAGCAGCGAACTGTTATCTACGAGAAGCGTCGCCACGCCCTCATGGGCGAGCGCATCGGCATGGATATCGCCAACATGATCTGGGACCGCGTATGCCACATCATCGAGAACTATACCTATGAGAATATGGACGAGAAGTTCATTGAGATCCTGGCCATGGAGTGCCCCTTCACCCGTCAGGAATTCGAGAATACCCGTCCCCTGGATGCCCTCTGCGAGAAGGCTTACGAGGCAGCCATGGCCAATTTCAAGGAGCGTACGCAGATGATGGCCGACCGTGCCTATCCCGTGATCAAGCAGGTCTATGAGGAGCAGGGCGCCATGTACGAGAATATCCTCGTACCCGTGACCGACGGTCGCCGTGTCTACCAGATCACCGTTTCCCTGAAGGAGGCCTACGAGACACAGGCCCAGGCCCTGGTCAAGGGATTTGAGAAGGCCATCCTGCTGCACACCATCGATGAGGCCTGGAAGGAGAACCTCCGTCTGCTGGATGAGTTGAAGCACTCCGTGAACAACGCCAGCTACGAGCAGAAGGACCCCCTGCTGATCTTCAAACTGGAGAGCGTGAAGCTGTTTGACAACATGGTGAACGTCATCAACAACAAGACCGTCAGCGTTCTGATGCGCGGACAGATTCCCATGCCCCGCACCGCGGCTCCTGCCCAGGAGGGGGCCGTGGCCGAGGAAGCTCCCGCCCAGGAGAATCCCCAGCAGCAAGCTCCCGCCCAGCAGCCTCAGCAACCCCTCGTTCAGCAGGCTCCCCGCGAGATGCCCCGCATGCCCCAGTACGGCAGACCCAACTACGGCCGTCCCCAGTACACGGAGAGTCGTGGTGACCTGACAGACCCCGCACAGCGTGCTGCCGCCGCCCGCGATACCCGCGAGCAGCAGCCCCAGCAGCCTGTGGTGGCCGACAAGCTGCCCGGTCGCAACGATCCCTGTCCCTGCGGATCCGGACAGAAGTTCAAGAACTGCCACGGCAGAGGACTATAAATGATGACTCTATGAATTACAACCAAACCATTGAGCGTGCCCTTCGCAAGGTCATCGCAAAGTATCCTGCCAGTGAGGAACCCGTCCTCACGGACATCCATCTGGAGGTCAAGCCCGAATCGGGCGAACTCCTGGCCTATGATGATGACGACAATGAGCTGACCCGTTGTGTGGTCAACGAGTGGATCGGCAAGGATGAGGAGGATTTCTACGATCAGGTTACCCCCGTACTCTGCAAGGCTATCGATGCCCTGCGTGGCGAGATAGACCAGATGGCCGTGCTGCATCCCTTCTCCTTCGTGCTTGTGGATGCCGACCACGAGACGCTGTCGGACATCTACCTCGTCGACGAGGATCAGCAGATCATCTCCGGCAGTCTGCTGCCCGATCTGGAAGAGGACCTGGATGCCTTCATGAAGCAGCTCTTTGCCTGATTACTGAAAATACTTTCACTAAAAGTGCCTTCACACCTTCACCGTGAAGGCGTGAAGGCACTTTTGCCCAAAGTGTTTTCGGCCGTCGTGGCCAATTCCCGTGTCGGGGTAGGAGGGAGGCAGGGAACGTCCTCCGCTCCCATCTTTTTTCCGTTATGGCGGAAAAACTTTCCGTCCTGCATGGAAACCGCTTGTCCGCCGCATGACTTTGCCATGTCTCCCGCAGGACTTTGTCAAGTCGCCCGCATGATTTTGCCATGTCCGCCGCAGGACTTTTGCTTGTCCGCCGCATGACTTTTGCTTGTCCGCCGCAGGACTTTTGCCTGTCCGCCGCATGACTTCTGATACCCTTTGGCACACAGATAGTTAGGGAAAATCATGAAAAATGGGAAAAAGTTGGCGGTAATGTGCATTTTTCTTCTGATTTTGTGAATATTACACAGATTTTTCCTACTTTTGTAGTTGATTTTGTTCGTTTTTTACATTTACCTGCACAATAAATGAGATTAAGAGCAAGTTTTAGTTTTATAGTTTCAGTTTTGCTGCTTGTGCCGGTTCTGGCCGGGGCGGCAGAGCCGGAAGACTCCGCTTTCTCGTATATCAGGCGTTTCTACTATAAGGTGGACCGCTATAATATTGACGAGACCATCCCGGGCAATGCAGCGGCCATTGACTCGATCCTGACGAAGGTGCGCGACATCAGGCAGCAGAATGCCACAAACATCAGAGTACATGTCATCGGCAGCGCCTCGCTGGAGGCTACCGACGAGCATAATACCAAGCTGTCTGCCAACCGCTCCCATACCATGGTGCAGTATCTGAAGCGCTACGTCCTGATGAACGGTGTTGATGTCCATGCCGACGACGGCGTCTACGACTGGACGGTACTCTACGAGAAGGTTCAGCATTCCGAGTGCCCCTACAAGGAACAGTTGCTGGAGATCCTGACCATACCCAACCGTGACATCTCCATCGGAGAGCGCAAGTCGCGTATCATGAAGCTGGGGAACGGCTCCGCCTACGAGTATATTGCCACCCGCTTCTTCTCAGACATGCGCTATGCCAGCATCCGCATCACGGCCAACCTGCCGAAGGCGGTCGTGGAGCCGCAGGACGTGTTGCCGCCAACTGAGGTCGTGACGGTGGAGACGCTGGTGGAGAAACCCATCTTCCTCCGTGAGCCCAAGAGTCACAAGGGCATAATCGGCATCCGCACCAACGGCCTGTATGACGCCATGACCATTCCAAACCTGGGCGTTGACATGTACGTATCCAGGAACGTGTCCGTGGGTGTGAACTGGATGTACTCCTGGTGGAAGTCCGACAAGGTTCACCGCTACTGGCGCACCTATGGCGGTGACGTCCATGCCGACTACTGGTTTGATTCCACCTTGCTCTGGAGCGGGCATCATGTGGGTGCATACGCCCAGATGGGAACCTATGACTTC
>JAZRVZ010000010.1:0-12636 GCA_045599425.1 Bacteroidaceae bacterium | reverse complement strand
GAGCAGACCGACCTGTTGCAGGTGCTCTTTGGCCGTAACGGTGAGTCGCCCATGCCCGTCATGGCTGCCACCAGCCCCACCGACTGCTTCGATGCAGCCTTCGAGGCCAGCAAGGTAGCCCTGGAGCACATGACCCCCGTCGTGCTGCTGACCGACGCCTACGTGGCCAATGGTTCCGGTGCCTTCAAGCTCCCCAACCTGGCCGAGTATCCCGCCATCAATCCTCCCTACGTGCCCCAGGAGATGCTGGGCACCTGGACCCCCTATATGCGTGCAGAGAACGGTACCCGCTACTGGGCAGTACCCGGTCGCGAGGGCTTCCAGCACATCCTGGGTGGCCTGGAGAAGGATGACAAGACCGGTGCCATCTCTACCGCTCCCGAGAACCACGACCTGATGACCCGCAAGCGTCAGGACAAGATCAACAATATCCCCGTACCCGACCTGGAGGTGCTGGGCGACAAGGACGATGCCGACCTGCTCATCGTGGGCTTCGGCGGAACCTACGGTCATCTGCGTGCCGCCATGGATGAGATGCGCGCCCAGGGTACTTTCTCCAACGGGAAGAAAGTAAAAGTGGCCATGGCCCACTTCCGCTACATCAACCCGCTGCCCAAGAACACCGAGGAAGTGCTGAAGAAGTATCCCAAGGTTGTCGTTGCCGAGCAGAACATGGGTCAGTTGGCCGGCTGGCTGCGCATGAAGGTGGACGGTTTCGTTCCCGAGCAGTTCAACCAGGTCAAGGGTCAGCCCTTCGTTGTAAGCGAATTGGTTGAGGCTTTCAGCAAATTGGTTTAATTTCCTAGAATACCTGGAGTACCAAGAATATCCAGACCGTCTGGAACCTCAAGGCCGTCTGGCATATCTGGAACCCCTGGAACGTCTAGCCTAAAAAAAGAAAACTATGTCACAATATACAGCACAAGACTATAAGAAGGGCCAGCCCCGCTGGTGCCCTGGATGCGGTGACCATTTCTTCCTCGCATCCCTTCACAAGGCTATGGCAGAGATTGGCGTTGCCCCCCACGACACCGCCGTCATCTCCGGTATCGGCTGCTCCAGCCGTCTGCCACACTACATGGCCACCTATGGCATGAACACCATCCATGGCCGTGCCGCAGCTATCGCAACCGGCTGCAAGGTTGCCAATCCCCGCCTGACCGTATGGCAGGTCAGCGGCGACGGTGACGGTCTGGCCATCGGTGGTAACCACTTCATCCATGCCAACCGCCGCAACATCGACCTCAACATGATCCTCCTCAACAACCGCATCTACGGTCTGACCAAGGGTCAGTACAGTCCCACCTCACCCCGTGGCTTCGTCAGCAAGTCCAGCCCCTACGGCACCGTGGAGGATCCCTTCCGTCCCGCAGAGCTCTGCTTCGGTGCCCGTGGCCATTTCTTTGCCCGTGCCGTTGCCACCGATGCCCCCGGTACCGTTGAGATACTGAAGGCAGCCTACAACCACAAGGGTGCCTCCGTCTGCGAGATCCTGCAGAACTGCGTCATCTTCAACAACGGAACGCACGAGAGCGTGTACACCAAGGAGGGTCGCGCCAAGAACGCCATCTACGTGGAGCACGGCAAGCCCCTCATCTTCGGTGAGAACAACGAGTACGGTCTCATGCAGGAGGGCTTCGGCCTGAAGGTGGTGAAGATCGGCGAGGACGGCATCACCGAGAAGGACATCCTCGTCCACGATGCCCATTGCCAGGACAACACCCTGCAGCTCAAGCTTGCCTTGATGGGTGACAACGACGGATTCCCCATCGCCCTGGGCGTCATCCGCGACGTGGATGCTCCCACCTACAACGATGCCGTCGAGGCACAGATTGAGGAGGTCAAGGCCAAGAAGCCCTACCACAACTTCGCCGAGCTGCTGGAGACCAACGACATCTGGGAAGTAAAATAAGCAACAGGAAACATACTGTTAACCTATAGGCCAGAGGCTGGGGATGATCGTCTCCAGCCTCTGTTCGTCCTTCCATCAAGGCTTTGCACGGCTATCCGTCGCTTCCGTCCGGAGCTTCACACGGCCGTTCCGTACATAAGCCCCGCCTCCCATCCGGACCTTCATCCGACAGATTCATGCATGATTCCCATTTTTTTCAGACATTGGTCCCCTGCTTTTGCACGATTTTGTTTTTTATTTCATAACTTTGCACCCGATATGGTTACTTATAATTAATATAAAGGTATGATGAAGAATGTCAAGGGGGCCATCATATTGGCCATCGGAATTGCCGCCAGCGGCTATTTCGTGTTTCGCGGTATCAGCAAGTATGCAGAGAAAGACCGTTGCGTGACGGTCAAGGGACTCTCGGAGCGTGACGTCCTGGCCAACCGGGTGACCTGGCCCATGAACATCAGTCTGGAGGGCAACGACTATTCCAGCCTGTATGCTTCGCTGGAGGAGGGCAAGGATACCGTCATCGCCTTCCTCAAGGAAAACGGTATTCCCGAGGATATCATCATGGTGTCCGCCCCGGATGTAACCGACCGCTGGGAGTACCAGGAAGTCAAGAAGCGCAGCAAGATGCGCTACAGCGGTTCCATAGACATCACCCTCACTTCGCGTGACGTTCCCCTGGTGCTGGAACTGATGAGGAAGAAGGGCGAGCTGGTCAAGAGGGGCGTCTGCCTGAACTCCGAGGAATATTCCATCAGATACGACTACGTGGACCTCTCCAACCTCAAGCCCGAGATGGTGGAGGAAGCCACCAAGGATGCCCGCAAGGTGGCAGAGAAGTTTGCCAAGGATGCCGGGTGCCAGCTGGGCAGCATCATCAATGCCACCCAGGGACAGTTTACCGTGGAGGAGGAATACTATCGTCCACAGTACAAGCAGATACGTGTCGTGACCACCATCTCCTACTACCTGAAATAGGAAGGGGTGGATCCGCACCCCAAACACAAGACAGGCGTCTCATCCTGAAGCGGGAGAGGCGCCTTGTCTGTTTCTGTGTTCCGGTTAGCCCGGGGCTGGGGGAAAATCAAGTCAGTTTACTGGCTCCAGGATGACGCATGCACCGCCGCCTGGAGCCATCTTCAGTTCCAGTGGCGCAGCCTTCCTGCCGCCCGTCACTTCCACCTCGCGGTACTTCATGGCCTCCCTGTTCTTCTGGTAGTGCGCATCGTCGGCATCCTCCGATACCTTGGCCACATACCGACCCTTGGGCAGGAAACCCAGATCCACGCTCACCGTCCGCGCCTCCTCGTTTGTGGCCGAGGCCACCAGGTAGCGGCCGTCGCGTGCCCGACGCATCATCACGATGTATTTCCCGATCACGCCGTCCAGCGTATGGCTCTCCATCCAGGGCTGCTTCTGGCTGGCTAGGAACTCCAGCAGGTGGGGATACTTCCGGTAGTATTCAGGTATGTCGGGAATCACCGTGGCACCCGAGTAGGTAATCATTGTGCGTGCTGCCTCCGAGCATACCGTGGAGGGCACCTCCTGATTGTTGTCCTTGCGTGTCGTCCGTCCCTGCCTCAGGTCGAACATGCCATTGTTCTGGTCAATGGGACCGGCCACCATGTTCACGAAGACCGAGGTCACGAACGTCTTGGGCTGGAAGATATCATGTCCGTCCAGCTGGGCTTTGCAGTACTCGCGCGTTACCGCATTGGGCCACGTACGGGCCTGGCCCCAGGGATGGACGGGATAGTCATGGTAATCCACGCAAAGGTGATGCCTGGCACAGAGTTGCGTGATCCTGATCGTCTTCTCGTTCTTCTGCGTCGGTGAACCGTTCATGAAGCCATACTTCACGCCCGCAGCTCCCCACTGCTCATACTGTTCCAGGGTCTTCTCGATGGGATAGTTCGTACCGGCCACGTCGTTCAGGTACAGCCATACGCCCACACCCTTCTCCTTGCCATACCTGATGATACGCTGCACATCGCGCGCCTTCTCTCCCGTCACGGGATCAGAGTTCTTCTCAAACTCCGGTCCGTACCAGTTCGCATCCAGCACCAGGGCCGAGAAACCCTGCTCCTGGGCAAAGTCGATCATCCTGACCCACGACTCATAGTTCATCCTGTAGCGGAAATCCTCCCAGACGGCACCGTCGATGCGCCAGTCCCAGAGATGGATGCCCGGGCGCACCCAACTGAAGTCCATACCCTCCACCGGCTCCGGATTCAGCAATTCGATGAGGTGCGAGTCCACCAGGTCGCCAGGCCTGCGGCCGTACATCACCACGCGCCAGGGCCACTGTGCGCCCTGCGCCATCCGGGTATCCTCCGACACGATGTCAAAGCGCGTGCTCCCCTGCTCCGTACGCAGCAGCAAGGGTTTGCCCTGGCAGAGGCAGGCCTCGTGAACGGCCAGGTAAAGCCTGTCCGACACCTTCACCGTCATGATGGGCATGCGCTCGCCCCGTGCCTGACTGAGTGCCTCGGGGCCGATGTTATGCCGTTCACCGTTGTAGTACCATGCCGTGTAGTCGCCGGCAAAGCGGAAGTCGCTCAGCTCGTTCCACACAGCCTCCTGTCCGTCGTTCACATAACGCCAGGCCACTCCGTCGTTATACGCCCGCAGCTCCAGCATCATCTGTTCCCCGCCGTTCCTGAAAGGCACCTGCACGGCGTTGTACACCTCCGGCACGACACTCCGTTTGCCCCATACCGGCTTCCATACTCCCTTGTGCCTGCTCTTCACGGCCTTGCCCGCCTGCCAGTCCGTTCCTGGCACCACACCCCCCTGGCAACGGAAGCCCATGCGCGAATTTTCCAGCACATTCACGCCATCCACGGCCACCGTCATCACCGGTATGCCATCTGCCTCGCGATCCACCGTCAGGACGGCAGTGCCATCAGGAGACTTCAGTATGCAGACGTTGTTCGCGCCTGCCGCCCCTGCAACGCCAGGCATGATGAGTACAAGGGCCAGAAATGCCAGAAAAACTCTTTTCATGATAATCAAATCTATGTTTTACTAATGGTTGCTTGGTTGCGCCTTCACGCATTCATCTGCAAATATACTAATTATTTTGGAATTACCCTCATCTATGGCAATTAAATAGGGTGGTATGTGTTGTTTGTGCCAGTGTTTTTGGAGCAAAACATGTGAAACTTCAATCGTTTTGTCCTTAATCTGCGATATTTGTCGTAACTTTGCAGAAAGACACTCACAAAAAAGCCCCGTCCGCTTATGACAACCCGCACAACCATACGGCCCCTGGCCCTGCTCCTCTCCCTGCTCCTCTCCGCCACACCCCTGACAGCCCAGACCACCGGACTCATCATCAACGAGGTGATGCAATCCAATATAGACTACCTCCTGGTGGAGAAGGACTTCCCCGACTCCTGGGTGGAACTGTACAATTCCACGGATGCAGACGTGAACCTCGGCGGCTACCGTCTGGGTGAGCATGCCGACGGACGTGGTGCCTACCAGTTCCCCGGTGGCAGTGGCAAGGTGCCCGCCAGGGGACACCTGGTGATCTGCTGCGACAAGGAAAACCGCGGACTCCACACCTCCTTCCGCATCGACTCCGGCCAGGCCAGCCTTTACCTCTTCAATCCCTCCGGCCAGGTCACGGACAGCCTGTTGCTGCCCAAGATGCCAGCGCCCAACATTGCCTTCGGACGCGTCACTGACGGTGCAGCCGAGTGGCACTACGAGGTGACACCCACGGCCGGTACGGCCAACGGCGGCGAAGGATCCTCCCTGCTCCTGCCCGAACCCCGGTTCAGTGTTCCCGGAGGCCTGCAGACGGAACCCTTTGCCCTGACCCTCAGCCTGCCTCAGACGGACGACCTGCCCGCCGACACCCGACTCTACTTCACCGTCGACGGCACCGAACCCACCCGCGCTTCCCGCTCCATAGTCGGCAGCCAGACCTTCCAGGTCAGCCAGACCACCGTCATCCGTGCCAAGCTCATCTCCGCCCACGCCCTCTCGCCCGTATCCACCGTCCAGTCCTACATCTTCCATCCCCGTCAGACCAGCCTGCCCGTCATATCCATCGTCACCGACCAGGAATACATCTTCGGCAACGAACTGGGCATAGCCAGCAGTATCGTTCAGGACGGTCGTCCCAACTACATGCAAGCCTGGCGCCGACCCGTCAATGTCGAGTTCTACGACACCCGGCAGGGTGGCATCCAGCGCTTCAATCAGCTGGCTGAGACCGCCATCTCTGGCGTCTCCACCCGTGAGCAGCCCCAGAAGAGTTTCAAGATCTATGCCAACAAGCGCTTCGGCAAGAAGACCTTCAAGGGCAATTTCTGGGACGACAAGCCCGAGGTAGGGAAAGTCAAGAGTTTCGTGCTGCGCAGCGGCGGCAACAACAGCTTTACGACCCGCATCAATGACGCCCTCGTACAGAAACTCTTCGGCACCCACCTCGACAACCTCGACTGGCAGGCCTACCAGCCCGTCATTGTCTACATCAACGGCATCTACCGCGGCGAGGCCGGCCTGCGCGAACGCTCCAACGAGGACTTCGTCGAGGCCAACCATGACATCGAGGACATAGAGATGGCCGACGAGACCTCCTACCAGCAACCTGCCGACGGATCCCTCTTCGCACAGTTCCGTACCACCTACCGCAGCCGTCAGTCCACCTACGGGCAGCTGGAGCAGCAAATGGACATGGACAACTTTACCAAGGCACTCCTGGCCGAGATGTACGCCATGAACACCGACTTCCCCACCAACAACGTCTCCATGTGGCGCCCCCTGGAGGAGGGCGGTCGCTGGCGCTGGATCCTCAAGGACCTCGACCGTGCCGGCATGAGCCTTGCCCTCTATCCCTCCAGCTTCGACATGTACAACTACCTCTTCAATCCCGATCCCCTGATGTACAGTGGCATGTACCACTTTGACCTCTACAAGAAGCTCTCCACCCTGCCTCAGTGGCGTGACACCTTTGCCGACTACCTCCTTGTCTGTCTGGGTGACTTCCTCAAACCCCATCTCGTCACCGCCCTGGCCGATGAGATGAGCGATGAGGTCTATGAAGAACTGAAGTACACCTTCCAGGCCTACAACTGCACCACCGAGTGGGGGCACTACCGGCAGAACCTCTCCAACTTCAAGAACTTCCTCGCCGGCCGTCCTGCCCACCTTCTCCGTCAGGCAGCCGCCTACCTCAACCTTGGCCACGTCCTCGCCATGACCGTTGCCAATCCCCAGAGCCTGGATTCAGACACGACCGGCGTCAGTCTACAGAACCTGGATTCCAGCACGACCGGCGTCAGCCCTGACGGTCAGATCCGCATCAACGGCCTTCCCCTTACCTCCGGCGATTTCCAGGGCAGTTGCTTCTCCGCCCGTCCTGTCACCCTCTGTTCCGGTCGTACGGATCTGTTCTGGCGCCTCACTGTCACCACCTCCCAGGGCATTCCCACCGTCTACACCTTCGACCAGTCAGAGATCCGCATCCTGCCCTCCGACTACATCCAGTCCCCCACCGACCTCCTCGCCTTCGAGACCTGGCAGACAGACACCCCCGATAATCCGGACGATCCTGAAGATCCCGATACCCCGGACAACCCCGACGATCCTGACAACCCGGACAACCCCGGTGATCCTGACAACCCGGATACTCCCGACACCCCCGATAATCCCGACGAGCCGGAGGACACCGATGCCCTCTCATCACCTGCCTCCACCTCCACCAGTCGCATCTACAGCCTCACCGGTGTCCGTCGTTCCGCCCCTGTCCGCGGCCTCAACATCATCCTTAACGGCAACCGCCACATAAAGGTACTGCATGACCACAGGTAAACGGGTACCGTAAGGAACATCTGGCCGTAACCCTTCATCCCTTCACCTGACCCAGTCAGAACCCCAGTAAATGCTGGTGGTTTACGCAGTGGAGGGTTGGCGCAACCCTTCACCAACCCTTCACTTCAGTCTTCACTTCCAGCATGGGTGTGGGATAGGGGAATGTACTTGTCAGGATTGACAATGACCTGTCCCTTGTCCTTTATAGTCTTGTGAGTTTGCCTCTTTTTAAATCACACTATTCGTTGAAATCATAATATTCAACTTTCGCATGTGCTCACGTTGCAGGTTCTGAGGTTCTTCTGCCCTTCGAGCGAAGCACCGAGCAAGCTCGCTGAGCGATTAGGTTTTGAGGTTTTAAGGTATGGTTACTCCAGGCAAGGCGAAGGTAATTTCAACCTTATAACCCATCAAGTTGAGCGAAACTTGAGTAAAGTATTAATTAGTGAATATCATTGTTACATGGCCAATCTCATTCCGAGGCTTCCACTTTTATATTTTGGATCATGACTGTCCCGGTTGGCCGGTCTGGAAAATGATTTGGTTTGTTGCCAGCTACCACCACGTACCACACGACCTTTTGCAATAGGTGCACCCTCTGGATCGTTCAGTGGACATACCATGTAGTAGTTGGAATTGTACCAGTCACTACACCATTCGGCTACGTTTCCGCTCATGTCGTAGATACCAAGATCGTTAGGTTGTCTGCTTTTTACGGCATGGGATGTGCGTTCACTTGTTTCTGCTGTCCAGGCAACAGCAGTGTTGTCATCAGAGCCAGCATATTTTGTAGTGCTGTTTCCTCTGTTTGTGGCTGCAAATTCCCATTCTGCCTCTGTAGGCAGACGGAACTTAAACGTAGGGAACCAAGTGCTTAGTCTTGTGGCGAATGTCAAACATTCCTCGAAAGTGATATTTTCTACGGGCTTATTGCTGTCCTTGCCCAACGAAGGATTTGCGGACATTACAAAGCCCCATAGTTGTTGAGTTACCTCTGTCTCACCGATGTGATAGTCCTTTGTGATCCTGACCTCATGAATGGGTGCGTCGTAATCCAGCTCTTCCCTTTCCACTTTTGTTCCCATATTGAACATTCCATTCTTTACCATCATCATCTTGAAAAAGAGCAAAGGTTTTATCTCAAAAAGTATTGAGCCATCCACATTCTCTGTCCATCTGCTTAACTCAAATCCGTCAGTTTTGATGTTCATGTGTACATTCCCTTTTCGGGCAAATGACAGACCATCCTTGAAGTCCTGCATATCATCAAATTCTAACAACAAACGCAACGTCCCATCTCTATGCAGCAATCCATACTTGCCTTCATCCTTTACTATGGCAACACTATCAACAAATGGATGAGCCTCTTCAAACACATTCTTGATGACCAATTTCTGTTTTGGGTCATCGGCAAAAGCATAACCCCACTTTTCTTTCTTTTGTACAGGGACCAATTTTCCAGCCATTTCTTTTTCTTTTAGAGGCTTGAGTTTTGTTACCTGCGCAAAGGAGGTAGGCGCAAAAAGAATAAACAGTATTATTATTATCCCACTCTTTTTCATAAATATTTTATTTTCTTGTGCATACAGGTCTTATATAGCATCCGTTTGAACGATTCCTTATTTTAATTTCCACAACGCCTTCTCCCAACATTAACTTGACAGGCCCAGGATCGCCAGCAGGAAAGAGTAAGGTCGATGTCATATAGGGAACTATTGGTTCCTCTCCAATATATACATCATGATGATTGGGGTCTAGTATCGGTAATGTTTCACCATAGTACACTAATGGCAAAAAGATTGAGTTGCCTGAAGGTCCCGTTACGATGTATCCTTTTGTGTTATTATATGTGGTCATGATGAATGTACACGAATTGTATAATTCAATCAATTCGTCCATTGTTGGCATGCGCCAAGAATCTCCCCATATTGCATGGGCAGCATCATCTGATGTTTCGAGATTCATGATATCATACTGTATATCTTCATCGTATTTGCTAAAACTCTGCTCGTTGCTCCCTCTATATTTGTAATTTTCAGTCGTAAAGGAAGACTTTGAGCTTGTTTCTCCCCATGCGTACCTTTTACCAGCGTCTTCCGGCGACTTTGCACTGAGATTACATGTAGCCCACATGACGCTAAGTCCTAAATCCACATACTGATGTCCATCAGACACTCCACTATGATTTGGAGCGTATGCAACTTTGTAGTCATACTTGTCAATCTGTAATTGCAGTATGTATGTTGCATTGGACTCCATTTTCCTGATTTCATCGAAATCATCAAAATTGATGACTAAGGGATCCCCATTCAATGGGGTTGCCACTATCAGTTCTGCTTCCTCGCTTACGTACACCCAGTATGTGGAACTTTCTGATTCATAGCTCACATTCCCAATAATATTTCCATCAAACTTTAATCCTCCTTCTGCAAGAAGAACTTTTATCAGCGAGCAATTCTTTCCGTTATTATCCAATCTCGGTTTTGTTCTTGCTGACAAATCTGTCACAGACCTGGTAAAGGAGGTTACAGTCAGACCATCAGCAAATGTCAGGAGGACACTAAATAAAAAGAAGCTTGTCAGTACTATTCTTTTCATGATTTGATAAAGCTAAAAAACTGGGCGAATCATACATCCGCTGGATATTGATGTACTCCGCATGTGATAGTGATAAGGATTAAAACATAGAACATCCACCTCTAAATTCCCAAAGTATTTCATATCCCCTTTTTTGATTTCTGAAATCCTGTAACCGTAAAGTGGCCGATCATAATAAGGAAAGAATATCGACTTGTCTGTGTATCCTGGTATATTGCTTGTAACGATGTAACCTTTGATTCCCTTGCCCATGTAATCGTAAGTCCAAGTCCATGTGCAGTTATTTAGAAGTTCTTCCATTTCTTTCTTTGTCGGTATTCTCCAGTTTGATTGCCATTTTACCCTTGCTGCATCATCCTCTATTTTCATCGCAGTTGCGCTGGTATTGCCATATTTGCTTTTTGTCAGTTTTTCATATTCCTCTAAGTCATCGTTGTCATTATTGTTGCGTTGGTAGGTTTTTGTACTTGCCCATAGGAAACTACTTCCCGCATCAGACAGTCTGAGAGCGTCTATATTTTTGGTAGCCCACTTTACACTGAGGCCTAAATCAACATAAGCATGGGCATTGTTGTACCCATCAGGCTTCATTGAATAGTCATATTGCCACACTTCCGGTTCTTTGGGCAAATCACTTACAGCTCTGACATACAACCCCATAGAGGGATATACATGCCAATAGCTTCCACTTGTTCCGTACAGCTCAGCTACAGAAAACTTTATCCACTGGGCTCCACCTTCTGATGTCCAATAATTCAGGCAGTGTACAGGATTGTCGTCCAATTGATCCCATTCTGATGATGGAAGAAAAAGTTTATTGCCGTTCTTCGCAATAAACAAAGCACCTGGCACCCCATTCTTTGTCGTCCATATCATCTGGCAGTTTCTCGTCAGTTCCCCCCACTCCTCACCTGTGGGCATTCTCCAACTCCCTCCCCATTTCTTGTGAGCAACATCGTCAGACAAACTGAGCGGATTATCAAAGACAGAGAACCATTCATCCTCCATGAATGTATAAGGCCTATCCTCATCATACGGTTCTGTTTCACCATACTTATAGAAGTAGCCTGGTGCGTCAATCTTTGAAGCTCCAATATTATATGTTGCCCATTTTACGCTCAATCCCAAATCAACATATTCATGACCACCAATTTCACCTGACACTTCATTTGAAGTAATGACCTTCTTTAATTTCAGTTCATACAACGCATTGGACTTCATGCTATTGAAGTCATAATCAGAACAGGTCACTGTCAATGGATAAAACCCTTTCTTGATAATTGTAATCTTTTTGGTTCCTGATGCTACGTTTACAAGGTATTCACTACCATTAGTCATTACATCTCCAATGATGTTACCCGCGATTTTTATATTTGCCTCCGTAGTCTTCACTTTAAGAAGAGCACATGGCGTATCGTTGATGTCCTTCATGACTTCCCGTACCGCAGAAGCATTGTCAGAAGCCTTCTTGAACGATTCCACCTGAAACTGCTGTGCAAACGTGGAGTTTGCATAACATAAAACAAACATTAACAAGCCTATTATTCTCATAAAAACTTTTTAATTAGAAAGCAACCATTCCAATAGAGGTTACGGACTGGGTATTGTCACAGAGGTTAGTCTATGGATGCCTGCACAGGCATGGTGACCCGCTTCGGTCCACAAGACAAGCGCAAAGTTAAAAAAAAAAATGAATTCGCAAAACTTTCGGGAGGAAAATGCGGAGAAGGAAGATTTTCGACCTGTAAATGGAACGTATCTTAGTTACCAAAAATATGGACTATCAAATATAATGTTCAAATCCTCCCCGAAAGCTGAGAAGCAATCTTTATGGGGCATCGTCGCTGCGCTCCTCAGAGATCAAGACAAGAATCGCTCCAAGAATCTGATAAAGTACCTTGCTTGCACACCCACTTTAAGCCCGATTCTTGGGCAGATTTCCGTTTTTGTCCCAACCCTTCATCCCTTCACCTGAACCTGCCAGAACCCAAGCAAATGCTGGGGATTTACGCAGTGGAGGGTTGGCGCAACCCTTCACCAACCCTTCACCTATCCCTTCACCTTGTCGGGTTTACGAAACCCACCTGACAGATTCGGGCTTTACTTCAACCCAAATAATCCATTGGACGACATTGGCGTTATTTTGCTTCTCCCTGGCATCCTTTGCAGCTCATTTCACTCACATAGGACCCCCTATGCTCATTCAATGTGCTACAAATGCTGACACAAAGATAATTCAAAATCACATCCATGGTCTAATGAACTATTTGGGTTTAGGTGGGTTCTGTTTATTGAACGCCAAG
>JAZRVZ010000009.1:0-5266 GCA_045599425.1 Bacteroidaceae bacterium | reverse complement strand
TACATTTGTCCATAGGTTTGAAATTTGTAGTTTGGTCACACAAAGTTACAAACCTTTTGGGAAAGGGCAAATGTTCTTTCCCTTTTTCATTGCTCACACATGTACGCGCGAGGATTCAAGTTTTATCGGACAGCAATAGTTGTGAATGTTGAAAGAAACGATACCGCAACAACCATTTCACTGCGATGCAGAATGAACCCCGGCGATCATTTCCTGCTGCCCAAAAAGAACATGTATCTTGACGACGAACTTCACAACAAGTATAAACTGAGGAATACAGTCAATATAGTACCAGGCGATACCATCCTCTGTCCATATTCTGGTGAATATGATTTCTCCCTGGTTTTTGATCCTATGCCCAAAGGAGTTCGAATCTTTGACCTGAGAGCGGCCGACGAATGGTATTCGTCGTTTGCCTTCTGGGGCATTCACCAGGATGATCGCATTATGAAGAAGATAAAACACGTGGCCGATGATGTGCAGTTAAGTGCAGGAGATGTGTGCAGACCGGTATCGAAGCCAGCTGTGATAAAGGGACACATCAACAACTACAGGAGTTCCGGGCAGGAGGAAATCCTATCTCTGGAGGTTAGAACATGCCACGAAAACAGCAACCCCAAAAACCGTAATATAAATCTAAAGGAGAAAATAAACGAAGATGGAGACTTTGAATTTGTTGTCCCTGTAGCAAACAAAAGCTGGACGTATATTGAGGGAAGGAAAACAAAGATTCCCGTCCTTCTCATCCCTGATGACACCATCATGCTTGAGATTGAAAATTATCAGGATTTGGATATGCGAACCACATACAACAGTGTCAACGGGAACAACACGATGGCAAACCTGATGATGGCCGATCCCAAATGGGTAGATTGGGAGAACGCAAGGGACCGTGATACCAACATTCATCCTTCCGACCTTTTCCAAGACATGGAGAAACGGATAGAAGACTCCGGCAGACTGGTTGACTATTTAGCGTGGAAATATCATCTGAGCCAAACGGAATCCCACCTGTTAAGACTTCAGATGCACAGCTTTATCTATGAGGTCGGTATCAGCAGGCTAAACAGGAATCTAAGCGACACATATTTTGGGAAAAACATAAATTACCAAGGAAATGCTGAAGGCCTTGCCTCGTTGCCAGAGATAACGGACAGTTATAGTTTCCTGAAAAACATCAGAACCGATGACTATTCCTATTTTGTGCTCCCTTCTCAATACCTATTGTTGCATCTGAGCCAAATCTACCCAATACAATTGGTGGGAACGTCAGAGTCAAGGTTCAGGAGCCTGGAACAATATCTTGGACAAGAACTGGATGAAGAGTGGAGGAAAAGAATAGATTTTTAATTATTTAGGACATGAAGGTGATACGCAAAACAAAGAAAATATGAAAAAGCAATAAGTTATCCATGAAAAAGATTCTATTCCTGCTGATGTCCCTCGTGGGCATCTCGGCACAGGCACAGCAGAAGTTTGTGCTGGAGGGTACGGTCGATCCCGACATCACCGACTCGTGCTACAACATCTATCTGGGCGATGAATACCTCTTCATCGACAGTTTGGCAGAACCCACGGCATGCGTGCCCGTGGTCGACAAGAAGTTCCACTACGAGGTGGAGCTGGACCGCGTGACGGCAGCACGCGTACAGTGTATCTTCCCCGGCGGCCAGCTCTGCTCGGCCTACATCAGCCTTACCTTCGTGCCTGGCGAGACGATGACGCTCCACGTACACAACGGACACTACAGCGCCGATTATCCCAACGGCAGCCAAACCTATAATGACAAGATATTGCGTGGCTTCAAGACCCTGCGCAAGCAGTTTGGCTGGCAGTCACCCCACATGCCTCGTATCAAGGGCACCAAGTGGGTGGATCCTCAACAGTCAAACGGTACATACAACGGAACAAAATATATAAAAGAGGTGATCTTCAGTAGCAAGGAGACAGTGCTGCGCATCGCTACCGACGAACCGCTCTACAACTTCCAGTTCGACAAGACGATGTGTCTGGAGGACGAGCAGGGACACCTCTACAAGATGATCCGTCCCGTTTATGGCGACGAGGGAAACCAGGATCAGGACGTGCGACTGATGGGTGCCATGTTTGCCTTCGAACCCCTGCCGAAGGGTACGCAGAAGTTCAGTTTCCATAGCAATCAGACGGAAATCAAGGACATCGCTCCCGCTACCAAGCAGAAGCCCAACTTCACCCTCCATATCACAGCCAGCGAGGACATCAAGGACAACGGCTATCTCATCTATAGTACGAAAACCGACCGCTACGGAAACACCACCATGCTTAAGCTCCTCGACGGGGTAAGTACAGACAAGAAGCGTCAGGCCACCTTCTCCACCCATCTCGATGGTATTCAGAGGGGTGTTGTTGCTGCCACCTTCCCAGACGGCAGCATCTGCAATTACGTCATGAAGTTCCCCCTCGTGCCCAATAGCAAGGCCGAACTGAAGGTGATGGATGGCATGTTCTATCTCTCCGGCACAGGCTTCTACGATGAGTGGGCCAAGGCTGATGCCGTCATAGAAGATGCACGGAAGAACACCGAACTCGCAGCCACCGAGGCCATCCTGAAGCGCTACTTGAAGGAGCACGCCATAGAGGGAGGTTGCGTGAGCTGCTTCCTCCACGAACAGGCATTGCCCAAGGAAGTTCTCGTTGACCTTCTGCCCGAAGAGGCTAAACTGGGCAGCTTTGCCAAGGAGGCAGCCGACGAAGTACGTATAGCAAAGTTGCAAAAGGAAGCCGAGGAGAGAAGAGCCAAGATCGAGAAGGAGGAAAAGGAGAGAATGGCCAAAATGAAGGATGACTACAAGCCAAACCTGGAGCCATATCGCAAGGATATGACCGTAGGCAAGCCTGTCGACCTGGGTCTCTCCATCCTCTGGGCTGACATGAACCTGGGTGCACAAAAGGCAGAGGAGGCTGGCATGTACTTCACTTGGGGCGACCCCGAACCAGTCACAGATAATAGTTCACGTCATTGGTACAACTACCGCTGGAGCACAGGTACAGCCATGGATCTCCGCAAGTACAACACCAAGAAAGAATATGGCAAGGTGGATATGCTCACCACTATCCAGCCCGAAGACGATGCCGCCACCCAGCTCTGGCAGGGCGACTGGCGTATGCCGACCATGGAGGAGATGGAGGAACTGCGCGTGAAGTGCAGCTGGGAGCAGAGAACGGAGAACGGTGTGAAGGGCTACCGCGTGACGGGCCCCAACGGCAACAGCATCTTCCTGCCTGCCGCAGGATGCCTCAACTTCCAGGGACTCTACGGCGTTGGCGTCAAGGGATATTACTGGACGTCCTCGCTCTCCGAGGAGGCACCCAGCGAGTGCTACTACCTGGCACAGCACATGGACCTGGGCGACCTCGTCAACGTAGCCCCACAGGACCGCTACGCAGGCCGCTGCATCCGTCCCGTTTGTTCAAAGAAAAACAAGTAAAAACCATCTAACAGCATAACGAAATGAAGAAGTTTAGCATAGCAGCATTATTCATAATACTCTCCCTGACAGCAATGGCACAGGGCAAGAGCAAAGTACCCGAAAGCAAGACAGTAAAGGCCAACGGCGTAGAGTTCAAGATGATAGGCATTGAAGGTGGTACATTCACACTGGGCACAAGCCGCGAGAAGGACGAGTACTGCTTCACGGCAGAGATGCCTGCCCACGAAGTGACGCTAAGCAGCTACCTCATGGCAGAGACGGAGGTGACACAGCAGCTCTGGGAGGCCGTCATGGGAAACAATCCCAGCCACTTCATCGGGAAAGACCGCCCCGTGGAGAGCGTATCATGGGAGGACTGTCAGCAGTTCATCGCCAAGCTGAACGCCAGCACCGGCATGACCTTCCGCCTGCCCACTGAGGCAGAGTGGGAATATGCTGCCCGAGGTGGCAAGCAGAGCAAGGGCACGCTATACAGTGGCAGCAACGATCCCACAGCAGTGGCATGGGGCAAATGGGGTGGAGATACGACTCATCCCGTACGCTCAAAGATGGCCAACGAACTGGGACTCTATGACATGACCGGCAATGTATATGAATGGTGCAGCGACTGGTTTGCCGACTATCCATCGCAATCGCAGACCAATCCCAAGGGCCCCGCCGAAGGTAAGCTGCATGTCTACCGTGGCGGCAGCTGGACGAACTCCAACCGCTATAGCCGCCTCACCTACCGTTGCACCGGCAATCCCCACAACAAAACATGCAGCCTTGGCTTCCGCCTCGCGCAGAGTGTAAAATAAAAGGTTAATTATTGAGTGATCAGGGGGCAGAGCAGTCTGCTCCCTGTTTCGTTTTTCCAAGGTGAATCTATTTATTGGAACACCCCTTATGACATAGAGGGTGGCACGGACAAAACGGGAGCATCATTACTCGTTCCTGACCCAGTTGATGAACTGATCCACGTTGATGCACTTCTCACCCGTCACCTTAGTATATAGACGCACGCGCAGGTTGCGGAGGTTCTGCTGGCTGACATTCAGCAGTGTGGCGACCTGCTTGGGACGAAGCGAGGTGGTGGTCAGCAGGCAGAGCTGGAGGTCGCGAGGGGTGAGTTCGATGTCATCACGATGCAGTTTGTCCTCCCAACTGGGGTTGCCTTGCAAGATGTGCTGGCGCAGTCTCTCCCAATCCTCTGTCGAGGGTTGCTGTCCCATGTCGGCAATTCTGGCCAGCTGTTCCTCGATGTCGTTAGGCATCAGTTTCTTTATCTCCTCCCTTTTTTGCTTGCGACGTCTGCCGTTCAATTTCCATAGCAGGACACCACCTGCCATGGCCAGCACCACAAGTCCCAGTCCCCACCATTGGCGCTGGTTGCTCTTGTCCAGATGTTCACGGTATTGCATCATCTGTTCCTCGTAGAGCATGCGTTCCTCCTCCAGCTGCTGTTGGTAGAGAGAGTCGCGCTGGTGGATGATGTCATACATGTCCTTCGCCTTGTAGTGGATGGCGGGGTACATCCTCTTCACCTTTTCGGCCTCTGCCTTCATGGCCTTGTAGCGTGTCTGGATGTGGTCGGGCATCTGGCCGATGGAGTCCTCCAGTTCCGACAGCAGATACAGGGCGAACACCCCATCCTTGTTCTTGTCCAGTTCATTCTGGGTTCTTCCGCTTTTCCCGTTGGTCGGATAGGTGACCTGTTGTCAATATAGTACAAGGAAAGAAGCCAAACTCCGTTATACATTTAAGATAACCACAAATTAAATATGTAACGTATGGAGTCCAGCTTCTTGTATCACGCA
>JAZRVZ010000008.1:0-12852 GCA_045599425.1 Bacteroidaceae bacterium | reverse complement strand
CTGGCAGCTTTCGTGTATGTCAGTCAGCAGGGGCAGTCCGTATTTACCCTTCACGTCAGCCAGCATCTGCAGCCCACGCTCCAGACCCGGACCACGATACGAGTGGATGCTCGTGCGGTTGGCCTTGTCAAAGGAAGCCTTGAAATAGACCGTCACCCCATATTTGTCGCGCAGCCTGAGCAACTCAGCGGCCACCTCGTCCAGGACTTCGGCCGACTCGATAACGCAGGGCCCTGCAATAAAGATAGGTTTCATCTGAAAAGAATATATTTTATTTATCGCAAAGATACGAATTTTTGCAGAAAAACCACCATACAGATAAAAAAAACAAGGTCTATTAACAATACAACGGGATATTTTTCGTAATTTTGCACAAGCAAGCTGTCCAGTGTGCAATTACACGTCAGGCTGCCAGGCCACGAAACCCAGTGTGCAATTACACGCCCCGCGCCAAACAGCCAGGCCAAGCCCAACGGGGAGAGCAGCCCCGCAAGAAGAAACAGAAACAAAACATAAAGATATGGAGAAAGTAATCATTGAGTCCTATGAGGACTTCCTGCCCTTTGTGGGCAAAGAGATCGGCGTAAGCGACTATGTTCAGATTGACCAGGACCGCATCAACCTGTTTGCCGATGCCACCATGGACCACCAGTGGATCCACGTAGACGTTGAGAAGGCCAAGAGCGAGAGTCCCTTTGGCCAGACCATTGCCCACGGCTACCTCACCCTCTCCCTGCTGCCCGTACTGTGGGACCAGATCATCGAGGTACGCAACCTGGAGCGCATGATGAACTACGGCATGGACAAGATGAAGTTTGCCCAGCCCGTCCTCTCTGGCCAGAGCGTACGCATGTCCACCAAGCTGGAGGAGATCCAGAACCTGCGCGGTGCCATCAAGACCACCATCAAGTTCACCATTGAGGTGAAGGAGACCGGCAAGAAGACCCTGGAGGGCCTGGCCACCTTTATCTACTACTTCAAGAAATAAAGGGATACCGACGCATACGGAAAAAGCGAAAGGAGGGCGCGTCAGAAGCAAATGACACGCCCTCCCTTATTTTTCACCGTACGAAATATCATCTTTCAGTCCATACAGCAATTCATCCAGGTCCCTATGGCGACTTTGCCAAATCCTTATAGCGACTTCGCCAAATCCCTATAGTAACTTTGCCAAATCCCTATAGCAACTTTGCCAAATCCCTATAGTAACTTCGCCAAGTCCTTATAGTAACCTGGCACTGCTGGCAGGAGTCCACCAAAGCCACCACTACATGCATGTGTATCCGCCATCCACGGGTACCATGATGCCGGTAACGTAGCTTGAGGCACGACTGCTCAGGAACAGGGCTGCCGTATCCAGCTCACCCTCCACGCCATAGCGCTCCTCGGGAATGGCACCCTTGGCATATTCCTGGAACCACTGGCTGTCCAGCGTCTCCTTGGTCAGGGGAGTGACGAAATATCCCGGACAGATACTGTTGCAGGTGATGCCATACTTACCCCACTCGGCAGCCAGTGCACGGGTCATGTTCACAACGCCACCCTTGGCTGCATGGTAGGGAGAAGCGGGAGCAATCTTGTTGCCCACCAGTCCGTACATAGAAGCTATGTTGATGATTCGGCCATACTTTGCAGGAATCATGGCCTGCTTGGCCACGGCACGTGCCATCTTGAATGAACCGAAGAGGTCGATGTTCATCTCATTGGCAAACTGCTCATCGGTGATGTCCTCGGCAGGGGCCACCGCACCGGTGCCCGCATTGTTTATCAGGATATCAACCCGTCCGAACTTCTCCATCACCTCCTTCACTGCAGCATCCACCATTTCGGTGTCCGTGATGTCACAGCGGATGGGATAGGCCTCAACACCAAATTCCTCCGTCAGCATCCTGGCCACCTCCTGCAGCTTATCCATGCGGCGTGCCAAAGGCACGATGGTACAACCCTGGCTCGCCAAGGCGCGGGCCATCTGAACTCCCAATCCCGTTGAGCAACCTGTGACTATAGCCACATTGCCCGTCAAATCAAAATAGTTTTTCATGTCTTTCTCTCTTTCTGAGTCTGTTAATGTACATGGGACAATCCGACAAGGAGGCCGGACGATTCCAATCGTAAAAATAGGGAAAAAAGAGAAGAGGACATGCGCAGAAGGACAATTTTAAGTCCTTTTCCCTCTCATTTGCAACAGAGACTTTGCAAAATGACAGCCAATCACATCATTGCACCGATGATGCGCTGGAAGAAAGCCGCATGCTGCTGGCGCCACTGGATGATGGCATCATTGACCAGCCTCACGTCCGCCTCCTCAGGGCGCAGCGTCCTGCCGTCCTCCATATCCAGGTAAACCTCCAGGTCGTCATCCGTCCTGACATTCTTGATTCCGTTGATCCCCATGGGCAGGCATCCCTCATAGGCCTCAGCCAGGGCAATCAGTGTATTCAGTGTGATTTCATCCATAATCATTTATGCTTTCTATCGGTCCGTGAAGAGGAATCCTTCAGGGCTGGTTATTGTCACCAATGGTAATTCCGCAAGCAGGTAATGACACAGGAGCCATCCCCCATGCTGACGGGTGGCTCCTGCATCCTTATCATGTCCCTGGCGGTTTTCCTGCAATATCAATAACCCAGTTCGCGGGTGATGGCAGAAATCTGCTGCATGGTGGTCAGGCGGGTGGGCACAAGAGGCAGACGGAGGTTGTTCTCGATCATACCCATGGCACTCAGCATGGCCTTCACGCCTGCGGGATTACCATCCACAAAGAGCAGTTTGAACAGTTCCGTGAACTTATGGTGGATGCGCAGGGCAGGATCATACTCGCCACGCAGGGCCAGGCGCACCATCCTGCTGAACTCGGCCGGCAGGGCGTTGCCGATGACGCTGATGACACCCACAGCCCCCAGGGTGATCAGGGGGAAGGTAATACCATCGTCGCCGCTGATGACATCAAAGTCGGCGGGCTTGTTCTTGATGATGTCGTCCATCTGCGTGATGTTGCCGCTGGCCTCCTTGATGGCCACCACATTCTCACAATCACGTGCCAGGCGCAGGGTGGTCTCGGCCGTCATGTTCACACCGGTACGACCGGGCACATTGTACAGCACAACGGGTACGGGACTGGCCTCGCTGATGGCCTTGAAATGCTGGTAGAGTCCCTCCTGCGAGGGTTTGTTGTACATGGGGCATACGCTCAACACGCCATCAATGCCCGTCCAGTCGGTACTGCGGAGCTCGTTGATGACTGCCTGCGTGCAGTTGCCGCCGCATCCCATCAGCAGGGGCACCCGGCCGGCCGTACGCTCCACCACCAGACTGCGGATCTTCTGCTTCTCCTCGGCCGTCAGCGTGGGAGTCTCGGCTGTGGTACCGAGCAGACAAATGAAATCCGCACCATGGGAGAGCTGGAACTCCAGCAGACGCTGCAGTGCCTCATAATCAACACTGCCGTCGGACTTGAAAGGGGTGACAAGAGCTATACCTAATCCCTTGAATTTATTCTGAGCCATAACAATCTTTCGCTTAATGCGGCGCAAAGATAACACTTTTTTCCGTCACTGGCAAGAATTTATAACGAATTGTGAACCACTTGCCCTAAAATACGAGACAAGAGAAAGGAAACACCTGGAATCCGGGCATCAGGACTCCTGTACCATTTCCAGGAATTCGTCCTCCGTGAGGATGCGAACGCCCAGCTTTCCGGCCTTCTCCAGCTTCGCAGGCCCCATGTTCGCCCCGGCCAGCACAAAGCTCGTCCTGGCAGAGATGCTGCCCACGTTCTTGCCACCGTGCTTCTCAATGAGTGCCTTGTACTCATCACGGCTGTGACGGGCAAAGACACCGCTGATGACGATGCTCTGTCCGGCCAGGCGGTCGGTATGGGCCGAGAGTTCCTCCCGTGAGAGCTCCATCTGCAGTCCGGCCTGGCGAAGCCTCTCCACCAGGGCCAGGTTGGCCTCGTCCCGGAACCAGCGTATCAGACTCTGGGCTATCACCACGCCGATGCCGTTCACCTGCAGCAGATCGTCCAGGGTGGCCTGGCGCAGGGCATCAATACCCTTGAAGTTGCGGGCCAGCGTCTTGGCCGCAATCTCGCCTACAAAACGGATGCCCAGGGCAAACAGTACCCGCTCGAAGGGCACCTCACGACTGGCCGCAATGCCCGAAAGCACGTTGCGCTCCTTCAGATGCTCCTTGCCGTCGGCCGCCCCGCGCTTTCCGCCCGCTACGGGCAGGGGATTGCCAAAGAGGTCCGTGGCCGGCGGACAGAGTCGTTCGAAGGTCAGGTCATAGAGGTCGGCCACATCGCGTATCAGTCCGCGGTTGAAGTAATCGTCCACGGTCTCCGGTCCCAAGCTGTCGATGTTCATGGCCCGCCGACTGATGAAATGCTCTATCCGCCCCAGGATCTGCGGACGGCACTGGTCGTTGGGACAGAACGTTGCCGCCTCTTCCTCGTTGCGCATCAGCAGCGTGCCGCACTCTGGACAATGGGTGATGAACGTGATCGGCTCACCGCGCAGGGGGGTGATCATCGTCTCGTCCACTCCCACGATCTTGGGAATGATCTCCCCGCCCTTCTCCACCAGAACACTGTCGCCCACGTGCAGGTCCAGGGCTGCCATCACATCCGCGTTGTGCAATGTGGCCCGTCGCACCACCGTACCCGCCAGTTGGACGGGATCCATGTTGGCCACCGGCGTCACCACACCCGTCCGACCCACCTGATAGGTCACCTCGCGCAGCACGGTGCTTACCTGCTCCGCCTGGAACTTGTAGGCGATGGCCCAGCGCGGACTCTTGGCCGTCAGTCCCAGGGAGCGCTGCTGGGCCAGCGAATTGACCTTCAGCACGATGCCATCCGTGGCAAAGGGCAGGCTGTGACGGGCCTCATCCCAATGCCGGATGT
Source organism: Bacteroidaceae bacterium (assembly GCA_045599425.1). Taxonomy (GTDB): domain Bacteria; phylum Bacteroidota; class Bacteroidia; order Bacteroidales; family Bacteroidaceae; genus Physcousia. The sequence continues at coordinate 7,946 of JAZRVZ010000008.1, read as the reverse complement.
AGTTCATAACCTCCTCCACCCCATCAGCCAGCTGCATGGAATCACTCACCTTGAAGCCCCACCGGCGGGCCAGCTGGAGGTTCTCATAGTGGCTCTCGCCGGGAATCCCGTCGCCCAGCAGATAATAGAGGTAGGCATCCAGCCTGCGCTCGGCGCACACGCGTGGATCCTTGTTCTTCAGCGTTCCCGAAGCTGCATTGCGTGGGTTGGCAAACAACTGCTCGCCCCTGGCCTCACGCTCCCGGTTCAGTTTCTCAAAACTGCTCCAGGGCATCAGTACCTCGCCACGGATCTCAAACTCGTCGGGATAGTCCGCCCCCTCAGGCAGTACCAGCGGAATGGAACGTATCGTGCGTACGTTCTCCGTCACATCGTCGCCCTGCACACCGTCGCCGCGGGTCACGGCCCGCACCAGCTTGCCGACCTTGTAGTGGAGCGAGATGCTCAGTCCGTCGAACTTCATCTCACAGCAGATCTGAAAGGGCTCGCCCTGCAGACCCTCGCGCACGCGCTCCACAAACTCCCTCACCTCCTGCTGGTTGTAGGTATTGGCCAGGGAGAGCATGGGACGCAAGTGCCTGACCGTCTCAAACTCATTGCTCAGGTCGCTGCCCACGCGTTGCGTGGGACTGTTCGGGTCAGCCAACTCGGGATGCAGGGCTTCAAGGTCCTGCAGCCTGTGCATCAGGTGGTCAAACTCCTGGTCGCTGATCTCCGGCTGGTTCAGCACATAATAGTTATGATTGTGGCGGTGCAGGTCTGCACGCAACTGTAGGATTTCTTCTTGTTCGGACATTGGGGGGGACGAAGGGATAATTGAAAATGGAAAATGGGAAATTGGACGAGGGGAAAATGGAAAATGGGCTAATTGAAAATGGAAAACTGGAAGTTGGAAGTTAACTCTGCAATCAAGCGTGTATCGCAAGCCCGAGGAGAGAATTTTCAATTTATCATTGCCTCATCTGCTCCATGTTCTTCCTGGCCGCATCCACATATCGCTGCACATAGGGGTGGCTCTTCAGATAAGGATAGGATCGCAGGAGGATCTCCTCAATCTGCGGTGTAAGGTAAGGATAGGGCTGCCTCCAGGTCATGAACATGAAGAGGCCGGGCCCCAGGATATTGTTGCTGTTGCGCACGATGAAACTGGTCTCGAAGGCATCCTGCCGGGCATCCAGTTCGGCCAGACTGTCCAGCACCTGACTGATTCGCTTGTGGCTGGCCAGGATGCTTTCCTCCTCCGTCAGGCCGTCCAGGATCAGTTGCGCACTGCTCTTCTGGCATCGCTGGTATTCCTCTCCCAACTGCATCCTGGCGCGGAAGAACCGCTGGAACTCGCCCAGGAAGACATTCAGGGAGTCGTTGTAGGGACTGCCCATGATCTCGCTCTGCAATTCATTCAGTTTCAGACTGATGACGCCCTCCTCAAGCACCAGCGGGCCCACATACTGGTCATCCATGTAGATGGACACAAACTGTGCCGTGTCCAGTTCGCCCGTGAAGGTGAGCTGCCCGTGGCAGACCTGGCAGGAGTCGATCGTGACCAGGTCATCCCGGTCAAATACCTTGACGTATAGCATCTTACCCTCCAGCATACCCCTGTCCGTACGGCCATCCACATGATACTGCGTGGCACAGGAGGCAAGGATCACCCCGGCAAGCGTGCAGAGAAGATGTAACGGATTGATTCTCATGGGTAACAGTTGGGTTCTATCAGGTTAGACTTAACTAATGGCTTACTCGTTTGGTCAGGGGCTTTCAGACACCGCGCCTCCGCTTTTCCCGCTCCAGTTCCTGGGGAATGCGGAAGGCGGTATAGACCTGCAGCACGCACGCAATGACCAGACAGAGGATCCAGGAATTGCCATGGGCCCACACGGGACCCCAGTCATTGTCCTGCATGACCATCAGGGCGGCCGTGACCAGGAAGACAAAGTCGCTGAAGACCTGCTGGCGGCGAAGGCGCTGGAGGTTGATGCCGGGACCGTCATAACGCATCAGCATCTGCATTGCGGCAAAGAGCACGGCCCCCAAGGCCGTCACCCAGCAGGCTGCCGGATGCAGGAACAGGCGCATACCCAGTCCGGCCAGCAGGAGGATAGCTCCAGCCCGGAAGAGGATGTTCTGCCATTTGTTCAGTTCTGCCATGCGAGTGTGCCTTACCTTATTGTTATATTATATCTGTGGACGATATTCTTATTTCTGTACGATATTCCTTTTGCTGGTCTATGACGACGGGGGATGGTGGCCTCTGCTACTGCCCCACCCTTACCATGGGTGTACCCTTCGAGGCCAGCTGGCCGGGAACATTGTCGCCCTCAACGATCACGAAGATATCCTCGTCAGGCCGGGACATCAGATAACGCTCGCGTGCCACCTGCTCCAGGCGGCGGGGATTGGTCTTCAGTTCGGCCAGCTTCAGCGAATCCTCCACATACCGAGCGCTGTAGTTCTGTATCTCCTGCTTCAGGTTCTCCGTGCTCTCCCACACAAAGTGTCGTTCCCACAGACTGTTGCTGTCCACGAATCCCACGAACAGCAGGAACCCAACAATGAAGCACCAGTTCTCGTGACGCATGATGAAGGCAAATATTGCAGAGATGATTCTCATGACCAGGTTGATTAGGCTTACTTAAACGTGTTAATAACGGGCCTTAATGGCAAATCGATTACAAAGATATAGCTTTTTTTGCCCCAAATGTATGGAGGGCACCTTTTTTTTTCTTATTTTTGCATTATATAACAATTCGCCGGTTTCCGGCAACATACCTTAAACCCCACAGAGGACATGGAAGAATACCTTGTTTCCGCACGCAAATACCGTCCCGCCACGTTCGACACCGTCGTGGGCCAGCGTGCCCTGACCACCACCCTGCTCAATGCCATCCGGCTGGGCAAACTGGCACACGCCTACCTGTTCTGCGGTCCACGCGGCGTGGGCAAGACCACCTGTGCGCGCATCCTTGCCAAGACCATCAACTGCATGAATCCCGGCCAGGGCATGGAGGCCTGCAACGAGTGCGAGTCCTGCCGCGCCTTCGACGAAGGCCGGTCCATGAACATCCACGAGCTGGATGCCGCCAGCAACAACTCCGTGGAAGACATGCGCGAGCTTATCAAGCAGGTGCAGATCCCCCCACAGATCGGCCGGTACAAGGTGTTCATCATCGATGAGGTCCACATGCTCTCCACAGCCGCCTTCAACGCCTTCCTGAAGACCCTTGAGGAACCGCCCAGCTACGCCATCTTCATCCTGGCCACCACCGAGAAGCATAAGATCCTCCCCACCATCCTTTCCCGCTGCCAGGTCTACGACTTCCAGCGCATGACCATCAGCAACACAGTGGACCACCTGCGCCATGTGGCCCAGAAGGAAGGCGTCACCGTGGACGAGGAGGCCCTGAACCTCATTGCCCGCAAGGCCGACGGCGGCATGCGCGACGCCCTCTCCATCTTCGACCAGATGGTCAGCTTCTCCGGCGGCAACCTCAGCTACCAGCAGGCCCTGCAGAACCTCAACATCCTGGACAGCGACTATTACTTCCGCCTCGTCGACCACTTCCTCCAGCATGAGGTGGAACCTTGCATGATGCTCCTCAACGAGGTCATCAACCGTGGCTTCGATGCAGGCATCTTCATCGGCGGACTGGCCTCCCACCTGCGCGACGTCCTCGTGGCACGCGATGCCGTGACCCTCGAACTGCTGGAAGTCAGCGAACAGACCAAGGAGCGCTACCGCGAGCAAGCCCAGCGCTGCGAACCCAGGTTCCTCTACCGGGCCATCAAGCTCTGCAACGAATGTGACCAGGCCTACCGTACCAGCCGCAACAAGCGCCTTCAGGTCGAGATCTGCCTCATCGAGTGCGCACAGGAGGATGACATCCTGGGTCGGGGGCGCCGCCCCAAGACCCTTAAACCCCTGTTCAAGGTACCCGCAGCACAGCTGGGGGGCCAGCAGACCGTAGCCTCTGCGAACACAAGTCCGGCTACCACCCAGCAGGCAGCACAGCCTGCCCAGCACACACAGCACACACAATCCGCACAGACAGCACAGACAGCGCAACCTGCACAGGCAGCGAAGCCTGGGCAGTCCGCACAATCCACCAATCCTGCCCCACTGCTGCGCACCATCTCGCTCCAGTCCATCCCCTCCATCAAGCGCCCCTACCTCCCCAACCGCGACATCGCCCAGGAGGCCAGTCAGGGCCTGAACGTGGCACAGCGCGAACGGCAGAAGGCAGCCGCCGCACCCGAGGCCGCCACGTCCGCCTCCCTCGATTTCAACGAGCACAACGTCAACCTCTGCTGGCAGGAATACGCCACCCGCATCCCCAAGGAACACACCGCCATGTCCCAGCGCATGCGCGTCAGCCTGCCCAGGATCACCGGCGACAAACAGTTCACCGTAACGGTCAACAGTCCGCTGGTCAAGAAAGACATGGAAAACTATGTCCCCTACATCATCAGCTACTTCGAGCAGCGCATGCAGACCACCGGCATCCACATGGACATCCTCGTGGCAGACGTCCAGGTGGTGCAGAAAGCCTACACCAAACCCGAGATCTACAGGCGCATGATCAAGCACAACTCCAGCCTGGCCAAGCTGACGGAAGCCCTGAAGCTAGAGATAGAGTGAACGAATGGAAAACTGAAAGTTGAAAGTTGAAAATCAAGCTATTCGGATTGCACTTCTGGCAACAGCCTGAGATCAACTTTCAATTTTCAATCACTCGTGGTTCAGCATCCTGTGCTCGGCCATCTTCTCATACTTCGTACCCGGACGACCATAGTTGGCATAGGGATAGATGCTGATGCCGCCTCGTGGCGTGAAGATGCCCGTCACCTCGATGTACTTGGGATCCATCAACCGTATCAGGTCCTTCATGATCTTGTTCACGCAATCCTCATGGAAGTCACCATGGTTGCGGAAACTGAACAGGTACAGCTTCAGGCTCTTCGACTCCACCATCCGCTCATCAGGCAGGTACGAGATCCGTATCTCTGCAAAGTCCGGCTGCCCCGTGATGGGACAAAGGCTCGTGAACTCCGGACAGTTGAACCTCACCCAGTAGTCATTCTCAGGATGCTTATTCTGGAACGTCTCCAGCACCTCCGGCGCATAGTCCTGCCTGTACTCCGTCTTCTTTCCCAGGGCCTGCAGACCCTCATTCTCTCTGTTCTCAGCCATGTCCTGTATATAATTTATAAATAAGGAATTAAGAAAGTTCTGCACAACAAGTAGAAGAACTTTCCATTTTCAACATTCAGCTATCAACAATAAACCATTAACGCTCAACCTTCAATTCGCCTCTGGCACTCAGGTACTTCTCCAGTCCCTCCCTTCTCAGCTTGCATGACGGACAGTGTCCGCATCCGTCGCCCGGGATTCCGTTGTAGCACGTCAGCGTCTCATGGCGGATCACATCCAGCACACCCAGCCTGTCCGCCAGCTCCCACGTCTGCGCCTTGTCAATCCACATCAGTGGCGTGTGCAGCACAAACTGCTCCTCCATGGCCAGGTTCAGCGTTACGTTCAGACTCTTGACAAACGCATCCCGACAGTCCGGGTAACCGCTGTAGTCCGTCTGACTCACACCCGTCACCAGGTGACGGATACCCAGTTCGCGGGCCCTCACGGCAGCAATACTCAGGAAAAACAGGTTACGTCCCGGTACAAAGGTCGACGGGCACAGCTTGCCCTCCTCCTTCTCCGCCTCGATCTCCAGACTCGTGTCCGTCAGCGAGCAACCCGTACTCAACTGACTGATGAAGCTCACGTCCATCAACTCCCACTCCACGCCGGCCTTACGGGCCAGCTTCTCCGCCAGTTCCACCTCCAGCACATGCTTCTGGCCGTAACTGAACGTAATGGCACGAACCTTGCCAAACTCCTTCAGCGCCCAGTACAGACAGGTGGTGGAGTCCTGCCCGCCGCTGAAGACCACCAATGCAGTCTCGTTGATCATCTTTTCTTGTTTTTAAAGAGGTTAATCAAGCACTCTCAGACGTCCCGCCGTTGCCGGACAGACATCCTGCGTTAAATTTTCTGCAAAAATACTACTTTTCACCGAATAATTCGTAACTTTGCACAGACAAAAAAACAAAAATCGCATGAAAAAGCAACTCCTCGCCCTCTGCCTGACCATCAGCATGGGGGCCACGGCACAGAACGCCGACATCACCCTAAAGGGCTTCCAGGGCCAGACCCTCACCCTGGCCTCCATGACCGACAACACCCTGGACCAGACCGTACAGGTCACCGCCGAGACCCAATCCTGCAAGAGCCCCCTCAAGGAAACCGGCCACCTGGCCTTCCGACTGGAGGACGGCAGCCAGGCCCACGTCATCTCCGACGGCACCCCCGTCACCATCACCCTCCAGGGCGGCAAGCCCGTCGTCAGCGGCGGCTCCCAGCTCAACAACCAGTTCCAGGCCATCATCCTCCGCCTGCGCCAGCACAACGACATCTACAACCAGATCCTCAAGGACTATCAGGCCCTGCAGGAAAAATACCAGGGCAAGGACATGCCCGAGGCCGAGATGGCCGCCATCAAGAAGCGCATCGACGAATGGAACGCCCAGAGTCCCGAACTCTACAAGCAGATCCTGCAGGAGAACCGGGACAACCTCCTCCCCGTCTTCGTCATGCCCATGGCCACCCAGGACCTCGAGCTCAGCTACATTGACCAGTACCTTGAAGGCTACAAACACGCCGACCACCCTGCCCTGGCCTCCATCAAGAAACAGATCCTGGCCGACAAATCCAAGCAGCCCGGCACACCTGTTCAGGACTTTGTCATGAACGACCTCAACGACCAGCCCGTCCACCTCACCGACTGGGTTGGCAAGGGCAACTACGTCCTCGTAGACTTCTGGGCCAGCTGGTGCGGTCCCTGCCGTGCCGAGATGCCCAACGTCAAGGCCGCCTACTATCGCTACCACGGCAAGGGCTTTGAGATCGTCGGCGTCAGCCTGGACAGCAAGAAGGACGCCTGGGCCAAGGCCGTCAAGGACCTCGGCATCCCCTGGCCCCAGATGTCCGACCTCAAGTACTGGCAGTGCGAGGGAGCCAAGCTCTACAACATACGCGCCATCCCCGCCACCATCCTCTTCGATCCCGAGGGCAAGGTTGTATGCACCGACCTCCGCGGCGAGGAACTCGCCAGGAAGCTTGCCGAAATCTACGACAAGTAACACAGTGTACCCTTCTGGTGTCATCAGATTATCTTGAAACCGGGAACAAAAACGAACATTATTATTTTGCTTTATTTCTGTTCATTCCGTTCTGTTCCCGGTTTCAAATCCAATTCAACATTGGTTCATGGCAAATGGGGGTGATGTGATGCGTTGCCATCAGTTTTCTTTTTGAGTCCAGAGATATACCTTGGCTATTATCTCTTAATCTTAAATGAGGTGGACTGAGTCTTTACTATATATATTCCAGAAGGAAGACGTGACAATCTGATGTTCGCCTTGCCTTCAGCATCTATTACACCTTGAGCGCACATCATGCCTCTCAGGTCAAAGACATAGAATGGCGTTCCCGGTTTCTCACCCCGCACTTTGGCACCCTCTTCGGAGAAACTGAACTCCGTGTCAGGAAGGATGACTTCGTCGATGGAGGTGACTTCCTCTACATGTCCTTCTACAGAAATCTTGTTCAGGAAGTCAAGTGGATACTGCTCTGTGACAGTGCTGGTAGTCACCACAAGTTCATCTCCACTATAACTGATTACAGGTTTTTCACTGAACGATATACTTGTAACATGCCCATCCTTCTGATACAGCACGTATGCATTCTGAAATATTACTGTCCGCTAAACATCGTACGAAGTCACTCTACCCCTTGAAATACAGGAGTTGAGTGACCTTTCCTTTTCAGTAAGCCCCTTATTATTTCTCTTCCACCATTTCAGGGGGTGATTCTGCGCATTCTGCAAGCATTC
>JAZRVZ010000007.1:0-30279 GCA_045599425.1 Bacteroidaceae bacterium | reverse complement strand
TTGCCTCCTATTACTCAAGGCTTATTGCAAGAGGAAAGAAGAAGCAGGTTGCCCTAAACAATGTCAAGAACAAACTCGTCCACATAGCCACTGCAATAGTCAAAAATAAGCAAGTATTCGATAAAAATTATAAAATTTCAGCATAAACTATAAATAATGGTCAAATTATTTGGATTTTAACATAGAAAGCGTAAATACTTTCTTTTGGATTGTCGTTTTTTGTAAAACAGCATACATAGCCTAAAAAATAATTTTCGGTAATTTACGCTTAAATTCGCGATCGCTCGGCATCCCGTAGGGTGACGCTTGCGCAGAGCAAGAATTTACGTTAACCGAAGGAAAAATATAATAACAACAAACAACATGAACAGAAAGATCTATCTGCAGCCCATGACCTTCACTCGATACGATGAAGGCCATGCCCTCGTCTATCTCAACGAGGAAGTGATTGAGAACTACCAGCTCGAGCCAGCCTCGCCTTCCGAGGACGGTCATGAGCCGAAGACCGTGACAGCCTATGCCTATACCGGCCCCATGCCCGACGGAGGCACCCTCATCGATGCGGCCGATGACAGCCGTGACACCCTCATCGGTGCCCTCATCCGTGCACAGTACACCCAGAGCGAGGAGGATGCCATCAAGACGCACCAGCTCATGCGCATCGAGGATCCCGACACACCAAAGGCCGCAGACTATGCCAGCGAGTGGGCCGAGTTCAAGGTGCAGCGACAGGCTGCCATCGACATCGTTGACAAGTGGCTCTCCGTTAAATAGGGCAGGCAAGTCCAAAAACCAGCCAGGGCGTGGAAGACAAGTGCTTACCACGCCCTTTTTCCGTGTCTTTTTGCCATCCATGGATATGTCGTACATTTGCATATACAAACCATACAAACCATACATCCATGACACATGACAGAAAAGACCAGATACAGTACGGGTCGGCCATCATCACCCTTGCCAGTGGCATCATCCTCTGCTTCCTTGCCTTCTTTCGTAGCGGCGATGCCGACGTACCCAACGGCACACTGTGGTACTTCGGTCAGACCATAGTCTATGCAGCCACCATCTTCGGCTTCAAGCTCGCAGCTGAGAACACACTGGAGAAACTCAAGAAATAAACCACCTGCCATGAAGATACTCATAGACAACGGACACGGGCTCGGAAACCCAAACGGCAGCCCGGCCTTCGACGGAGACGGACACGACCCTGCAACCGCCATCGTAGCACCTGGAAAGGTCAGATACTTCGAATACAAGTTCACCAGGCTCATCGCCAGGCAGCTCTGCCAGCGTCTGCTCGATGCGGGCTACGATGCCGAGCTCCTGGTTCCTGAGGAGAAGGACATCTCACTCGCAGAACGATGCGCCAGGGCAAACCGACTCTGGCAGAACACTGGCAGGCAGTGCATCCTCGTCTCCATACACAGCGATGCGGCAAAGGGAGGCCCATGGGCAGAAGCCAGGGGGTGGTCAGCCTATACCTCACCAGGGCAGACACAGGCCGATGGCATAGCCGACAGCCTCTACCAGGCAGCAGAGGAAGTCTTTGCCGGGCATCGCATACGAAAGGACTACTCCGACAGCGACCCAGACCTGGAGAGCGGCTTCTACATCCTCAAAGCCACACGCTGTCCGGCCGTCCTCACCGAGAACTTCTTCCACAACAACCAGCAGGATCTCGCCATACTTACCAGCCCTGAAGGGCGAGATGCCATCGTCGATGTGCATTTCCGCGGAATAACCTCATGGATCAATACAAGAAAATAACATGGATCTCAAAGCCAAGATAGACGAACTCGCACGAAAGCTCACACCCATACCCGACATGGCCGTACTCCTCGACATGGAGGAGTCAAACCTGCGCATGTTGCTCATCAATAACGCCGGTCTCCGCAGGATATACAATCGGGCCAAGGCAGAAATGGCACTCGAGATCAGGGAACGCGAGATAGAAATGGCCAGGGCAGGAAGCCCAACAGCATCAGCAAATCTCGGCTCCTATCTGGCACAGATGGAGGAATAGACTATGCTCAAGCAGGAACTTATCAAGAAGGTAGAAGACTTTCTCTTCTCTGATGCCAAGGAGATGGCAGCAGCCGGTCTCGGGGCCGCAGAGCAGAACCGGCTCCTGCGCATACGTGCCGAATACACCTACTGGCTCAACTTTCCGCGCCTCTCTGACCGTGACATCGTGCTCGACATACAGCAAAAATACCATGTCGGACAGTCTGTCGCATACGAGGACGTGCGCCTCATAAAGCGATGCCTCGGACACCTCAACCAGGTCACCAAGGACTACGACCGATACCGTTTCCGCCAGATGTGCGAGGAAGGGATTGAGATGGCACGCCGGCAGAAAGATCCAAACGCATTTGCCAGGATCATGGCCGCATACGGAAAATACACCCAGCTCGACAAGAACGAGGCAGACGCTCCTTCATACAGTGAGATCACCGTCGGCGAACTCGAAGTCACCGATGACGTGGCAGTCATCGGATTCAAGCCCATACAGGGGGCACGTGACCTCGCTGTCAAGTGGGAAAAGAAGCTCATCCGAGAGTATGAGATGGTCGGGGACTATGCCGAGTTCGAGGAACTCAAAGCCGAGGTAGACGGTACGGGAAAACCATGAAGCGCTACGAGTACCTGATCCGTGACCCGAGGGAAGTTCCCCTTCAGGCCTTCGTCACCGACCGTCTGCAGCTGGGCGACGTGCTGGAGAAGCTGCTGCAGTATTGTGGCAGTTCCCGTGTCATTGTCAGCACCTACAGTACAGGTGAGGAGTTCCTCCGTCGCGTGGCACAGCTACGCCGTAGCGGAAGGATCCTGCACCTGACCATCATCGCAGACTGGAAAGCCGCAGAGAAGACGGCACGTCTCCATGGAATGCTCCACCGGCTATGTGATGAGCTGATCCTGGCCAACAACCACAGCAAGGTCATGCTCATAGAGGGCGATATCAGGGTAGCCTCGCTTCTCAGCCAGAACCAGACACGAGGCAACCGCCTCGAGAACTACACCATCATCCATGACTCTGGAATATGGGACAGTCTGAACGATTCGCTGTCCTCTTTAAGGAAACAAAATGAATATCATTATGAAAGAAATTGCCAGATTGGCCAGCCTGTTACTGGCCATCCTGCTCCTGATAGGATGCAGCACCACGAAAAAGCATGTGACTGAGAAGATTGAGTCCTCAGAGCTGATGGAATGCGAAAATCGCGACAGCAGCTACATGTGGAGACTTATCGAGACCCTCAGAAACTGGGATGTGAGCATAGACAACATGGAACTGGAGTACTTGCCACTTCCCCTATGTGCCGACACCATACCTTCAGGAACCGCCAGCCGCCGACCTTCCGCTTCTCCTTCCTCCGTGCCCGTCAAGGTTCGCATCAACGGTCTGAACATGTCGGGCCAGGAGATACAAGAGACCCATGCAGTTCAGGAACACGTCCAGGCATCGGCCGCCAAGGTCGAAGGAAACAAAACCTCAGACACATCTGATATACTGGAGAGGAAGCCATCCTCCCGTGGATGGGCTACCGGTACCATCCTGATGCTTTTTGCCTTCTCTGTAATACTCATATTTATAATCGTCAAGATCCTGACCAACCATGGACGCAAAGACACTCTATGACTTCAAGTCGTATTTCAAGACCCTTGCCGCATCCAACAAGCTGGCACATTCCCTCGGCATGGTATGCGTCACCTGTTCCGGCATTCACCACATCGAGGGACTCCTTCAGGAGATGACCAGGGAGAAGTGCATGCTCTGCATCACTGATACCACCGACACCAACACCACCCTCCATGGAGGCAGCTGGGTGGACAGACGTGTCATTACCGTATTCATCGTCATGCGCTACAAGGTGGGAGACATGTCAGACTATTCCAGAGTCATGGACATCTGTCGCCAGATATACCGTCAGTTCCGCAGCAGGCTCATCATTGATCAGGATGACCTGTCGAACGAGATGGTGGCCATCCGTACAGACCGTATACCAAGCAAGGAACTGGGCGGCACGTTCCTGAACGGAGCCACAGGACTCTATTTCATGCTTTCTGTCGATGAGCCCGTCGACCTTTCCTATGATCCTGAAGAATGGCAGTAACAGACCATAGCCGTAGCCGTCACCGCCTGGACATGCTGCGTCCATACATGGAGGCGTGGCGTGACAAGATGGTAGAGATCTGGACCGACCGTCTCGACATGATGGGTATACACGACACGGGAGCACTCCGTCGGTCTGTCAGTAGTGGGACATTCACCGTTGGGGATGCCGACGCAGACCTTACCTTCAGATATCTCACCTATGGTATATATGTGGATATGGGAGTAGGAAAGGGATTCTACCATGGTAACGGAGGATATATAGAGGTCATGGATGATCTCTACCGCTATTCTCAGGGCATGAAGGGACCGAAGCGTCAGCCACGTCCCTGGTTCAACGTCAGCTGGCACCTCTCCGTGCAGGTGCTGAGGAATAAGCTGCCCGAACTCATCGGAGACCAGTTCTCTGGCCTTTTTGACAACCTTGCTTAGCAAATCAAACATGTATGTATGTTTTTTCTGTAGAAAATAATTCTACAATATGGAAAATCATTATCTTTGCAGTAACAAAAAACATGCGAAATGAGAATCTTCTTCATATACTTCCTCAGCATCATCCTGATCATCTGCACGGTTGCCTTTCTCTGGGCAGAGATTGCTGCAGGTACGCTCAAGAAGGATTTTATGGACTTTCTGCTGGGCAGGGAGGAACTCACTGAGGAGCAGAAGCAGAAGAGATACCGCAAGGAGCTTGAAAAGCGCATCCGGGATGAAGAATGGGCTGGCCGCTACAGGAAGTACCTGCAGAAGAACGGTGACAGACGCGCGTTCTGGGTTGACAACTGGAGAGACCTCTGATACCCACAACCCGTATGGATTGTCTTTTTTAATACACGATAAACATGCTAACTTTGGACTGCAAACCAAAATTAGCATGTTTTTTCTATGGATACACAGGACATCAAGACCGTCGAGCTCATTGTCAATTCGCAGCAGGCTTCAAAGAAGCTGGACGAACTCAATACCAAGCTGGAGAAGGTAAACAAGCTCAGACAAGAGGCTCTGGACAAGGGCGATGCCCAGGGACTGGCTCTATACACCAAGGAAGCCAAGCGTCTCGAGAGACAGATACAGCAAATCAGTACCAGGGCCAATACCCTCAAGAAGGTACTCGGGAATCTGGACAAGGCCACACCTGCAGAGCTCCGGAAGACGATGAAGGAAATCAACAAGGAACTCAATAGCGGTACCGTGAAGCGTGGGTCACAGCAGTGGCATGTCCTTACCCAGGCACTGCGTGAGTGTGACAAGGAACTCCTGAAGATAAAGCGAGAGGCCAAGGCCGCAGAGGAATCAGTGATGTCAACTTCAGACCGTTTTGCCCACTTTGGACAGAAATGGGTTGGTATCATCACCTCCGTCCAGACGTTCATGATGGCCATAACGGGACTCAAGTCATCCATGCAGAGCGCCATCCAGGACTACGCAACAATGCAGGAGGCAGAGTCTCAAGTCATCAAATATACAGGTCTCAGCCGTGATGCACTCAATGAGCTGAGTGAGGCACTCAAGCATCTGGACACTCGTACTGCACGTGAAAGGCTCCTGGAACTGGCCGGTGATGCCGGTCGGCTCGGAATCCAGTCACGCGACCAGATCCTGGAGTTCGTGGAGGCTGCCGATCAGATCAATGTGGCTCTCGGTGAAGATCTCGGCGAGGATGCGGTCAAGAACATCGGCAAGCTTGCACAGCTCTTCGGTGATCAGGACCGACTCGGACTGAAGAAGGCCATGCTCTCTACGGGTTCTGCCATCAACGAGCTTGCACAGAACTCTTCAGCCAGCGAGCCGTATATCCTGGAATTCACATCGCGTCTGGCAGGTGCATCGCACCAAGCTGGTCTGACGCAGTCCCAGGTCATGGGTCTGGCCAGCACGCTCGACCAGTCCATGGTCGGAGTGGAGAAGGGTGCAACGGCCATGCAGAATGTCATCGTCAAGCTGTACCGGGAACCTCAGAAGCTCGCACAGGCTGCAGGGCTAGATGTACAGAAGTTTACTGAGTTGCTGCGAACCGATGCCAACGAGGCTCTCATGCAGTTCCTCACGGCATTGTCACAGAAGGGCGGTCTCGAGGACCTGGCTCCGCTCTTCGGAGATATGAAGATGAGTGGCAGCGGTGTAGTCCAGGTTCTCAGTGCCCTGGCCGGAAACATCCAGAATGTACGTCTGCAGCAGGAGATTGCCACGAAGGCATTCCGGGAAGCGACCAGCGTCACCGCAGAGTTCAATGTCCAGAACAATACCGTGCAGGCTTCACTCGACAAAGCCAAGAAGGCCTTCCATGAGGTCAGTGTCGAGCTGGGCGAGGAACTCATGCCCCTCTACAGTCACTTCACGGGGTTTGCCTCTGCCTCCATGAAGTCCACCATCACGCTGATCCGCTTTGCACGCAACCATGCCACAGCCCTTGCATACCTGGCGTCCATCATCGCATACCTCACGCTCCGCACCAAGGCTATCACGGCAGTGAAGACGGCTTGGGCTACAGTGACCTCCCTGCTAACGATACGCACCACCGCCTTCAATCGTGCTGTCATATTTGCCAACTCCTCTTCTTCCACCCTCGCTTTCACTACCCAGCGTGTCAAGAAGGAATTCCTGTCCCTGAATGCTATTCAGAAGGCAGCTGTCGTAGGTACACAGCTGCTGAAGGTCGTTTTTTATGCATTGACCTTCCAGTTCAAGGCAGCTGCAACGGCGGCGAAGGGGTTTGGCGCATCTTTGCGAGCTACGGGGTTAGGAACATTTGTCGTTGCGGCAGGACTGGCCATCAGCGTCATCATGGATATGGTTGGTGCGACGAACACGGAGAACAAGGCGCTGGATGAACAGAAGGGAAAGCTGGATGCGGTGAACCAGGCAAAGAAAAAAGCTGCCGAAAGCACTGCCCAGGAAATCGGTCAGATCAACCGCCTGGTCAATATGTTGCATTCCAATAACGTCTCGCTCGAGAACAAGAGACTTGCACTCCAGAAGCTTCAGAGCATCGTACCAGGATATATTGCCTCCCTGACAGAAGAAGGGACGGTCATCGGGGAGAATACCGATGCCATAAAGGAGTATATCAAGCAGCTCAACAACAAGGCCCTGGCCGAGGCATACTATGAACAGATGAAGGAGGTGGACACCCGTCTGGCGGCTGCCCGTGTGAAGCAGTACCGCAAGCAGGTCAACGTGGATGCCGTGAACGCAGAGATTGATGCCCACCCGGAGAAATACAAGACGGTGGAGAAAACCGTAACCGGCCCTGCAGGTAATAAGGTCACCTACACGGTGGACAGTCAGGAACTCATGGCAAAGAAAAACGAGCTGAGGATCCAGCGTCAGGCACTGCGTGAGGCCAGCGAGGAAGTCAGCAACCTGGAGAAGGAGCAGAAGAGTCTGATGAAGGCCATCGAGAGCGATCAGGCCATATCGGATGCCATGAATGCGCTCCTTTTGAGGGACAATACAAGTGATGGAGGTCATTCGGGAGCGGATCCCAATGCACCTGTCCGTAAGAACAAGCAGTACTACAAGGATCTCGTGGACAGCCTGCAGGCACAGTACGACGATATGACGGTGGCCGAGCGAAAGTCTGCCCAGGGCATCGAACTGGCCAGGAAGATCCAGGAGAACCAGGCCATCGTCGATGGATATAATACAGGAAAGTCGGCTGCCAAGGATGCTGCAGGTGAAAGAGCGGAAGAGAAGGAACGAAAGGAACGTGTACGCCAGCAGCGGCTTGACCTGGAAGAGCAGCTTCGCCTGCAGCAGGAACAGCTCAGGATGAGATATGCTGCAGGTGACAGTGGCATAGGCGATTATCGCAGCTATCTTGACCAGCAGTATCAGATTGAGCAGGAATATCTGAAGAAGATAGTTTCCCTGTACGAGGATACGGATCACGAAAAGGCTTCCGTCATGGATCAGCAGCGCGAGAGCACCCGAAAGCATCAGGAAGAGATAAATGCCTGGTCTCTCCAGGATCTGGACCGGCAGTATAACATGGAGAAGAGCCAGCTTGAGCTGTCGCACCTCCGAAACGAGACCAGCGAGCAGTCACATCAGGCTGCCATGGATCAGCTTGCTCTGGAGCATCTGGAGAAACGTCTTCGCTACATGGAGCAGAACGGAGCAAAGGCAGAGGAGATTGACAAAGCTCGCAGTGCACTCCAGGAGGAAAGCGAGAAGCAGCGTGCCAGCCGTGAGAAGCGCTATCTGGAAAACCTCAGGAAGATGTCCGAGGAATACAGCCGGAAGACTCCCATGCAACAGATGGAGATAGAACTGGAGATGCTTGATGCGCTTCATCGTGAAAAACTGCTCAGTGAAGAGGAGTACCTTCGCATGAAGCGGCAGCTGGAACTCAAGTATACAGGTAACGGAGGACTGCAGCAACAGTACGAGCGAGAACGGGGTTCCGCAGCACTGGAGAAGGCCAGACCGTCCCAGCAGGAAGGTGCAGCACCCAGGGCTGACACAGGAGCTACTTTCGGAGTCTCTGCCCTGGCAGTGGCAGCACAGCGCATCAAGCTGCAGCAGTCCACATACCAGAAACTTCGTGAGCTGCGCGAGAGCGACCTCATCAACCAGGCTGAATATGATGCAGCTGTCAGACAGATGGACGCCGAGAGGTTCGAGAACTTCGCATCCATGGCACAGGCTGCCTATTCTACCGTTTCTTCACTCATGACAGCCTACGCAGACTATTCTCAGGCATGTACGGACGTAGAGGTGGCACGCATTGAGAAGAGATACCAGACAGAGATTGATGCTGCAGGAGCCAATTCTGCCAAAGGAAAGAAACTGGAGGAGAAGAAGCAGAAGGAGATCAATGCCCTCAAGAAGAAGGAACTGAAGAAGAGCACAGCCGTACAGATTAGCCAGGCTATTGCCTCAACAGCCATGAATGCCTTGCTGGCCTATCAGGATATGCTCGCACTGGGTCTCCCTGCAGGTCCTGTACTGGCACCCGTGGCTGCTGCCCTGGCCGCCTCCGCCGGTATGATGCAGGTGGCCACGATCAAGAAGCAGGCCGATGCCCAGATGGCTGCATACTATTCGGGTGGCTTTACTGGTGGCAGCCACTACAGACGTGAGGCCGGAGTCGTCCATGAAGGGGAGTTCGTGGCAAACCATGAGGCTGTCAACAATCCCAATGTGCTGCCCATCCTGAAGCTGATTGACCGTGCACAGCGTAACAATACGGTCGGTTCACTCACGGCCAGGGATGTCAGCCGGGCTGTCAGCGCACCTGTCCAGACGGCCGTTGCCGCCTCTCAGACGGCTGAGTCACCACTGCTTCAGGTGCAGCAGGTGACAGACGCTCGTACCTCAGAGGCCATAGAGAAGCTCAACGAGCAGCTGGAAACCGGGATACATGCAATATGTTCCATCGATGGGGACAACGGCGTGTATCGTCTGCTCAAACAGTACGAGAAGATGCTGTCCAGGAAATAAGTGTCTTTTATGCTTTGCATGATAACATGTAACTTTGTACCAGATGAGCACACTGAAGACAAATATAGCAGACATCGCCTTCCCATGGGAAGTGGATGTCATAGAGATCGCTTCAGGGGGAACTGAACGGCAGTGTGCCGTCAGGATCCTCTGTGGCGGTCAGACGGCTCTGGATGTGCTCTGCGACTTCGATACCAGTGGACTGATCTCACTGTATGACGTGGCAGAGCTCTTCGAGAGCTATATGGATGAGCAGGTAAGGAACTGTGAAATGTTCCTGGACGGACAGCGTGTAAAGGCATGGACAATGATACCATGCCGGGTGGAGACCGATGTGCCGGCAAGCACATGGGTCAATGACAACATGCTGTCCATGCTCAGGGGGGAGAAACTTACCGTGGCCGATGCCGTAGAGTATTTCTCCTGGTATGGTGGAGGATCCTCTGCCAGCATATCCGTTTGCTGGATAGCAGGCGATACTGTGGCCTATACTTCCACATCTGTATCATCCGTCGGTACCGGGGTTCACACGGCGTACGTCAACCTGGCATCGCTCACGCCTCCTTCAGAAGGGGCTGTGATGGCCAGCGTCACCGTAACCGTAGGCAGCCGGAAGATGAAATGGCTCGTGGCAACTCCAGAGAATCCTCCCGTACACGTCAGGTTCCTCAACTGTTTCGGCTGCATGGAGAGTATCGTACTCCTGGGAGTGGCGGAAAGAGAGCTGAAGCCGGAAAGAAGCAGCGTGCAGTCCAAGGGAAGGCACAAGGTGTACAAGGTGCAGTCCGTACCTACATGGAAGGTCGGAACGGGAAGCATCCCAGACGGTATGGTCGGTATATTCGATGACCTTGTCAGGGCAAAGAAGCTGTATCTCGTAGAAGGTTCACATGAGACGGAGCTGGCCATCGTCGACAGCGACTGGAGCTACAGTACGTCGCCAGATACAATGCCGTCCGGCAGCGTGACGTGGAGACTGGCTTCAAAGATGCAGTACAGGAAGATGGCATCATCTGCAGCCGGCATATTTGACCAGACGTTTGACGAAACATTCAACTAGGAAACCATGAAACAGAAATCTATCCACCGCAACGACGCCATCCGGCTCCTGGAGGACGGTCATCCCCACAAGCTCCGTCTCTGGGAACTGTCCACCGGCGAGATCTTAACCTATCCGCGTGCACTCGCCTTTGGGAAATTCACCAGACGGGGACTGCACAGGGTCAAGCTGTACCCATCCCTTCACATACATGCCTTCAGGGATGTGACCCTGTTTGAAATTGATGACATGAAAATATATATGTAATATGAAAGAAAACAACAATCCGCCAAGGACGCGCCATGGTGTTGAAACGGAAATCGTAGAAGTCTACGACGGCAAGGTTGTCGCCACGGCAAGCGTGGAGGACACCACGGGCTTCTTTGAGGCCATGGACGGCCATAGTGTGGCCACTGCGCCGGTACCGGGACATCCGGAAATGAAATATGTGCTCTGGGGAGACGATAACCAGCAGCCATACGAGCTGATAAGACTCATCGGCCAGGATGAGGTCACAAGCCAGAATAAGTTCTTCAATGTGCAGACCTGCTACGGCATGGGTGTATCTGTGCTGGACGAAGCTACGGGGGAGCCTACGGTCAATCCCGAGGTGAAGAAATGGAAGATGCGCCAGAACCTCAACCGATACTTCCTGGAGCAGTGCACCGATATGAAGTATTTCTTCTGGACCATCGCCGTCATCATCCTCTCGAGAGACGGCGACAAGATCAACCGTATCGTCCACAAGGAAACTTGCCATACCAGGCTTGAGCTGGCTGATAAGCGTGGCCGTATCCGTCATGCTTTCTACGGAAACTGGAAGGACGGAACACCGAATGACGTGGAGGTCATCAGCCTTCTGGATGAAGCAGATCCTTTCGGTGACCTCTACCAGCGCATGGGTATGGAGCCCAGGCGCGACGGCAAGATGCTCCGTGGCACAGAACGCAAGTTCGGTGTCATCGTACGCTATCCGACAGTAGGATGCCAGTATTATCCCATTCCGTACAGTACTGCTATCTTCAGGGGTGGATCCTACGACGAGAAGCGACTGATCAGTGTGGGTAAGCGGTCCAAGCTGCGCAACCATGTCAGCGTGAAATACCAGGTAGAGGTAGAGCAGGGGTACTGGGAGCGATTCATCACAGACCGCAACATCACGGACGAACTCGAAGCAAAGAAGGCCATCGAGAAGAAGAAGCAGGAAATCCGTGACTTCGTCGCTGGTATCGAGAACAGCGGAAAGGCATGGATTACCGGCTACTACATCAATCCGGACGGTCATGCGGTCAGCGATATCAGGGTCAATCTCATCGACGGAAACAAGGAAGGTGGTGAGTGGGGAGACGATGTACAGGTGGCAACCAATACCATCTGCTACGGTGACAACACCCATCCGAACCTTGTGGGAGCCACACCTGGCAAGAGTCAGCAGAACAACAGCGGAAGCGATAAACGCGAGCTCTTCACCATGAAGCAGATCCTCGAGTAATCCTTTCATGACATGCTGATGCTTCCGCTCATCATCGTGGCAGACTTCAACAAGTGGGATGTCACATACGATGTTCCTCTCATGCTGCTCACAACCCTCGATGAGCACAAGGATGCACTTTTGAAAACGTTCAATAAGTCGACAGTAACGATAGAAAATAAGTGATGCTATGATCGAGATAACACAGGAAAAGCTTGAAAGATATGTACCATCATTTGCTGATTCCACGGATGCCGTGTTCGTCAGCATGAGGTTTTACCTGGAGTGTGCCGCTGAGACAGTGGATGCCCTTGCCGGATCCACAGGGCTCAGTGGCTCTCTCCTGGGGGTGGCCGAGAGATATGCCTACCGCAGGGGGGCATACGAGGCCATTCCGTCGATGGATCTGATCCTCACGCCAACTGGATTCGGGGTGGTGAGCAACCAGAATGTGGCTCCTGCCAGCCGGGATCGTGTTGAAAAGCTGAGGGAATCACTCCGGCAGAGTGCTGACGATGCACTCTATGGGCTTGTCTGCTCTCTGAGATCCACCGACTGGGCTGACAGTGAGCGTGCATTCGAGTATATCCACAGCCTGATGTGGAGCCCGGAATTGTACAGGAATGCTGGAATAACGCTCAATGGCAAGAAGGTCTATCGGGATGAGATGCAGGAACTGGCGGCACAGACCGCAGAGGCCGAGGTGCATATCTTCAAGATTATAGGCGAAGATCTCTATGCGGAACTGGTGACACAGGAGCGGCATGGCCGTCTCTCCGGTTCCTATAGGGATTGTGCCGACTGGGTGAGAAGGGTCATGGCATCCCACATCATGAAAATGCCAGACACGGAGAAACTGGCTGCATCCTTGATGAAGTTCGTCGAGGATCACGCAGATGTCCTCGTGCAATACAGGAACTCATCGCTATATGCGTCCAGGCATTATGAAAGAAGAGAGAATGAACCGCAGGACTGCACCTATTTCTGGTAAAATACACCTCTCTCTGCCTACCTCATGGTCAGAGCTGTCAGACGATCAGCTGCGCTATATCGTGGAGATGGCCTGCAGCATGACCATGGAAGAGGTGCAGCAATACTTCTTTGCACGGCTTGTCACAAACCAGGACAGTCGGGCATGGCTTGCACCTGGTGAGCAGCTGGGCATTGCCATGGAAACCCTGGACTGGATGCAGGAACCGCCCGAACAGCCGGTCAGGCTCGCTGCCATCGGAGGAGTCTCTGCGGTGGATGTCCTCTTGCATGGTGTGCCGTTCTCACACTATATCATGATAGAGAACTACTACCAGGGCTTTGTCATCAGTCAGGATCCGCAGGCCATCGACGGGGCTGCCTCGCTGTTGTATCCCGGACTGCCACGCTCATACAAGCTCAGTGAAGGGGAGGGGTTCAGTATCCTGATGTGGCTCTCTGCACTTAAGGTAGTCTTCAGTCAGGAGTGGCCGCACTTCTTCCGAAAGGCCTCGGATGACTCTGAACTGCCAAATATGAAGGAGGTGATGAATGCAGAGATACGTGCACTGACCGGTGGCGACGTGACGAAGGAGGAAGTCGTGCAGCGCATCGACTGCTGGAGGGCGCTGACGGAACTGGATGAGAAGGCAAGGGAGGCTGCCGAACTCGCCAGCAAGCTGAATCAAGGTTAAACTATACTCAAAACGAAATCGTATGCTGAGATTGCTCATAGATGGCAAGCCTGTCATCGTAAAGGAGGGGACGCAGTTCAAGCTGACACGCGAGAACGCAATATACACGGATGCCGGAGACTATACGCTGGATGTCACGCTTCCACTGGCCGGATGTCTGGAGAACCTGCAGGTCTTCGGATCGCTGCACCGAATGGAGGTCGGAAAGGCCAGGGCAGTCCTGCACACCTACAGCTTCTCGCTCATGGCAGACGATGTCAGTACCCAGGGCACGGCCATCCTTACCAGTATAAACCAGGAAGAGGTGAAGCTGCAGCTGCTTGCCGGACGCTCAGGACTGAACTTTGCCGGTACGGAGATCTTCATTGATGAACTGGATCTCGGCATAGCCTGGGAGGAACTGTTTCTCAGGTTCAAGGAAAGACACCCGGGACTGAATACCTCGGTCGCTGCCTTCGGTACCATGTTCAATGCCATCAGGGATCTTGGGACGAATCTTGAGACGGTAACGTCCGGAAGTTCGGAAGAGACGGACTTCGTGGCTTTCCCGATATGGTCAGAGACGGATGAAGAAGAGGCCAACGCCCATCAGATGATCCTGTATGGAGAAGAAGAGACCTGGATCTTTGCCCTCAAGGATACCAGCCATTATATCGATGGGTTCCCACGTACTTCGATTAAGTCCTATACCCTTGCTCCGCAGCCATACATGGCCTATGTCGTCGAGAGGATCCTGAAGGCACTGGGCTTCACCCTCCTCCCGAAGGACAATGCCATGCGAGACGGATGGATGAAGGACATCTTCATCGCTAACAGCCGTTCAACGATACACCTGGAACGCATGTTGCCGCACTGGAAGGTCTCTGAGTTCCTGAAGGAAGTCCAGCGGTTCTATGGCATCGTATTCGTCTGCAACGGCAAGACCGTACGGGCAGTCAAGAGGAAGGGGAGGAATACGCCTGTCGTATACCTCAATGAGATTGTCGATGAGTATTCCGTCGAGTTGGACGAGGATGAGCAGAAAGAAGACATAACGAACGTGAACGTGGGCTTTGCCTATCCCGACGATGACAACTTTGCCATCCTCCCGGATGTAGTATGGGAACATGCTGCCATAGTCTCCAGGGATGAGTTCAACGCTGCATCAGAAAATGACAAAGGAAAGCTCCTCGTGCTTGATGCCTGTAATCCGCTGTCCATATACGGTGTCGGGTACTGGGCCTATCTTACGGATAATTCTCTGTCCAGAAAGGTACTTTGCCCCGTAAACAGTAATGCGCCCCATCTGGTGCGACCTGAGTCCCGTGAGGTTGACATGGAACTGAAGATAGTCCCTGTCAGGCTACAGCTCTGGAGAACAAAGGACTGTCTGAGGTACTACAAAAAAGACTTCCTGGACTATGTCCTGCAGAAGAAGAGCCATATCTCCCAGTATATCCAGATGGTCACGTCCGACAAGCTCGCGAGCTCCGGGTACGAGGACTACAGCATAGAGGACTATCTTCTGGAACAGGACGAAACGGATGAGAAGCGCGATGTCATAGAAGTCGCGCTCCGCATCCCGTCCAGGACGCAGAACCCTGTTGTGTATGTGGGAGCAGATGGAAAGTCCCACATGCTTTCCTTGCCCAATGTGGAGGGAGCTCCGTTCATAAGATACAGCGATGGAGGATTCTCTTCTTCCCGGGACTGGAGGTTTAATATCTCACCGGGTTGTGAGTGGCCCGAAGGAGAAGAGTCACCGCGCGATTTCCTCGATACGGTCATCAATGGAGTGGGGCATGTCAGGTCAAAGGCCAAGTGGGTGATCTCGTTCCTTGACCGTATTCCCATAGATGTCACGGCTACTTTCGTTATCCGTGGCCGCCGTTTCTCGTGCGAGAAAATAGAGTACCAGGTCTCCGATCAGGGACTGGAACCCGTCAAGAAAGGCTATTTCTATGAGCTGGAGGGATAATACCCTCTCCGGATCAGAAGTTGCCCTTGAAATGTTTCGTCTCTTCGTGGACGCTGAGTGAGTCGCCCTTCAGATACCGGTTCGTGGTGCTGATGTCGCTGTGCCTTGCCTGGTCTCTGGCGATGACGATTCCCTCGGCATTGGCCAAGTCTCTGATGCCGGAGTCCTTCAGGCTGTAGAACTGGTACTGCATCGGCCATCCGAGCTGTGTGCGGATCTTGGCAAACTTCTCACGGAAGATCCTGGAGTCAGCCTTCTTCTCCGTGGGCAGGAAGTGCCGGCCGAACAGATAGCAGTTTCCCGGGCTGTTGAAGATGCCGAGCTCGAGCATGAGGTGGATGACGGACGTGTTCAGTCCGACCATGCCGTCCCTGCTGTTCTTGCTGATGGTGCTCGATACGAAGACGCGCTGATCCTTCAGACTGATATCCGCGATCCTGATGTTTGAGAGTTCGTCCGGACGTATGAAGGTGTAGTATTCCATCATGCAGGCAAGCAGGAAGGACTTGTCTGTCTCGTAGAGGTATTCCTTCAGCCTGGCCAGTTCCGAGGGTGGGAGGGCAGACCTGAACTTCTCATCCTCCTTCAGGATCCTGATGCCCTCGACGGGGTTGGCCGTGATATACTTCTTCTCGATGAGCCATTCCGACAGTACGCTGATCCATGTCCTGTAGTTGTTCCGCGTCCTTGCCGACACGTCCCGGTCAAGCAGGACATAGTCCAGGAAGTCACTCACGAATCCCTGGTCAAGCTGGTATATATATTTAATAGGTGTAGGCTTTCCCTCGTTGAACTCCCGGAATATGCCGAGCCTGCTGGTGTAGTCCTGGTGTGTCTTCGGCTTTAGTGAGCCGCTTGCCTTCAGTTTGTCCAGATACATCGTCCAGGTGTCCATGACGGTGTTGAACTGTGTGAACTGCCTGTCCGTCGTTGCATCTGCCCATGGGTTCCATCCCTTCCGAAGTTTACTCGACACGTTAGAGATAATCTCTGCAGCCCGCTTTCTTCTCTCGGACTTCTTCCCGATACTGTTGAGCATGAATTTCTTCCGCTTCATGTCTCCGGACACGGGGTCGAAACACAGGAAATCCACATAGCAGTCCTTTCCCTCGTGATACTTGGGAAGGGTGTAGCTCACTACCTCATGCAGGCTCACGCCTAATCGTTTTCTTTGGGTCATTTTTTTTTTACGCTCTGAACCAGAACGCAAAAACCGTTGATCGTTCCCGGAAGCCTCTCGCACGTAAAACTGTCCGATTTGTGTCCGGCTATTTAACGCTAAAGGAGCGCAATTTGTTCATTACGAACGCATTGCACTCCATTTTGTTGCGGAGACACGACTCGAACGTGTGACCTCCAGGTTATGAGCCTGGCGAGCTACCAACTGCTCCACTCCGCGATGTTTCTCGTTTGCGTCTGCAAAGGTAGGAACTTTTTTCCGATTGGCCAAGAGAATGGCGAAAAAAATGTTTTATAGCAGATGTTTTTGCCCTGATTTGGCACATGACAGGGGTGTTTGTGCAGTTTTTGTTCCATAAATTTTGCATTTATCATATAAATTGCTTACTTTTGCATTTGTATTATGAAGGTATCACGAACAAGAGCAAAATTAGTGGACGTGGCCCGTCAGCTGTTTGCAAGGCAGGGCCTGGAGGATACGACGATGAATGACATCGCCGTGGCATCCGAGAAGGGCAGGCGCACGCTCTACACCTACTTTAAAAATAAGGAGGAGATCTACTATGCCGTCATTGAGGCAGAGATGGAACGCCTGACCGCCACAATCAAGAAGGTGGCCGAGAAGGAACTTCCGGCGGCCGACAAGGTGGTGGAGATCGTCTATACCCATCTGCACCTCATCAAGGAGGCTGTGCTGCGCAACGGCAATCTCCGTGCCGAGTTCTTCCGCAACATCTGGCTGGTGGAGAAGGTGCGCCGCAACTTCGACCAGACCGAGGTAAGGCTGCTTACGGAAACACTGTCCGAGGGTGCCCGCACCGGCGAACTGAAGATTGAGAACGTGGCCCTGGCCGTGGATATCATCCACTATTGTGCCAAGGGGCTGGAGGTTCCCTATATCCATGGACGCATAGGCGATGGCATGGGCGAACTCATGAGCCGGCCCATGGTGAAGAAGATCGTACAGCGGGCGCTGGGATAGCAGGCAAATCGCCATTCCCAGTTCTCTGTTCACAATTATCGATTTTCAACTTTCAATTTCGACACTTAATTCGTAATTCTGATCCGGATTTATAATTTAATAGAATAATATGGGACTTTTAACAGGAAAGACCGCACTGATTACGGGTGCGGCACGTGGTATTGGCAAGGCAATTGCCCTGAAGTTTGCCCAGGAGGGCGCCAATATCGCCTTTACAGACTTGGTTTTGAACGATGAGATGGCTGCTGGCCTGGAGGCTACCCGCCAGGAGATTGAGGCCGTTGGAGTGACCTGCCGTGCATACGCCGGCAATGCGGCCGACTTTGCCCAGACCGAGGAGACCGTCAAGAAGGTGAAGGAGGATTTCGGCTCGATCGACATCCTGGTCAACAATGCCGGTATCACCAAGGATGGCCTGATGCTGCGCATGTCTGAGGCTCAGTGGGATGCCGTGATCAACGTGAACCTTAAGAGCACCTTCAACTTTACCCATGCCTGCGTACCCGTGATGATGCGTCAGAAGGGCGGTTCCATCATCAACATGGCCAGCGTAGTGGGTGTACACGGCAATGCCGGTCAGGCCAACTATGCCGCCTCCAAGGCTGGTATGATCGCCCTGGCCAAGAGCATCGCCCAGGAGATGGGCCCCAAGGGCATCCGTGCCAACGCCATCGCTCCCGGCTTCATCGAGACGGCCATGACCGCAGCTCTGCCCGACGAGGTTCGTGAGGAGTGGAAGAAGAAGATTCCCCTGCGCCGTGGCGGTCAGGTGGAGGACATTGCCAACACGGCCCTTTACCTGGCCAGCGACCTGTCAAGCTATGTCAGCGGTCAGGTGATCCAGGTTGACGGTGGCATGAATATGTAATTGATGACGGTTCTCTACGAAGATAACCATGTAATCATTGTTTCCAAGAAGGCCGGGGAGATCGTCCAGGGCGACAAGACCGGGGACGTACCCCTCCTGGAGACGGTGAAGCAATACGTTGCCGAGCGCTATAACAAGCCCGGTAACGTATTCCTTGGTTTAGTGCACAG
Source organism: Bacteroidaceae bacterium (assembly GCA_045599425.1). Lineage (GTDB taxonomy): Bacteria > Bacteroidota > Bacteroidia > Bacteroidales > Bacteroidaceae > Physcousia. Next base: position 11,390 of record JAZRVZ010000007.1, on the reverse strand, counting down.
GCTTGACCGGCCCGTCAGCGGTGTGGTGCTCTTTGCCCGTACCAGCAAGGCATTGAGTCGCCTGAGCGAGCTTTTTCGTACGCGCGCATTGCGCAAGGTGTACTGGGCCGTCGTCGCCAACGAACCTGCGCAACCCGAGGGCACGTTGACCCACTGGCTCACCCGCAACGAGAAAACCAACACCGCCAGGGCCTATGACCGTGAGGTGCCCGGCAGCAAGAAGGCCGTGCTGGACTATAAGGTTCTGGCACGTTCCGATCGTTACTGTCTGCTGCAGATTGAACTGCACACCGGACGCCATCATCAGATACGCTGCCAGCTCAGCAAGATGGGTTGCCCCATCAAGGGCGACCTGAAGTATGGCGCCCCGCGAAGCAATCCCGACGGCAGCATTTCCCTGCATGCCCGCCTGCTTGAATTCGAGCATCCCGTGTCCCACATTCCCATCAGCGTCACGGCTCCCGTCCCGCAGGACCGTTTATGGGAAGCTATGGAAAATTCAGTTATTTAATAAAGGCATTGAGAGAGAACGACGATAGGCAGAAGTCAGGAATGGGACGCGGTAAAAAACTGCGTATCCGGCGTTGGCTGTTGCTTGCCCTCCTCTTTCCCGTTTTTCTTTTCATCACACTTACTGTACTTTTTTATCTGCCCCCCGTTCAGGACTGGGCAGTGGGACTGGCCACCCGGAAACTGTCGGAGGCCACCGGCAAGAAGGTGAGCGTGGAAAGACTGCGTATTACCCCGTTGCTGGATGTGGAGATGGAGGGGTTGCTCATCCGGCAGACCGAAAGACTGACCGACAGTGATCTCCAGCTGAGTTTCCACGACCGGCCGGACCGGCTGCATCCCGATACGCTGGTCTATGCACAGCGCTGCATAGTGGACCTGGACATGACCTCCCTGCTGGGCGGTCGTGTTGCCGTGGATGCCTTTGACCTGAGAGGAACAAGGCTGGATACCCAGGACCTGATTGATGCGATGGTGCTGGATGGCCGGCTGGAACGTTTCGGTTTCAATGCCCATGACATCGAACTGAAGGCTCGTCGGGTTCGGCTCAGTCAGGCAAGACTGGAACGCTGCAACCTGGACATCGCCCTGCGCGACACCCTGGTAACGGAGGAGGACACCACGACCACGGAGATTCCCTGGCGCGTGAACTTCAGGGACATCAGTCTGCAGGATGCCCGTGTGACCTTCCATGGCATACGGGACAGCCTGTCGGTCCGGGCTGACGTGGAACGGCTTGGCCTTGAGCAGGCCATGCTGGACCTGGATAGGAGTCAGCTTTGCGTGGAAGACCTGGATGCCAGGATCAGGCAGGTTGACTATGACCAGAACTTCGTGCCTCGTAGTGAGGGACTGGATCCCGGCCATATCCAGCTGACGGGAATCCAGGCTGCCTTGCCCGTGCTGGAATTCGACATGAGCAGCGGTTCGCTGCATGCCCGCCTGAAGGAACTGCAGGCCAGGGACAAAAGCGGTCTGACACTGTCCCATCTCTCTGCCGATGTGGAACTGGACAGTGCGCGCATCAGCCTGCGCGATGTGAGTCTGCGTACACCATCCAGTAAGCTGACGGCCGAGGCGGATATGGACTGGGAGGCCCTGACGCCGCGCCGGCGTGGCAGGATGGATGCCCGGATCTCGGCCGGCCTGTCCAGGGAGGACGTGCTGCTGCTGGCGGGCGGATACCTGCCCGACGGACTGCCGGAACGCTATCCGGACAAGATACTGACGGCCGAGGCGGAATTTACCGGCAACATCGACTCCGTCACGCTACGGTCCCTGCGTCTGGAGTTGCCGGAGATGCTGGCCGTCAAGGCCAGTGGGGGAGCAAGCGGCCTGTTGGATGAAGGCGGCCTCTCGGCCAGCGTGAAGTGGGATGCGGAGACCTGGGACGTATCGCTCCTGCAGGAGGCGCTGGGGCTGGAGGGCTTCCGCGTTCCCGCCTTGCAACTGTCGGCCACGACCCGCGTCCAGGACGGGGACTACCGGCTGGAGGGCCGGTTGGTTGAGGCGGGAGGCCGACTGGACGTGGAGGGACACTATGACACGAAAGGGGAAGGCTATGCGGCACGGATTGAGACGAAGAACCTGGCATTGAGCGACTTCCTCCCTATGGATTCCGTACTCCGCATGACCGCCAGTCTCCATGTGGAGGGACACGGCACTGATCTGCTCTCATCCCGCAGCAGGATGCATGCCCTGGCGGATGTGAGACAGATGAACTATGGCCGTCGCGACGTGAGCAACGTTCATCTGGATGCCCTGATGCAGCAGGGACACAGTTTCGTGAACTTCAACAGTGCCAACGATTTGCTGGATGCAGATGGCTGCATTGAGCTGCAGGTGGCTGGCCGGCGCATCTCGGATGCCCTCTTCAACGTGGATATGCGCGGCATAGACCTGTATTCCCTGGGCATCACAAAGAAGCCGCTGAGTATCTCCATGGGAATGCACGCCACCGGCCACACTGATCTCAGGGACAGCCACTTCCTCAAGGGAAGCGTGAATTCCATTGCATTGCAGACGGCCGACAGTACCTATTATCCCAAGGATATCACGACGGAACTGCTCCTGGAACGGGACACGCTCTTTGCCTTCCTGACTGCCGGCGACCTGGAACTGCACATGAACAGCAGTCAGGGTTTCAGGCAGGTCATCGGGGATGCCGGCCGCTACTGGCAGGAACTGGACAGGCAGATGCGCGAGAAGTCCTTTGACCGCGACCGCCTCCGCCGTCTGCTTCCCGATGCGGACCTGTGCGTGGAGAGCGGCAGGCAGAATCCCCTGGCCAACATCGCCGCGATGATGGGCTATTCCTATAAGGCATTTGACATCGACCTGCACACGGATACCCTCTCCGGTATCAACGGACACGGTTGGGTGCATGCCGTCAACACGGGATCCATCGTGCTGGACACCGTCCAGTTCAACGTACGTCAGGACCAGCATGGCATGGAACTCGTCAGCAGGGTCTGCAACGGAAGGCACAATCCGGACATCACCTTTGATGCCCGTCTGACAGCCACGCTCTCGCCCCATGAGGCCGCTTTCGGCCTGGTCTACTATGATGACAAGGGCCGGAAGGGCGTGGACCTGGGTGCGCAGGCCGTGTTCCGCAATCGTGGCATCCAACTGCATCTCACACCCCTCAATCCCATCCTGGCCTACCGACACTTCACGGTGAACGACTCCAACTTCGTGGCCGTTGACTCCCTGGGTCGCATTGATGCCAACCTGGACCTGCAGGCCGATGACGGGACGGGTCTGAAGGTCTATGGCATGCCGGGCGGCGTGGCCGAGCAGGACCTGACGGTCAGCGTCAACCGGCTGAACCTGGGCGAGTTGTGCTCCGTACTGCCCTACATGCCGCAGATCACCGGATTGCTCCAGGGAGATATCCATGTACTCAAGACGGACGGCATCCTATCCGTCGGTGCGGACATGCAGGTCAGCGACATGGCGTATGAGGGAACCCTGATGGGCAATGTGGGAATCAATGCGGCCTACCTCCCGAACGAGGACGGAAGCCATTACGTTGACGGTTTCCTGACACAGGACGGCCAGGAGATCGTGGTCTTCTCCGGCATGTATTTCAACAAGGGCGGGCAGGACGAGATCCAGGCGGATGTTGACCTGCAGCGCTTCCCGCTGGCCATGGCCAACGGATTCCTGGGCGAGACGGCACAGCTGACTGGATACTTCAATGGAGGCCTGCATATCAGCGGATCTTCCTCTGCCCCGCAGGTTGAGGGACAGATCCGGACGGAATCCATGCATCTGCTGTCTCCCGACTACAGTGTGGACCTGCGTGTGCCCGATGAATCCATCACCGTTTCCCGCAACCGTCTGGACCTGTCGCGCCTGAAGGCCTATTCCACCGGCACGCGTCCGCTCCAGCTGGGCGGCTACGTGGATTTCGCGGATCTCAGTCGCATACGTTTGGAAGTCTCCGCCACGGCCACCGGCTTCGAGTTGATCAATGCGCCCCGCAACCGCAAGGCACAGGCCTACGGAAAGGCCTTCGTGAACATGAACCTGCTGGTTCGCGGCCTGCTCTCCGACCTCAGCGTGACCGGCAACCTGAACGTCCTGGGCCAGACGGACCTGACCTATGTCCTTAAGGATTCGCCCATTACCGTGGAGGACGAGATGGCAGACCTGGTGGACTTTGTGGACTTCAGTGACACGGTGACGGTGGCAAAGGAGGAAGTGACCCCGCCGTCCAACCTGAACATACGCATCGGCGTCAGCATAGACCAGGCCACCCAGCTGCATTGCCTGCTCAGCGAGGACGGTGCGAACTATGCCAACCTGGAAGGCGGCGGCAACCTGACTCTGACCTATGACGAGCGCAAGGGACTGCAGCTCTTTGGCCGGTACACCATACTGAACGGTCGCATGAACTATACGCTGATGGTCATGACGCTGAAGGACTGCGACATTGCCAGCGGCAGCTACGTGGACTTCAACGGCGACATTCTCAATCCCCGGCTGAGCATATCCGCCTCGGAGCGCCTGAACACGACCATCACGGAGAACCAGACGCCCCGCAGTGTGGCCTTCGATGTGGGCATGAACATCACGCAGACCCTGGGCGACATGGGGCTTGAGTTCACCCTGGAGGCACCCGAGGACCTGAACATCCAGAATGAGATTGCGCAGATGACGGCCCAGCAGCGCGGTCGGGTGGCCGTGACGCTGATGGCCACGGGCATGTACGTGGTGGAGGGCAAGTCCTCTGGCGGTTTCAACACCACCAACGCCCTGAACTCCTTCCTCAACAGCCAGATCAGCCAGATTACCGGCAAGGCCCTCAGCAGCGTGGACCTGAGCCTGGGTGTGCAGAACACCAATACGGCCAGCGGCAACATCACGACGGACTACAGCTTCCGCTTTGCCAAGCGTTTCTGGGGCAACCGCATCAGCCTGATCGTGGGCGGCAAGGTAAGCAGCGGCGCCGAGGCCGAGAATACGGGGCTGAGCATTATTGACAACGTTAGCATAGAGTACAGGCTGGACAAGTCTGCCACGCGCTACGTGACACTCTACTATGACAACAACTACGAATCCATCCTGGAAGGAAAGGTTACGGAGATGGGTGCCGGACTGGTACTGCGCCGCAAGACGGAGCGCCTGGGCGAACTGTTCCTCTTCCGCAACCGGGAAGAAAAAAAGAAGGGAGGTGAACGATGAGAGTAGGTCCCGTAAACTTCAAGGCAGGTTCCATATCCCCCCGGCGTGTCTGCTACCTGCTCATCATGCTGTCCATGATCCTGATGGACGCCTGCTACGAGACGCGCTATCTGCCTGAGGGAGAGGTACTCTACACGGGAATCAGTGAGGTGGCCTACGGCTATCGGGCTGGTCGGAAAAAGACAAGGGAAAGCAAGGATACGCTGAGCGCGGATGGTGTCATCACGGCCGTTGCCGATGCCTATACCAGCGTGGAGAACCTGCTTACGGGCAAGGGAAAGCCCATGCCCAGGGACGGCGTGCTGCTGCTCAGCAAGGAGGAAATGGCGCAGCTCAGTCCGGCGCAGCGCGATTCCCTGGAGCGACAGACCGCACTGGACAGGGAGGCCCTGATGCAGGTGCGGGAGGAAGTGGAGGCCGTGCTGGACATTGCACCGAACAACAGTCTGCTGGGCAGCTCGCGCGTACGTTTCCCGCTGCCCGTGGGCCTCTGGTTCTACAACCGCTTTGTGGGCAGCCAGAACAGGATGGGCAAGTGGCTTTTCAATACCTTTGCCGCCGAACCCAAGACACTGACCTCCGTCAATCCGCGCGTCCGGGCACAGGTGGCCCAGAACGTGCTCCACAACTACGGCTACTTTGGCGGACAGGTGCTCTATGAGGTTCAGGAACAGCGCAATCCGCGCAAGGCCAAGGTGGCCTACAGTGTGCTGCCCGGTGAGCTTCATCGGCTGGATGGCATTGAATACCAGCATTTCCCGGCCCAGGCCGACAGTCTCATCCGCAAGTCGGCCAGGCAGAGCGAACTGCGCCGTGGGCAACCCTTCACCACCCTGAGCCTGGATGCCGAGCGCAATCGCCTCAGCGAATATTTCCGCAACAACGCCTTCTACTACAGCCAGCCCGGCTATTTCACCTACCGGGCGGACACCCTGCAGCGTCCCGGTTGGGTGCAGTTGCAGGTCCGTCCCTCGCGCGACCTTCCCCCGCAGGCGGGACAGCGCTACTTCCTGCGCAACACCCGCATCTACCTGGCCGGCGTGAATGGCGATACGGATGTGTACAACGACAGCATCGGTCGCAAGGGCAGTGTCAGGATGTTCTTCCAGAACGACAAGCCTGCCGGGGAAGGCACCCGGTCCGGCACATCCGGACAGTCCGTCAGGAAGAATCCGCCCCTCCGCTTCGGCGTACTCCGCCGTCTGCTCTTCTACGAGAAGGGCGACCTCTACCGCCAGCGTCTGCAGGAGATCGTGCAGGACAAGATTACCTCGCTGGGCATCTTCAGCATGGTATCGGCCGACTATGTCCCCGCCGACACCACGGCCGCCTGCGACTCGCTGGACGTCATCCTGCGCCTCAGGCTGGACAAGCCATACGATGCAGAGTTCAAGGCCAACGGCGCGACGAAGAGCAACGGCTACGTGGGCCCGGGACTCAGTTTCTCCATGACCAAGCACAATGCCTTCCGCGGGGCAGAGTCGCTGGGTTTCCATGCCTACGGCAGCTACGAATGGATGACCGGAGCCAATGCCAACGGCGATGCCTCGGTGCTCAACAGCTACGAGTACGGCGCCTCCGTCAGCCTGGACTATCCCTACATCAAGCTCTTCGGTCTGGGACGCAGGTTCCTGCGCCACAGCCTGTCCAGTACATCGTTCAAGGTTGAGGCCAACTGGGTGAACCGCGCCAGCTACTTCGGACGTGTCTCCCTCGGCGCCCGTGTCGACTATGCCCTGCAACGCACCCCCACCGCCAGGCACGAACTCACGCTCCTCCGCCTGGACTATAACGTACAGCTGCGTTCCACGCAGGCCTTCGACAGCATCATGTCGGCCAACCTGGCCCTCTATGTCAGCATGCGCAACCAGTTCGTGCCCTCCATGCAGTACACCTTTGTCAAGTCCAGTCGTCGCAGCGCGCGCAATCCGCGCAGCTTCACGCTGACGGTCAAGGAGGCGGGCAACGTCACCAGTGGCATCTATGCCGCCTTTGGCAAGCCTTTCGGCCGGAAGGACAAGAACCTCTTCGGCGTGCCCTTTGCCCAGTACATGAAGGTCACGGCAGAGTTTACCGACCGTGTCAAGATCCGCAGCACCCGCACCTACGTGGCCGCCCGCTTCATGGCCGGTGCCGTGGTGAGCTACGGCAATGCCGAGATTGCCCCCTACAATGACCTCTTCAGCATCGGCGGAGCCAACAGCATCCGTGCCTTCAGCCTCAGGAGCATCGGTCCCGGATCCTACAACCCCGCCTATAGCGGCTACAGCTACATTGACCAGATGGGCGACCTCAAGCTGGAGGCCAGCCTGGAGTACCGCTTCCCGCTTGTCGGGTCGCTGAACGGAGCCGTCTTCATGGATGCAGGCAATGTATGGCTGATGCGCAACAACGAGGACCATCCGGGCGGAGCCTTCCGCCTGCGCAACCTCGGTCGCGAGCTGGCCCTGGGAACGGGCCTCGGCCTCCGCTATGACATGGACTTCATCGTGGTCCGCTTCGATGTGGGCGTAGGTCTGCATGCCCCCTACGACACCGGCAAGTCTGGCTATTACAACATGCCCCGTTTCGGTCGCAGCCTGGGTTACCACCTGGCCATCGCCTATCCCTTCTAAGTAATGATAGAGGGGAAATCGTGGTTCTGTAATTTGAACGCAAAGACGCAGAGACGCAAAGTTTTTATAAAGATTCAGAGGCAAGAGAAGAAATAATCCCAGATAGTTCATTAGACCATGGATGTGATTTTGGATTATCTTTGTGTCAGCATTTGTAGCACATTGAAAGAGCATAGGGGGTCCTATGTGAGTGAAATGAGCTGCAAAGGATGCCAGAGAGAAGCAAAATTACGCCAATGTCGTCTAATGGATTATTTGGGATAATCTTTGCGTCTCTGCATCTCTGCGTTCAACTGCAAAAAACATTTCTCGCACGAAAGCCGCAAGAATACCTCAAAATAATCCTCATTCTGCATGGTGCATTGTGAATTATTTTGTAACTTTGCGAGGAAACTAACAAATACTAATCCCAAATAACAGTTAACACGATGAAACCTACACTTTTTCTTCTTGCTGCAGGCATGGGTAGCCGCTATGGTGGCCTGAAGCAGCTCGATACGCTGGGTCCTCAGGGCCAGTGCATCATGGACTACAGTATCTACGACGCCATCCAGGCCGGCTTCGGCAAGATCGTCTGGGTTATCCGCAAGGATTTCGAGGAGCAGTTCCGCACCCAGGTGCTGGCCAAGTACGAGGGTCATGTGCCCTGCGAGCTCTGCTTCCAGGCCCTGGACAGCCTGCCCGAAGGCTTTACCGTTCCCGAAGGCCGTCAGAAGCCCTGGGGTACCAACCACGCCGTACTGATGGGCAAGGACGTCATCAAGGAGCCCTTCGCCGTGATGAACTGCGACGACTTCTATGATCGCGACGCCTTCATGGTCATGGGCAAGTTCCTGAGCGAGCTTCCCGAGGGCAGCACCGGCAAGTATGCCATGATCGGTTTCAGCCTGGGCAACACCCTGAGCGAGAGCGGTACCGTAAGCCGCGGTATCTGCGAGAACGATCCCGAGACCCATCACCTGACCTCCGTCGTTGAGCGCACCAAGATCGTCCGTCTGGAGGATGGCACCGTGGCCTATCGTGCAGACAACAAGGAGGATGGCGAGTGGGTACCCGTTGCCGAGAACGCACCCTGCTCCATGAACTTCTGGGGCTTCACTCCCGACTACTTCGAGCACTCTGAGGAGTACTTCAAGGGCTTCCTCTCAGATCCCAAGAACCAGGAGAACCTGAAGAGTGAGTTCTTCATCCCCTTGATGGTGGACCACCTCATCAACACCCAGAAGGCAACCTGTGAGGTACTGCCCACCACCTCAAAGTGGTTCGGCGTGACCTATCCCGAGGATCGTCCCGAGGTAGTTGCCAAGCTGGCCAAGCTGCACGCTGACGGTCAGTATCCCGACAAGATGTTCTGACGTTTTGATCCAACGATCCGCAAACATCCATGGCAAGGGCTCCGGTGACGGGGCCCTTTGCTGTTTCCATGGACTTTCAGATGATATAATATTCTGAACACAAAGACGCAAAGACGCAGAGGTTTTAATGGATTTTGAGGCAAAAAAGAGAGAATCTTTGCGTCTTTGCGTCTCTGCGTTCCGTAAAACCAAAGACGCAAGTACCACTTATTCGAACACGATGTGGATGTCCTCTATCCCGGAGCGCTGGATGAGCCACTGGGCGAGTCGGTCGTGATCCTCCTGTTCCAGTTTGCCGTCCAGGCCGATGAGGGCCACGGGATGCTGACTGGTGACCAGCGTGCTGTCCGCCTCCGCCCTTGTGCCCAGGGCCATGGTGATGTGCCGTACCTGGGGATAGAGGATCTGCAGCTCCGGCAGGAGTTCGCCGGCCTTGTCGGCCACCTGGTGATAGGGCGTCAGGTCATGCTCCAGTTCCGTGATGTGCGCATTCTGCTGAGTGATGATGACCTGCTCCTGCTGAATCTCCATCGTGGTGCTGGCCTGCAGCCTACTGGTAATTTCCTCATAGTCAAAGCTGTTCGTACCCTGGATGACCTGCATCTCCACACCGGACAGGTTATGCTGGGGCAGGCGGTCTGAGATTTCCCCAAGCGTGAGGGAATCGACCTCCTGGCCGATGAGCACGACCTTGAAGGAACGGTTGGCGAAGTCCGTGCGGTGGGAGACCACCTGGGTGTGGTCGAAGTGCATTTCCTGCTGGATGAAACGGTTGACCTGATGCTCGAAGAGATTCTGGCGCACCATGCCGAAGGTCAGTATGCCGGCGGGAATGATGGTGAGCAGCACCAGCGTGTAGGTGATGCGCCTGACCCTCTGCTCCCGTACGGGGTCGATGAAGGTCTTCTTGTGGAAGCGCATGATGAACTTCGCCCCGATCAGTGTGGCAAAGGCAATGAAGATGGTGTTGATGGTGAACAGGAAGAGTGCCCCGGCCGCGTATGACCAGTTGGCCGTGGCCAGGCCGAAGCCCACCGTGCAGAGCGGAGGCATCAGTGCGGTGGCGATGGCCACGCCCGGAATGACGTTGCCCGTGCGCTGGCTGCGACTGCTCAGCGCAATGATGCCCGCCAGTCCGCCGCACAGGGCAATGAGGACGTCATAGATGGTGGGCGACGTGCGGGCCAGCAGCTCGCTCTGTGCCTCGGCCATGGGCGTGATGGTGAAATACAGGGCGGCCGTGGCCACGCTGAAGAGTGTGGCGGTGATGTAGCTGTTCCAGCTGCGCTTGAGCAGCTGGAAGTCATAGATGCCGGCACCCAGTCCCATGCCGATGATGGGCCCCATGAGCGGCGAGATCAGCATGGCGCCGATGATGACGGCGGCCGAGTTGGTGTTCAGGCCCAGGGAGGCCACGAAGATGGCCAGCACGAGGATCCAGAGTTTGGCTCCGCGGAATTCCACGCCGGCGCGTATGCCCTCGATGGCCTCTTCCTCGTCGGCCGCATCCTCACCCAGCCGCAGCAGGCGGCTCAGTCTGGCGCGCAGGTAATGTGTGAATGAATGTTCCATGTAATGTCCTTGTTGATTGAGTGTTATAAAGGCGGATGCATGTCCGCAATCCTTCTGCAAATATACGAAAAATCCGGCACATATCCAACAAATCCGGCAGAAAAATTCACCCTCTTCCTGCATAATTCCGCCGGGTCTATGCCGTACCGGCCTCCCGTGCTTTGTGTTGGTAGGAAATATATTTACATTGCATACTTTCTGTAATACGCTATGCTGGTGTCCGGAGTTCCGTGGTGAATGTTTTTTTTGTCCTGCGTCCGGCAAGAGACAGTCCACCGCAGGATTTAGCTGAGTCCACCGCAGGATTTGGTAAAGTCCGCCGTAGGATTTAGCTGAGTCCACCGCAGGATTTAGCCGAGTCCGCCGTAGGATTTTGCAAAGTCGCCCGCTCGATTCGGGGCGGCCCTGAAAAGGCCTTCCTCCAGTCGTCTGGTGATAGTCGTGGAGAGGGGTGGGGGTGAGGTGGAAGAGGGCAAGTGTTGAGAAAATACTTTACATATTTATTTAATATAAACTTTTTTGGATTTCGCACGCGCGACGTTGTTGTTGTTGTCTTTCTTCTTTCTTTTTTTCTTCTTTTAAAAAGAGTTTTAAGGGGAATTTTTTGTTCTTTTTTGGTTTCTTCTTTATTTTTTCGGTTTTTCAT
>JAZRVZ010000006.1:0-9666 GCA_045599425.1 Bacteroidaceae bacterium | reverse complement strand
TAGCGCACGTTGGGCATGATGACGGTCAGGGCACCCAGTCCGTCCCACAGGTTGTCCAGGGCAAAGATGCCCTTGGCGCCACGCTTGCTGCTCTGGTACTCCAGGGTGACGAACGAGCGGCCCAGCTCGATGGTGTAGGGCATGTAGTCCTTCAGGAAACGCTCGCTGAAGTGGAACATGTGCGAGGTGGCCAGGATGGGCTGTCCCTCATCGTCCAGCTTTACCTCCGATCCCATCAGGTAGCGGTAGCCGCCCAGGATCTCCTCAGCCTCGGGATTCCATACGATGAGCTGCTTGTAGGGGTTCTCCATCGTGTCAAACTCGTCCAGGTCCAGCGCCTTGCCCGTTCCACCGCCTGCATCGCGGAAGGCAATCTCGCGCAGGCGACCGATCTCGCGGACGACGTTAGGGGAATCCTGCCAGGTCACGACATAGATCTCGTTACTACTCTTATTGGTAAACCGCAGTCGCTTGTCCTCGGTCAACTCACTCTTCAGTACCTCCACGGGTATCGGATCGATTATCTTTTCCATCATATTCGGGAAAGGCTTGCGTACGGCTCGGGCAAGCCTTCAGTGTTCAATGTTCAGTTCTCAGTTTTCAATTGATTTCATACACCCTGTCCTTCACCCACTGGGCCCACTCCATGGCGGTCTTCTGCTTCTTGTCGAAGGTCTGGTAGGGGATGGGCTTTCCGATGTGCACGGTGTAATGGTTGCCCTGGCTGCGGTACATCTCGTCGGGCAGGAAGAGCATGGCCAGGTTGAACTTCAGGTGCAGCATCTTGCAGAGGTTGGCAATGCGGTAGAAGCGCTTGCTGTTCTCGCCCTCGAAGTGTATGGGAACCACGTCGCGCTGGTGCTGGATACTCTTCGTGACGAAGGCCTTGCCCCAGGGAAGGTCGCGGATGACACCGTTCTGCTTGCGCGAGCAGAGTCCGGCAGGGAACATGATGACGTGCTCGTCGCCCGAGAAGGCGCTCTCCACGATGGCCGGGAAGTTGCGGGCCTGCTTGCCCAGCTTGTTGATGGGCACGCACAGGGGCGCCAGTCCCTTCAGGTTCATCAGCAGGTCGTTCACCAGGTACTTGATGTTGCCGTCGTATGCCTTGCCCAGCACCATGCCCAGGGTCACACCGTCAATGGCTCCCAGGGGATGGTTGCTCACAAAGGTATAGCGCCTGCCGTCGCGGGGCAGGTTCTCCAGCCCTTTCACCTCCACCTTCACGCCCAGGTACTCCACGCAGTGCTCGCAGAAGTCCACGCCCACGTAGCCCTTGCAAAGGTAGGTGTTGATGAAATCCTCGTGAATGAAATTCTTCAGCCATCGGATCACAAATCCGGGCACCTTGTTTCCGGCCCGCTGACGGATGATGGCCTCAAGGTCTATCTCGCTGATGCTGTCTTCGTTCATGTTCTCTCTCTATGTACTATGCAAATTTACGCATAATCATTGGATAACGGGTGATATTTTGGCAGGAAATATGCTTTTAGGGTGGAAAATTGTACGGAAAGGGGAGTTTACCTTGTCAAACGACCCCGGATTTCCCCTCAACCTTGAACAATAAACAAGAAACACCACGCCCCTCACTCCTTCCTGCAACTGGCACAGGTACCCTTGATCAGGTATTCCGCCTCCTGCATGACGAATCCTCCGGGCAAGGTGGCGGGGGGAATGAGCTGGTCGGCAAAGCAGTAGGTGCGGCCACACTGCGTGCAGGTGAAGTGGATGTGACCGCGGTGCTCGCCATCCTCGCAACGGCACAGGCAGTACTTGCACTGGCCCATGCCATCATCCAGCTCGTGCAGCAGGTTGTGCTCGGTGAACAGTCGCAGGGTGCGGAAGATGCTGCTCCTGTCCATCTCGGGCAACCACTCCTCCACGTCCTTCAGGGCAAAGGCTCCCTTCTTGTGCTGCAGCTTGCGCCAGACCAGTATCCTCACTGCAGTCGGCTTGATGCCGTGCTCCTGCAGGTGTTCTTCTTCGCTATGCATGGTTCTTCTGTCTTGATTGCCGGGATATCCTGGCCGCCTTGCCTGACCGGAGGATCCGGAACGACATCGCAGCCTGGCACTTCCGGATTCCCGGAACGATTTTGACGCAAAGATACGGCTTTTGCAATTAGGTTGCAAGAAAAACAACGTACCTTTGCACGAGAATTCACAAAAAGAATGATTATGGACGAGATTCTGCATATTCTGGAGCAGGTCTGGGATCTGCTAAACGAGATGTCTCCCTATCTGCTGCTGGGTTTCCTGCTGGCCGGACTGATGCATGCCTTCGTACCGGGAAGCCTCTACAGCCGTTACCTGGCCAAGGGCAACTTCCGTTCCGTGCTCTATGCCGCCCTGTTCGGCATTCCCCTGCCCCTGTGTTCCTGTGGCGTGATTCCCACAGCCATGTCCCTGCGACGTGAGGGGGCCAGCAAGGGCGCAGCCGTTTCCTTCCTGATTGCCACGCCCCAGACCGGCGTGGACAGCATCATCGCCACCTTTTCGCTGATGGGACTGCCCTTTGCCATCGTGCGCCCCATCGCCGCCCTGCTGACGGCCGTCTTTGGCGGTCACATGGTCAACCTGGCCACACGGAGGGAGGATGGGACCTGCCAGGCCGAGGGTGCCAGCTCCGGTGAAGCCGGGAATTCCTGTGTCCCCGGTGAATGCGGAACTTCCGGAGAGTCCGGTAAATCCGCAGAACCCGACTCTTCCTGCGGATGCCATTGTCATTGCGGGGCACACAACCATGAGGCCCATGGATTCCGGGCCAAGCTGAGGGAGGCACTGTCCTATGCCTTCGTGGAGATGATGGAGGATATCGGCAAGTGGCTGGTAATCGGTCTGGTGGTTGCCGGACTCATCACCATCCTCGTACCGGACAGTTTCTTTGCCATCTTCCAGGGCAACACATTCCTCAGCATGCTTCTCGTTCTCTGCATCGCCGTACCCATGTACATCTGTGCCACCGGCAGCATCCCCATCGCAGTGGCCCTGATGATGAAGGGACTGACTCCCGGATCCGCCCTTGTACTGCTGATGGCCGGCCCCGCCTGCAACATGGCCAGCATACTGGTAATCAACAAGGTGCTGGGACGCCGCACCCTCCTGACCTATCTGGCTTCCATCATCACCGGCAGCATTCTTTTCGGCGTCTGCATCGACCAGCTCCTGCCGGCCAACTGGTTCCTCCCCACCCTGATGCCCGCAGCCGACTGCTGCCATGAGCATGCTACCTCCTGGTGGTCAGTTGCCTCCACCATCCTGCTCATCCTCTTCCTGCTCCATGCCCTCTGGAACCGCTTCCACGGTCATTCCCAATGTCATTGCCACGAGGAGGGCGAAGGGGATTGCCACTGCCATGACAAAGCTCCTGCCGGCCAGACGATGAGTTTTGTGATCAAGGGCATGAACTGCAACCACTGCCGCACGAATGCCCAGAAAGCCCTGGAATCCTTGCCCGGCGTGCATGAGGCTGATGTTGACCTGGCATCGGGACGCGCCACGATTGAGGGCGAGGCAACGATGGAGGAGATCCGCCAGGTGCTTGCCACGCTGGGATTCAGCGTAGCCTGAGATCAAGGGCAGGCTCCAAAAAGCGTACACAAAAGATCAAGGGCAGGCACCAAAAAGCATACACAAAAACAGCGCAGACTGGACGACCAGCCTGCGCTATTTCATGTTAATGGTTGAATAATCCTTACTTTCTGTTCTTCTTAGACTTCTTGCCGGACTTCTGCTCGAAAACGGGTTTGATGGGCTTTACGCCTTCCTGCGTGGGAACGACGCGCTTGATGGTGCCATCATCATAGAACTCCATCTTGTCAATGCAGACCTGACGGTGGAAACCGGGATCCATGCGACGGGGGAAGAGGTAGCCCTTGTTGATGCGATGGTAAACGATGTACCACTCATCACGGCCGGGAATCTGCAGCACACTGTTGTGGGCAGGACCATAGATGTCCTGATCGGGATCCTGGATGAGTACGATGGGCTGGTCGGCCACCTTGATGGGACCAAGGGGAGAGTCGCTGGTACCGTAGGCTACGTGGTAGTTGGGTGAACCGGTGTCGTCCACGCTCCAGTGGAAGTAGTACTTTCCGTTGCGGTAGAAGACGTAGGCTCCCTCGCGGAAGGCATAGTCCTGCAGACTGCCGCCCTGGGGGGTCATCACGGTGACGGTCTCGGACTTGATGCTGGTCATGTCGTCATTCAGCTCGGCTCCGGCCATGTAGCCGTTGCCCCAGTAGAGGTAGTGCTTGCCGGTCTGGGGATCGGTGAAGACATCCACGTCAATCTGCTGTCCGCCACGTACGCCCTGGGGCAGTTCATAGACAATGGGATGGCCCAGGTCCTTGAAGGGACCGGTAGGAGTGTCGCTCACGGCCACACCGATGGACTTGCGGTTACGCTCGGTATCGTGGCCGCTGAAGTAGAAGTAGTACTTGTACGTGCCGTCGGCCTGCTTCACCTCCTCGATGCAGGGAGCCCAGGCATTGCCGCTGGCCCAGGATACGTCGGTGTTGAGGTTGAGCATGATGCCCTCATGCTTCCAGTCCGTCAGGTCGTCACTGGAGAACACGGTGAAGTAATACCCACCCCATCCGGCAGCTCCGTCAGTGGTGGAGTAGATGTAGAATTTGCCCGTCTGGTTGGAGTACATCACCTCGGGATCAGCGTGGAACTCGGGCAGGATGGGATTGCCGGACGTCTTGGTGTCCTGGGCCTGCATACCCATCGAAAGCATGGCCATGGCGGCCAGAAGCAGTTTCTTCATGATTATCAGATATTTTGTAAATTAGTCGTTCAGAGGGCTACTTGGGCTCCGCCGGGCCTTGTCATCGTCCCAGCATGGCTCAATTTCCCATTTTCAATTCTTCATCACCCTTCCCTCAGGAAGTCCAGTGCCTCCTCAATCTCCTCCTTCGTGGCCGTCTGGTTGATGCGGATGTCGCCGATGCCGCCCAGCAGGGTGAAGTTGATGATGCCGGCCGTGTTCTTTTTGTCGTGTGTCATGAACTCCAGCAGGGCTGGGTAGTCCTTGCAGGTAAACTGGAACTCACCGTACACCTGACGGATGAACTGCACCGTCTGGCGCAGTCGGTCGGTGGGGAAGCCGGTCTTGATGGCACTCAGGTACAGTTCGCACACGAGGCCCCAGGCCACGGCATAGCCATGCAGGACGGTACGCTGCTGCTGAAGGGCCAGGCTCTCGAAGGCATGACCTACGGTATGGCCCAGGTTCAGGGCCTTGCGGATGCCCTTCTCGGTGGGATCCTCCGTGACAATCCGTTCCTTGATGGCCACGCTCGTGGCCACCATCCCGCCAAGCTTAGCAAAGTCCACGCCACTGATATCCTGACTGTTGCCCAGGTCGAAGTTCAGCAGTTCCGCCCAGTTGGCTTCGTTGCTGATCAGCCCATGCTTGAGCATCTCGGCATAGCCGCTGGCCAGGTTGCCATAGTCCAGGGTACGCAGGAAGACGGTGTCCAGGATGACACTCTCGGAGCAGTTGAACACGCCGATCTCATTCTTCAGTCCGCCAAAGTTGATGCCCGTCTTGCCACCCACCGAGGCGTCCACCATGGAGAGCAGCGTGGTGGGGATGTTGATGTACTGAATGCCGCGCTTGAACGTGCTGGCCGCAAAACCGCCCAGGTCCGTCACCATGCCACCGCCCAGGTTCACCATCAGCGAGTGGCGTGTGCCGCCACCCTTCTGCAGCTCCTCCCAGACATGCGCCAGGCTCTCCAGCGTCTTGTTCTCGTCCGTGTCACCTATTACTATTACGTGCGCGCCTGCGAGGCAGGCATAGTCCCGTACCACGGGCAGGCACAGCCGTTCGGTGGTGGTGTCCACCAGCAGAAACAACCGGTCGTGCGGGCAACGGCCGATGGCCGCCTCCAGCTCCGCTTCCAGATTGTTGCTCAAAATAACAAGTTGATTCATCTTTGTTGCCATATTCCAGTACAAAGGTACAATCTTTAATGCAATAAACCAAAGATAGTTAGATTTTTGTCGCATTAATATACTTCATGACATTAAACCTAAACTGTCAAGAGGCGTCATATAAGGGTAAAAAAGAAAACAAATCTATCCATAATACATTATGAAAACGAAACTTCTTAGCCTGCTTCTGCTCTGCCTCTGCTGCCTGACGGCAAGCGCACAGAAGCTTTCAGGCCGCGTCATTGACGATGAGATGAGAGAGCCCATGCCCGGTTGTACCGTCATGCTGCTCACCGCCAAGGACAGTGCAAAGGTTGCGACGGCCGTGACCGACACCAACGGTAAGTTTACCCTGCCCAGCCAGAAGGATGGAAACTACATCCTCAAGATCTCCTTTGTGGGCTACCGTCCCGTCATGAAGGACATGTCGCTCACCAAGAGCAGCAAGGGTCTGGACCTGGGCACCTTCGCCCTGCTGGACGACACCAAGCTGCTCAAGGACGCCGTTGTGACGGCTGCCCTGGCACAGGTTGAGGTGAAGGGTGACACCTTCCAGTACAATGCCGATGCCTTCAAGACAACCGAGGGCAGCAGCATCGAGGAGCTGGTGCGCCTGATTCCCGGAGCCGAGGTGGACGAGAACGGCAACATCACCATCAACGGAAAGACCGTGAGCCGCGTGCTGGTAAAGGGTAAGGAGTTCTTTGGCAACGACAAGGACATGTCCATGAAGAACCTGCCCGCCAAGATGGTGGACAAGATCAAGGCCTATGACCGCAAGAGCGACTATACCCGCATCACCGGTATCGATGACGGCAACGAGGAGACCGTGCTCGACCTGAGCTTCAAGCGCAGCATGAGCGACGGCTGGGTCATCAACATCGACCTGGGTGCCGGTAATGCCCGTCAGGACAAGCTGCCCGGAGCCGTGGATTCCATCAAGTTCCCCAAGCCCCTCTATACCGGTAACCTGAACATCAACCGTTTCACCGACAACCTGCAGTTCAGCGTCATTGCCAGCCGCAACAACATCAATGGCGGCAGCGGTCGCTGGGGCGGCTTCAGCGGCGGGAGCGGTGTGACCACCACCATGATGGTGGGTGCCAACCTGACCTGGTTCAACGGTAAGGAGCAGTACACGCCCGGTTACTTCGAGGCCGGTGGTAACGTACGTTTCAACACCCGCGATGCCAACAACATGAGCATGGGTAACAGTGAGAAGTTCGTCACCGAGATCAACAAGTTCCCCAGCTTCACCAACAACAGCAACTGGAGCAAGAGCAGCAACTACAACCTGAACGCAGACCTGCGCATGCAGTGGATGCCCGACAGCTTCACGACCATCACCATCCGTCCCAGCTTCACGCACTCTCAGAACAAGAGCGAGAGCCGCAGCACCTCGGTGACCTTCAATGCTGATCCATACGACGAGAACGCCAGCTACAACACCAAGGCCGGTTCCCTGATGAGCAATCCGCTCACCCAGTTCGACAAGGATGAGCTCTTTGCCGAGGATGAGATCCGCGTAAACAGCAACCAGAGCCAGTCGCACAGCCTCGGTACCACCAACAGCGGCAATGCCACCCTGCAGGTGAACCGCCGTCTGGTGAAGCCCGGTCGCAACATCACCGCTGACCTGGGCGGTAACTTCAGCAACTCGGACAACGACAGCTACAACTGGTCCATCATCAAGTACTATCAGATGGGCACGAACCGTGTACAGGACCGCTACACGCCCAGCCCCTCAAAGAGCTGGAACGCCAACGGCCGCATCAGCTACACCGAGCCTCTGAACGACTACCTGAACCTGCAGATGAGCTACCAGTACCAGCGTCGCTTCACCGACAACGACCGTACCATGTACAACCTGGAGAACCTCATCGGCAAGACCCTGGACGACGGCAACACCATGATGACCGAGGAACTGCTCCGCGGCATCTACGAGTCTGGCCTGGCATCGGGTGAGTCCCTGAACAACATCCTCCAGCAGTACGGCTATACCCAGGATTGGGAGACCCTGACCAGGGACACCTACAACAGCCAGTACGCCACCTACAAGGAGAACAACCACAATGCCAACCTGCTGCTGCGCTACACCAACATCTTCGAGAACGAGCAGGAGCTGCGCATGAGTGCCGGTCTGACCTTCCAGCCCCAGAACACCCACATGGACTATGCCAAGAACCAGCTGGATACCACCGTCAGCCGCACCACCTACAACTGGTCGCCCCGTATCGATGCCCGCTGGAAGATCAACAACGTCAGCCAGTTGCGCATGAGCTACAATGCCCGCATGAGCCAGCCCAGCATGACCCAGCTGATGGAGGTAAGCGACGACAGCAACCCCCTCGCCGTAAGCATGGGTAACGCAGGTCTGCGCAGCAGCTGGGCCAACAACGTCAGCCTGGACTACAATGGCAACAAACAGGAGCGCCAGATGAGCTGGACCTTCCGCGGCAGCTACAACAACACTCGCAACAGCATTTCCTCAGCCTCCGTATATGATCCCACGACCGGTGCCCGCTACACCCGTCCCGAGAACATCGATGGCAACTGGGGTGCCAGCGCCGGTGGCTACTTCAGCACCTCACTGGGCTACAGCAAGCTGTGGAACTTCTCCAACAACATCAGCGTGAACTACAACTACCGTCTGGGTTACACCAACAACTCGCTGCTGGGTCACGACGTGATCATGAGCTACATGGAGAACGGTCGCATGAACATGGACAGACTCTTCGCCGATCCTCATGCCAAGGTTACCCAGGCCAGCCGCACCACCGGTGTGAATGACAACATGCGACTGAACTACCGCTACACCTTCTACGATGACCGCTGGTCAGTGGACTTCACCGTCAATGGCGGCTTCAACTACAGCCACACCCTGGCCGAGAACTCACTGAACGGTGCCATCAACTCATGGATGATCAACTACGGTGGCAACTTCACCATCCGCATGCCCTGGCAGATTGCCTGGATGGCCAACTTCACCGAGCAGAGCCGTCGCGGCTACAGCGACAAGGCCATGAACACCAACGAGGCCCTGCTGAACATGACCCTCCAGAAGAGTTTCCTGCAGGGTAACGCAGCTACCATCAGCGTGGAGTGGAACGACATCCTGCACCAGCGCAGCAACGTCAGCCGCATGATCTCTGAGATCCAGCGCAGCGATAACTTCACCAACAACATCAACAGCTACTTCATGGTACACTTCATCTACCGTCTCAACCTGCTGGGTGACCGCGAGGCACGCAACATGATGCGCGGCATGGGTCGCGGCATGAACGGTGGCCGTGGCGGATTCGGCGGCGGCATGCCTGCCGGAGGCTTCGGTGGCGGAATGCCCGGTGGCGGCTTCGGTGGTGGCGGTGGCTTCGGTGGCGGCGGTGGCCGTTTCTAAGCGCCCCACACAGGAAAGCAATCAAACACTTCCGATATAACATTGCAAAAAGGAGCAGCCCTCAGGTGGTTGCTCCTTTTTTTGCATGTATGCCGGGATATCCCTCATTCCACTTCTATCCACATTGTGGAACGGTAGGGCGCGCCCTCACTGTCCCACCCTTGCAGCAAGACCTGGTAGCGGCCGGGAAGGGACGGGGCGGGGAAAGTGGCATGGGTGGCATTGACGGCAGGATTCCACAGGACGGTGCTGGTCTCGGGCGTGTCGGGACAATGGAAATCGGGATGATCCAGCGGAAAGTCATAGAGGAAGAGTCGGGTGTGCTCG
>JAZRVZ010000005.1:0-7582 GCA_045599425.1 Bacteroidaceae bacterium | reverse complement strand
TCTACGTGACCCATGACGGTCACGATGGGAGCACGTGGCAGCAGATCCTCCTCGTCATCCTCCACCTCCTGGACGGCCTCGCTCACCTCGGCACTTACATATTCGGTCTTGAATCCGAACTCCTCGGCCACCAGGTTGATGGTCTCAGCGTCCATACGCTGGTTGATGCTGACCATGATACCGATGCTCATGCAGGTACCGATGACCTGTGTCACGGGAATGTTCATCATCGTGGCCAACTCGTTGGCAGTAACGAACTCCGTGAGCTTCAGGATACGGCTCTCCATTGCCTCGTTCTCCATGGCCTCCTCCATGCCCTGGCGGATGGCCTCGCGCTTCTCGCGACGGTACTTGGCACCCTTGCCCATCTTGCTGCCCTTGCTGGTCAGGCGTGCCAGGGTCTCGCGTACCTGCTTGGCTACGTCCTCCTCGCTTACCTCAGGCTGTACCACCTGCTGGCGGGGCTGGTTCTTCTGTTTGCGGTTCTTGCCCTGGTTCTGCTGGCCGCCGCCCTGGTTCTGCTGGCCGTTCTGGCCACCATTGCCGTTCTTCTTCTTGCCGCCGTTCTGTGCAGCCTGCTGCTGCACCTGCTTGCCAACGGCATTCACGTCCACGCGCTCCTTGCCGATGCGTACGCGCTTCTTGCGCTCGCCGCCCTGCTGTCCGTTCTGCTGGGCACGGTCCTCGCGCTCACGGCGCTTCTCCTCCTTGCTCTTCTTCTTGGGACGCGTACTCTGGTTCAGGGCAGAGAGGTCTACCTTGCCCATCACCTTGAACTGCTGTACGGGCTGCTCCTCACGGTTCAGGCGGAACACACCATCCACTTCCTGGCCAATGGCAGGCTTGGCGGGCTTGGCAGGCTTGGCGGGTTGTGCTGCCGCCTCTGGAGCCTTTGTCTCTGCCTTCACTTCTGCCTTGGGAGCCTCCGTCCTGGTAGCCTCCACCTTCACCTCGGGCTTGGGCTGTGCGGCGGGCTTGGGAGTGTCCACCACCTTGGGAGCCTCTGCCTTCACCTCGGGCTTGGGCTGTTCTATAGGCTTGGGAGTCTCTGCCTTTCGCTGCTCTGGGGCAGCGGGCTTGGGAGCGGATGCGGGACGGCCGGTGCTGAGGTCAATCTTACCCAGGATCTTGGGCTGGTTGATGGTGGGGGGCTCCACCTTGATCTCGGTACGCTTGGGCTCGCGGTTCTCCTTCTTCTGGGCATGCTGCTGCTTCAGCTGGTCCACCTCCTTGCGCAGGCCCTGGTCTTTCTTGAATTCCTGGAGCAATACATCGTATTGTTCTTCGGTAATCTTCGTGTTGGGGTTAGCCTCCACGTCCTTGTAGCCTTTCTTCTGGAGAAACTCTACCGCGGTCTGCAAACCCACGTTGCACTCTTTGGTTACCTTGATTAATCTTATACTCATTTACTAAATTGACAATTTGACGATTTGACTTGTTGACTCGTTAACTCGGATGATCCGGTGAACCGATGGCTCAGGAGGGGGGCTGTCCCCCCCCCATTGGGCCTACTGCTCAAACTCCTCTTCCAGGATGCGCAGAACCTCGTCCACGGTCTCCTCCTCGAGGTCAGCCTTCTGGATGAGGAAGTCGCGGGGAGCGCCCAGCACGTCGCGTGCGGTCTCCATGCCCAGCTTCTTCAGCTCGTCGATGATCCAGGGCTCGATAGCGTCGGTGAACTCGTCCAGGCTTACGTCGTCGGTGTCATCCTCCTCCTGGACCTCACGGAATACGTCGATGGTGTACTCGGTCAGCATGCTGGCCAGCTTGATGTTCAGACCACCCTTACCGATGGCCAGGCTTACCTGGTCGGGATCCAGGTATACGTTTGCCTTGTGCTCCTCTTCGTTCAGCTCCACGCTGTTGACGCGTGCAGGACTCAGGGCGCGGGTGATGAACAGCTTGATATTGGGCGTGTAGTTCACCACGTCGATGTTCTCGCCGCGCAGCTCACGCACGATGCCATGTACACGGCTGCCCTTCACACCCACGCAGGCTCCTACGGGGTCAATGCGCTCATCATAGCTCTCCACGGCAATCTTGGCGCGTTCGCCGGGGATGCGGGCAATCTTGCGTACGGTGATCAGACCGTCGTTGATCTCGGGTACCTCGTTCTCCAGCAGACGCTGCATGAAGACGGGGCTCGTACGGCTCAGGATGATCTTGGGATTACCGGTGGTATTGTCCACGGCGCTCACGATGGCACGTGCATTCTCGCCCTTGCGGAAGAAGTCGCCGGGAATCTGCTCCGTGCGGGGCAGCAGCAGCTCGTTGCCCTCATCGTCCACCAGCAGGGTCTCGCGCTTCCATGTCTGGTAAACCTCGGCGCTGACGATTTCGCCTACGCGGTCCTTGTACTGATTGTACAGGGTGTCGTGCTCCAGTTCCAGGATGCGGCTGGCCAGGGTCTGGCGCAGGGTCAGGATGGCACGGCGACCAAAGTCGCTGAAGTTCACCTGCTCGGTTACATCCTCGCCCAGCTCATAGTCCTCCTCGATCTTCTGAGCCTCGCTCAGGGCGATCTCCCGGTTGGAATCCTTCACCTCGCCGTCGGGCACGACGGTGCGGTTGCGGTAGATCTCAAAGTCACCCTTGTCGGGGTTGACAATCACGTCATAGTTCTCGTCGGTGCCGTAGGTACGGGCAATGACGCTGCGGAAGCACTCTTCCAGCACACCCACCAGCGTGGCGCGGTCGATGTTCTTGTCTTCCTTGAACTCCTTGAATGAGTCAATCAGACTCACGCTTGTCTCGGTTTTCTTAGTTGCCATTTGTATATGTTTTTGTTATTTACTTCATCTTGATGAGATACTTGGTGTAGGCCACCTCGTCGAACTTCAGTTCCATTTCCACCTCCACGTTCTTGGGGCGCTTGGCTCCCTCAGGCTTGATCTTCTGGGTGGTCAGCAGTTTGAATCCCTCCTCGTCCACGGCAGTCAGGATGCCCTGGAACTTCCTGCCGTCCTTCAGCTGCGTCTCCACGCTCTTGCCCACATGGATCTCATACTGGCGGTGTACGCGGAAGGGTTGTCCCAGTCCGGCGCTGCCCACCTCCAGTTCATAGTCCTCCTCCTCGCGGCTCAGGTGATCCTCGATGAAGCGGCTCAGTTCGGCACAGTCCTCAATCCACACGCCTTCGGCATGGTCAATCACTACCACGATGCTGTCATCAGCACTGACTGTGAGGTCCACCAGGAAATAGTCGGTCTGGGCCAGCCACTCGTCTACAATTCTCTCCAGATTCTTCTTGTCTATCATATATATTCAGTCCTATATTGAATATAACAAAGTGAGGAACTCTTGCGGGCTCCTCACTTCATCTTGGTGCAAAGATAGTGAAAAACTGCTTTCGCACCAAATACTACGGCCTTTTTTTATTATATTAAGGTGTAAAAAGGCAAATCCTGGCCTATTTCTGACCTTCGGGTGCCATGATTCCGGTATTTTCCTCGCTGTCGGACTCACCCTCGGCCTTGGGATTTCCCATCCAGCCCAGGAACATCAGTACCACCAGCAGCACCACCACGGCCATGCCCATCACACCGTACATCACGGCATTGTTCGTCTTTCTTGCGTTATGTCTCATTGGTTATGTTTTTTTTAGGGTTTATAGGATCCTTAGAGCCTTTAGGTCTCTAAGGCCATAAGGATCTTTAGGGTTTCTTGGGTCTCAGTATCTCATTGTATGCCTTCTCGTTGCTTAGGATCTCCAGGGCCTTCTCCACGCACTTGTCACCCACCAGCTGCTGGCGACAGGCACCGCGACGGTGATAGTAACGAGTGACAAGTTCGTCCAGCAGGTAGGGTTCGATACGCTTGCGCAGACGTCGCATGTCAGATTCCACGTCGGTGGTCAGTTTGGCCTTCAGGGCATCATATTCCTGTTGCACCATCTCCATGTACCCCTCGCGCTCTGCCACCTCCTTCAGCAGGTTCATCACATCATCGCTGCGACGGTTGTACTGGAAGTCCTTGTCCTTCACGTAGGCCACGAACGACTCATACTCCTCGTCCGTCAGGCTTGCCTCGCCGGGCTGGGCGAAGGTGGGATGCTCGCTGACATACTTCGTACAGAAGTCAAACAGGACGTCGCTGGGTGCCAGGTCATATACCATGGTGGGCAGCGTGTCCGGCGTGACAAGGATGTCCGGATTGATACCACCGCCATCGCGCACCTCACGTCCTCCCTGTGTGTGGAACAGGTTGGTCAGGCTGTCCGGCAGCGTGCGTGCCGAACCGTCCTCGTTCAGGTTACGGTAGTCGTAGGCCTGGATGCACCTCCCGCTGGGAATATAGTACCGGCCCGTGGTCAACTTCATGTTGCCGCCGTATGGCAACTCCCTGATGTTCTGCACCAAGCCCTTTCCGTAGGTTCTTGCACCGATGATTACGGCGCGGTCCAGATCTTGCAGCGAACCGCTCAGTATCTCTGCTGCAGAGGCACTTCCGCCGTCCACCAGCACGGCCAGGGGCATCACCGTATCCACGGGTTCCATGCGCGTGTAGTACTCCCGGTTGATGCTGCTCATCTTGCCCTTCGTGTACACGATCTTCTTGCCCTTGGGCAGGAACAGGTTGGCAATGTCCACCGACTCATCCAGTGAGCCTCCCGGATTCTCCCTCAGGTCCAGGATCAGGCGCTCTGCCCCCTGCTGCTTCAGATCCATCAGGGCCGCCCGCATCTGCAGGGCATCCCCGTCCGTGAATCCTGTCAGCATGATCAATCCCGTCCGTCCGTCCAGCATGCCATAGTAGGGCAGATGGGGGATGGAGATTGTCTCTCGTGTGATGGTGAACGTGCGGGGTTTCTTCTCGCCCGGCCGCTGCACCTTCAGCAGCAGCGTTGTACCGGCCTCGCCACGAAGCTGGTTGCTCACCTTATCCGTCGGCAGTCCCTCGGTATCCTGATTGTCGATGCTCATGATGATGTCACCGGGCAACAGTCCCGCCTTCATGCTGGGCGTACCCTCGTACGGCTCACTGATGACGGCCCGCTTCAGTTCCTTGCTGTAGCGTATCACCGCACCGATACCCGCATACTTTCCCTGTGCCATTTCCATCAGTTCGTCATCGTCCTGCGGATAGTAGGCCGTATAGGGGTCAACGCGGTTCAGCATGGCATGGATGCCCCATTCCATCACCGTGTCCGCACTCAGACTGTCCACATAGTACGTGTCCAGTATGCGGTATATCTCCGTGAAAGTCTCCAGGTTGCGCGTAATGGCACTCTTGTGGTTCTCGCTCTTCTGGGCCGAGATGCCCAGACAGCACCCGAGGGCCATCAATAGTAAGAGTCTCCTGATCAATAACATTGTAAATGATGAATTTATGCGTTGTGGCAATTATGCTTTCTGAATGATGCGCTGAACCTTCTCCCTGATCTCCTCCCAGGTCTTCCCGTCCAGCATGGTTCCTATGACCTGAATGACCTCGCCTGCCAGCAGTGTGCCGCACTTCAGGCAAGCCTCCAGCGAGGCACCATGGCTGTAGGCATACAGGAAACCTCCCGCAAAGAAGTCGCCTGCGGCAGTCGTATCCACCACGTTTACCTTGTCGGCACCCACCTCAGCGGTCTGCCCCCCGCCCATGGCACAGCTACCCTTGCCGCCCAGCTTGACCACGGCCACCCGGGTCATCTCGCCAATCTCCTGCAGGGCATCCCTGGCCTTCAGGCCGGTAAAGGCATGGCTCTCCTCTTCGTTGGCAAAGACAATGTCCACGTAATCCCTGACCAGCCGGCGCATGAATCCCAGGTTCTCGCGTACCACATTATAACTGGCCAGGTCAAGGCTGATCTGCAGGCCCGCCTCCCTGGCCGTCATGGCAATGCGCTCAATCAGTTCATGGTCCTGTACCAGGTAACCCTCCAGATGCAGCAGATCATAGCCCTCAAACCACTCCTTCCTCACGTCCTCGGGCCTCATTCCCGCAGCCGCACCCAGGTATGTGGCAAAGGTACGCTCCCGGTCCTTCGAGATGAATGTGTTTGCCACACCCGTGGCCTCCTCGCCATGGATCAGTGTGGCCCTGATGCCCACCTTCCGGCAATTCTCCTCGAAATAACGACCCATGGCATCCCGTCCGATTCTTCCGATGAATCCCGGCTCCTCACCCAGGTTGGCCAGGGCCAGCATGGAATTACCGGCCGAGCCACCGGTGGACATGGAGGGCTGGAGGGTGGCCAGCAGCTCGGTGACCAGTGAGTGTTTTACATCGCCGATCAGCGACATGCCCCCACGTTCCAGGTCCAGTCCTTTTAGCACCGAATCATCCTTTAAACGCACCAAAACATCCACTAAAGCGTTGCCAATTCCTATTATTTTCATTTTTTTCTTTATTTTTTTTGCAAAGATATTGCATATTTCCGAAAAAACCTCTACTTTTGCATCGCAATTGAGAAAAAAACTCAAAAATGAGTGACGGAGGTCACCAAAAAGACTGCTTCAGTAGCTCAGTTGGTTAGAGCACATGACTGTTAATCATGGGGTCGTTGGTTCAAGCCCATCCTGAAGCGCCAAAGAGTCAACTCCAATTGCACCTGCTTCAGTAGCTCAGTTGGTTAGAGCACATGACTGTTAATCATGGGGTCGTTGGTTCAAGCCCATCCTGAAGCGCAAAGAGTCAAGCTGATGCTTGGCTCTTTTGCTTTTATGGGCATGACCCAACGGTTGGTTCTTGCTCCGCTTCGCTACGCAAGCGTCCTTTTCTTCCATTGGTCAAAAAGGGTATGAGCATCTTCCTGCGAATAGAACACACCTCTCTGGTATTGCTCGATTCCCATTGTGATTCTGTCATTCAATTCTTCCAAAGAATACTGAAGCGACGGGACATCCATATCGTCCGCAGTAGCATCTATGGCACTTTCGCTATACTGATTCACTCGAAGCGTCGAAATAGTAGTAGTTTCCAAGCCTAAGTTTTCATTCACCATTAGAATCTCTTCTTCCGCCTGATTGTATTTCTTTGGATTGTTCACCGGGTAAGCATTGACATTTGCAAATGTTACGAATAAGCGAGCGGAAAAGCAAATAAAACAACGTTTTAATTTGAGTATTTCCGAACCGATGGAGCAGCGAGGGCAATGAGAAAGCTTGTTTTCGGTTCTATACACAGTTAATTACGAAACTATCCTTCAATGTTTCACCATGCCAGTTACTTTGCTGGAAATCAACAGAATGTGGTGAAGGATGTGGTGCTTCACCGAGGGGCTGGGATGTTTCACCCGGCGACGTCCATCTGCACCCCGGTTTGCCACGGAAGGCAAATGTAACATGGGGCCTGGCAGAATGTAACAAGGGATAATCTGCATGTTACATCTGGTTTCCAACATGTTACATACCATAAATACGGTCACCAGGAACCGGCATCCGGAAACTGTGGATGCAGGATGAGGGAGGGCAGGTGACAGGATGCGGTTGTGCTGGTTAATTGACCCGGGTTGCTTGATTAAGTAACCAAGGTCAATTGATTAAGCGACCTTGGTCAATTGATTAAGCAACCAAGGTTGCTTAATCTCATCTACCTGCTGGTGCAGCCTGTGAAGCGGTGAGCGGCAGCCTGTGAAGCGGGGAACGGCAGACTG
>JAZRVZ010000004.1:0-5912 GCA_045599425.1 Bacteroidaceae bacterium | reverse complement strand
GCTGCTCGGGACGGCCAGCCTGACGGACATAGCCTACCACGTTCGTGGCAGGTCGCTCCTCCAGGAAGATCTCGCGCAGACGATGCAGCTGCCAGTAGCGTCCGTGACTCCTGGGATTGTAGATGCAAGTCACGAAGTCGGCCATGGCGGCCGCACGGATGCGCTTCTCAATCAGGGCCCAGGGCGTCATGAGGTCGCTCAGGGAAATGAGGCAGAGGTCGTGACCGATGGGGGCACCGAGGATGGAAGCCGTCTTCTGAAAGGCGGAGATGCCGGGCAGCACCTCAACGCAGATGCCGTCTGCAGATCCCGGTGAGGCGGCCATCATTTCATAGATGAGCGGTGCCATGCCGTAGATACCCGCGTCGCCACTGCTGATGACGCACACGTCATGACCCTGCCCAGCCAGCAGGAAGGCCTGCTCCGCACGTTCCCTCTCCTTGCGCATTCCCGTGTCGATGCACTGGGTGCCGGGAGTGAGGTAGGGTTCGATGAAACGGAAGTAGTATTTATAACCGACAATGACATCACACCGCCGAACTGCTTCCAGAACGGCCGGTGTAATGTCGTCGCCGCTGCCGGGACCGATCCCGGCAACGATTATCTTACTCATGGAGTCTGTCTTTGATGCAGGAACCAGGATTCCCGCCGTGAATTCTTACTCTTCGGGGTACATTGAGTGGTAGGCATCCTCCAGGAACTCAGCGTTCTTGGTGTGCTCAACCCATACGTTCAGTACGCCGGGAAGCTCCAGCAGGCCAAGAGGCTCCTTGTTGCTGCCCAGGGTCACGTTCGAGGTGTAGCCGTTGTGCTTGAAGTACT
The DNA here is from genome assembly GCA_045599425.1 of Bacteroidaceae bacterium. GTDB lineage: Bacteria > Bacteroidota > Bacteroidia > Bacteroidales > Bacteroidaceae > Physcousia. Next base: position 5,090 of record JAZRVZ010000004.1, on the reverse strand, counting down.
CAAACCAGCTGACCTCCTCGTTGTCGTTCCACTCGTCCTCCTCGGGCTGATACTCCTCACCCTGGCCGGCCATGTCGTTGTGGGCGTGATCACCGGCGATGGACATCAGGGCGTGCAGGTAGATATTGCCGGCCTTGATGCCGCTCTGCTGCATACGCTCCATTACCTGATCCTTGTAGTTGTCGGGCATGTCAACGGTACCTACGAAGTAGTTCTTGTTGATGGCCTGCAGGGCCTCCTCCAGCTGGGTGTAGCGGACGTTGGCCTTGAAGGTGTCGTAGGTGTCGGGGTTGCCGTGGCCCATGAAGAGTACTGCACCCTTGGCGGCCTCGTCCTTGTAGAGGGCATTCAGCTGCCTGGCAACCTCGGGAACGTCAGTTTCGGGGTCGTTCAGCAGGGGCATGCCCAGGTAGATGGCCTCGTTCTCCTCCAGCTGTGCCAGGTACTCGTCGTCCAGGTGGGCGCTGGCGATGTAGCCGTTGTTCATGAACTTCTTCACGCAAGCCACTACGTTGGCAAACTCCTCACCGGGGATAACCTGCAGGGACTGAACGTAGATCTTGCTGTACTTGGCGGCACCGATGGCGTGCAGCAGGTAGCGGGGCTCGTAGTAGTCGCGCTTTACGATGTTGCCGTTCTCGTCCTCGTTCTCACCTACGCTGGCACGATTGATGCAGATGTCGGAAGAGAAGCATACATAGACGTCGGCATTGGGGAATGCCTTCTCGTAGGCAGCCTTGGTGGCATCGAAGGCCTTGAAAGCGTTGTTCCAGGTTGAGCCGAAGGCTACCAGCAGCACGGCTTCGTCCTTCTTGGACTTTGCCTTCTGGGCTGCCACCATCTCGTCATTTAACTGATACTCAGAGACGATGTTGTTCTTTGACTCGTCATCATCGCTACAAGCGGTGAGTACAGGGGCAACCATGGCCATTGCCATGACAGCCAGCATGAAAGATTTAATCTTCTTCATCACTACTTTGTTTTTTTAAATTAGTATTGTTTTTTAGCTTCTTTCCTTGATTGAACTTGATGCTGAATGCGGCATAGACGGTGGTGCCCGCTGTGGTGGAGCCCAGGTGCATGGGGTGCGGGGTGCGGTCCACGTAGTTCAGGATGTTGTCCACGCCGGCCTCCAGGCGGTAGCTCAGCGACTTCGATTTGCCCGTGAAGTCGTGGGTGGTGTTCAGTCGCCAGATCTGGAACGGATTGCCGTTGCCGTTGTTCTGGTAGTAGCGCATACTGCTGCCACGGGTGGAGAGGTTGGCGCCCAACTTGTACTTCTTTGAGAACGCATGCCCGTAGACGACCGAGGCACTCCACTTGTGACGGGCCGTTCCGTCGATGGTGACTTCATGCAACCTGTCATGTCCATTGTCATAAAGATGCGCCTTGGTGTCCAACAGGCTGTAGCTTCCCGAAAGGGAAAGGTCCTTATGGAGTTTGTAGGACAGGCTGAAGTCAACGCCACGTGTACGTGCATCCTCCATATTCTTGTACATGCGTGCCTGGACATTGCCGCTGCCGTCGCCCAGGTAGGCCGTGGTGATGCCGGCCGGTATCTCCCCAACAGGCACATTGACCAGGGCTACCATGTTGTCCAACCGGTTCAGGTAGGCGGTTACAGAACCCGAAAGATGACTGCCGCGATACTCTATGTTGGCGCTGTAGTAGTTGTTGGTCTGGGGATTCAGGTCCAGGTTGCCGATGTTGAAGAAGGTGCTGCTGCCCATCACGTGCAGGTAGCGGTAATGCAGTTCCTTCACCGTAGGTGTCTTGAAGCCCTGGCTCCAACCCAGACGCAGACGGAAGTCGCCCAGCGACACCATGCCGCTCACCTTCGGCGTGAAGCGCAGGCCGAAGCTGCCGTTGCCTACCAGTCGGGCTCCCGCCGTGAGGTTCAGCCACTTCAGTGGATTGTATTCGTCCTGGAAGTACAGGGCCGAGGTCCAGTCGTCTGCCCAACCGTGCTCCGTGCGCTGCGGGGCATTCAGGTAATCGTAGCGATACTCCGCACCTACGTTCAGCGTATTCTCCCAGGGCAGGTAGAAGACACCCTTCAACTGTGCCATCAGCCGCTGCTGGTCGCTCTGCAGCTTGCTCTGACCGGGATAGAAAGGTACCGAGAACCATTCGCCTTCCTGGTCGCCATACTCCTCACCCTCCAGTTTCATGTACTCGTAGGTGCGGGCTGTATAGTCGTAGTAGTAGGCATGCTTGTTCCAGTCCAGGTCCAGCGTCACGGCATCCCTGCGGTTCACCCTCCACTTGCCGCCCACCGAGGCAGAGGCATTGCGGTAGCGCAGGTCGTAGGTGTAGACGTCGCAGCTGGGATAGCGACCGTTCTGCGGACGGTGGATGCCCTTGATGTAGTAGGTGCCATCGGCGTAGAGGTCTATGTCCTTCGTCAGGGCCAGGTCCAGGTGTTCGGCCACCTGCCAGTTGGTGTATTCGTTGACCGTCTTGTTGCGCGAGTCGTGCACCAGCTTGCCTTCGGTATATTCGTCACCCGTGTTCTGCCAGCCGTCCGTGTGCTGCAGCTGGAAGTTGGTGTAGCTGGACAGCTTGCCCAGGGAGAAACCTATGCCATTGTGCTGACGGACATCGTTGAACGACCCGTATCGTGTAGTGTTCTCCAGAAGGAGCCCGTCCTTGTCGCGCTTCTTCGTGATGATGTTGATCACGCCGCCCATGGCATCGCTGCCATACAAGGCCGATTGGGCACCCTTCACGATCTCAATGCGTTCAATATTATGGGGATCGATAAGACCCAGGTCGTTCTCGCCGCCCACATCACCATGTATGCGCTTTCCGTCTATCAGGATCAGGATGTAGTTATTGCCCAGACCGTTCAGCTGCATCTGACTGCCCATGTCGCCTTCGGCAAAGGCGAACGAGGCCGTCAGTCCGCCCAGGATCTCCTCGATGGACTTGCCCCCATAGCTGTCCAGCATCTTACGGCTGATCACCTCCGTCTGCACCGGCACGTCCTTCAGCGAGTGCTGCGTACCCGTTGCCGTGACGACCACCTCGTCCAGCACCTTGTCCTGGCCGAAGGTGAAGAGTGAAAAGTGAAGAGTGAAAAGTATGGGTAGGATGCGACGCATGAGAGCGGTTGGAGGATTTACGGTTAGACGGATATACTTTTAGTTTTTTTCTAGTTCTTGAACCTCACCTGGAAGCTGGCATACACGCAACGACCGGGATGCAGGGTTGAAAAGTTGCTGCACCAGGGTCGCGTGTCGCGCTTGTCCAGCAGGTTCTCGATACCCAGGCCGGGGATGAGGTCCACCTGACGAAGGCTCCAGGTATGGGTGGTGTGCAGGTCGAACTGACTGCAACGGGGTGCCCAGCCATAGCTGGTGCTCCAGCGGCGGCTCTGCAGGTGACCGTTCAGGTCCAGGTTCAGCGTGTAGCTTCCCCAGGTGCGGCTCCAGCCGGCAAAGACCCGACCCGTATGCCTAAGGCTGCGGTCCGTGGGTTCCGTGGTGGTCTCGTACTGCTGGGTCTTCTGGTTCAGGGTCACCGTCTCGGCCTTGGTGTCCGCGTAGGTATAGGCTCCGCCCAGTCGCAGGTTATGGGGCAGATAGAGGGTCGCACTGAACTGGAGCCCCTTTACCTTCGCCTTGTCTATGTTGTCCCGCTGCTGGTACTTGGTGGCTGTGGGGTATTTCGCATCCAGTCCGCGCTGACTGACCTCGGCATCCGTCAGGACACGGTAGGAGATCATGTCGTGCACCTCATTCAGGAAGGCACTCGCCTCCACACTCAGCCAGCGGTTGTTGTAGCTGGCACCTATGGTGTAGTAGTTGCTCTTCTCGGGTTGCAGGTCGGTATTGCCGATGGTGATGTTCTTCGTCTCGTCGTTCTCATAGTACATCTGCAGCAGGGTGGGCGTACGGTAGCCCGTGCTGTAGCTGGCCCTCAGGCGGATGGGTCCAGGGCTGTACATCAGCGCGATATTGGGGGTGGCATAGCTGCCGAAATTCTCATTGTAGATATAGCGCAGACCAAGTACGCCCTGTAAATCCCTACAGAGTCGTACCTCGTCCTGCGCAAAGATAGAAAGAGAGAACATGTTCTGAAAACGGAAGTTGTAGCTCTTGTATGTCTCCATGACGTACTCCGCTCCGGCCGAGAGCTTGTTCCGGTTGCCCAGCCGGAAGATACCCTTCAGCGTTCCGTTATAGTAATGCGTGCGCTTGGTCAGCTGCGTACCCCCGGGACGGAAGGTATCGAAACTGTCGCGTTCACTTGTGAGATTGTCACTATAGAAGTCGGCCTCCAGGTAGACCTGACCGTTCACCTTCCAGGTCGCACCTGCTCCGTAGAGGTAGTCCTCACGCTGCAGGTCATAGCTGTAGGCTGGGGTCTCGGTAAAGGTGGTGTCGGTCTGGCCGGTCTGCTTGTCGGTCACGGTCTTGCCCTTGAAACAGGTGGCTGCCTGGGGACGGTCGGTGTGATAGCGGTAGTAGCTGCCACGCACATAGGCGGACAGCCCGTTGCCGGAGTTCCAGGCCAGGCGCTGGTTCAGCTGGTCGCTGTGGAACCCCTGACTCATCAGTCGGCCTGTGGGCTTCAGCACACCCATCACCTCCTCCTGCCGGCTGACCTGCCAGCCTTCGGCCTGCTTGCGCTGGTAACTGGTACTGCTGCTGAAACGTCCCTTGGTGATGTCGGCCGAGAGGGATTCCGTCAGGCGGCCATGGCTGCTCAGCGTCGTCTGATTGCCCACACTGACATGCTCCCGGCTCTCGCCCCTGGAGTACATGTTCGAGCTCTCCGTGATGACATTGATCACACCGCCGATGGCCTCGCTGCCATACAGGGCGGCACTGGCACCCGACAGTACCTCGATGCGCTTCACGTTGGCCATGTTGATGCGCGTGTAGCGGTCGTCGCCGGTCAGGCGCTTGCCGTTCTCCAAAATGAGGATGTAGTCCTCGCTCAGGCCGTTCATCATCATCGTGGTACCCATGCCGTTCGTCATGGTCGTCACGCTGGGAGTCAGCTGTCGCAGGGCATCCTCCAGACTGGTGACGTGCATGCGCTGCAGGTCCTGGGCCGTAATGACCTGCACGGGAACCACGGCA
>JAZRVZ010000003.1:0-5929 GCA_045599425.1 Bacteroidaceae bacterium | reverse complement strand
GTATGGGGTTATTTGTGTACTTTTTTGTCACTTGTGGTCTATGCCATGACATACATCCGTCAGGACGGCAAATGGGGATGGCTTTACATGGCTATACCCGTCGTGGGATTCATCACCGCAGGCATCGTGGCTCGCAGTATGAAAAAGAAGAACAACACACCAAGCACCTATGCCAGTAAGAGCATCAGCCAGGTATGGCTTTGCTTGAGTTGGGTGTTTGTCTTTTACGCCATCCGCTGCTTCCTGTATTGGAACGAGCCACAAGGTTGGACGGGTATGTTTCTGTTAGGACTGCTTATGCCAGGCATTGGTACCTACTGCACCGGCACTATCTTAAAAGAAAACTGGGTAAGATGTTGCGGTGCAATGGGAGCAACATTCGGATGCGCATTCTTGCATGATATCTGTTGTAAGGGTGTTCATATTACACTTCATTGGGCACTTCTTATGGCTATAGCAATGATTTTCAATCTCATCATTCCTGGTCACATACTCAATTATAAGGCCAAGAAAGCTAACGCAAAGTAACACAACATGCAAGAACTGGATCCATTGCTTCACAGTCAGCTCCGCTTGGCCATCATGTCCATACTGCTAAGCGTGGAGGAGGCCGACTTCGTCTATCTGAAAGAGAAGACGGAATCGACGGCAGGCAACCTCAGCGTGCAGATTGAGAAACTCTCCACGGCAGGCTACATCTCCAAGGAGACAGACAGTTCGGGTGTAAAACCCCGAACCGTCTGCCGCATGACGGACATCGGGCGGGCAGCCATGCAGGAGTATGTGGAGACGCTGAAGAGCTACTTTACAGGACTGTAAGATAAAGAGAAAACATGACCGACCATAGACAATATCAACCCATGCTTGACCATACCAATTGTTTACTTCGGAGCGCCCTCAGCCTCCTGCTCCTCTGCCTGCTTGCGCCACTATCCATGCTGGCCCAGGTGCCGTTCACCTTTCAGGGAGAGCGGCACGTGACCTCATCCCGTTGCCTCTACGTCAATCCCGAGAGGAAGAGCACCCCGAAGAAGTACGTCTTCGCGACCGTCAGGGAGGCGCTGCAGTTTGCTGAAGGCCAGAGACAGGACACGCTATGGTCGGAGATCTACATCGAACCGTCCGTCTACTGGATGGATGATCCCGACGATGTCGAGATTCGCCGACCCAAGTCCGGCAACACGCCCTTCGCCATGGAGGTAAGCCTCAACCGGGTCAGGATGATCGGCATGAGCGCAAATGCCGGTGACGTGGTGCTGGCCGTGAACCGCGGTCACACCCAGGGAGCCGAGGGCAACTTCACCATGCTGCACATCACGGGCAGCGAGGTGGAGGCACGCAACATCACCTTCGGCAACTATTGCAACGTGGACCTTGTCTATCCACGCGATCCAAGCCTCAACCGACCCAAGCGCAAAGAGGCCATCGTGCAGGCGCAGCTGGTCATCTGCGAGGGCGATCGCTATCGGCTGGACAACTGTCGCTTCATCTCCCGCCTCAACCTCTGTCCCTTCGTGGGCGGACGAACGGTAGAGTTCCAGGACTGCTATTTTGAGTGTACAGACGATGCACTTTGCGGAACGGGCACCTACCGCCATTGCCGCTTTACCTTCTTCTCCAGCAAACCCTTTTATACGACTTCGACACAGGGGGCAAGGTTCATCGACTGCGACATCCACAGCAAGGTCAGGGGTACGCAGTACCTGACGAAGGTGAGCGGTCCCATCTCCCTGGAACGTTGCCGTTGGACGAGCGACGATCCCAACCTGCACATCGAATGGACTAAGCGCCCCGATCCGCGCCACCTCTGTCTGATGAAGGATTGTACGCTCAACAGTCAGCCGCTCGACCTGCCCACGCCAACCGACCCCCTTCCCATCGCCCTGCCTGCCGTGGGGATAGCCAACCAGCCCGAGATCATCCCCGGCACATGGACCATCGACTGCTACAAGCCCTCCGACACACGCGACTATTCCTGGCAACCGGACAACAGCCGGAGCGTATGGGGTTATGCCGAGGGGCAGGATGGAGCGGAGGGCCAATGGGGGATGGTGCAGTTGCAACGGGGCGCCCGGATGATGTTCACGCCCCGCAACGAACGGGCACAGGTGGACAGGCAGAGCTGCGTCGTCACGCTCGACCCCTGCAAGAGTGCCGGACAGGGATTCGGGTCGGCCACGGGCCAGTACCTGGACATCTGCATCAAGTTCGATACCCGCACTCTCACCGGCTACGGCCTCCGCTTCATCCGCACTCCGGAGTACGACAAGGCCGTGGAGGTTTGGCTGGTTGAGTATCAGAATGGCGAGATCACCCGTCTCGGTACACCCGAGCGATGCGACCTCTTCAAGGCAGGTTGCCAGGTTGAACTTCAGGCAGATGGCAGTCAGCTGACGGCCGAAGTCAGTAACACGAACCATCCCGAACTTCCCGTACAAAGACTCGCATCCACCATGCCTCACCCCAATACGTTTGGCGGTTTTCACCTCCAGCATACCGGTACAGTGGGAGCTGGTGCGACCGTGGTCAGGAGCATCATACTGAAGTAAGAGCGGCATATTCCACCTCGTACTCTTGGGGGCTTTTTGATAAGGATGGTATTGACACGTCAGGGGATGAGTGGGAGTCAGAAAGGAGCAGAGGAGGACGGCCAGTAGCAGAAGGGTAAGCTTTCTCATTGGGTGATGTGCGGATTGAATGCAAAATACGATAATTCACGCGATTCCATGACTTGTTTCCCTGTTTTTTTCATATCTTTGTGCCTAATTTACTTACTATAAGTATGAAGCTGGATTGCGCCGTATTCTACCTTCATCAAGACTGACAAGAATGACAAAAAAGCAATATAGATGATACAGTTATATAAGATATCGGCCCTCATTGCGTCCAAAATCACGCTGGTTGTATTGGCGGTAACGGCTTTGGCTCTGTTCGTACCCGGCTCCTTTAACTGGATAGGTTCGGCGGTCATCACACCTATGCTAGGCGTGGTGATGTTCGGCATGGGACTGACGCTGAACCCCAGCGACTTCAAGCCCGTACTGATGCGACCGAAGGACATCATCATAGGCGAACTGGCGCAGTTCATCGTGATGCCCCTTGTGGCCTGGGCTTTGTGCAAGGTGCTGGCATTGCCCACGGAACTGGCACTTGGCGTCATCCTGGTAGGCTGCTGCCCTGGTGGAACGGCCAGCAACGTCATCTGCTTTCTTGCCAAGGGGGATATTACCCTAAGCGTGGCCATGACCGGTGTCTCCACCCTTCTCGCCCCCATGCTGACCCCTGCCCTGGTGTATATGCTTGCCGGTAAAGAGGTTGGGGTGGATGTACTCGGAATGTTTATGAGCATCGTCCAGGTTGTCATGTTCCCCATCGTATTTGGCTTTGCCGTAAACCATAGGTTCGCCAGGTTCACGGAGAAGGTAACACCTCTGCTGCCGATGTTCTCCACCCTTGCCATTGCCGCCATTATCGGCATCATCGTTTCACACAACGCGGAGAAGATCCTCTCGTGCAGCCTCTTGGTGGGCGTAGCGGTGATCCTGCACAACGTACTGGGATTGTTCCTTGGCTACCTGGCAGGAAAACTTCTTGGATTGAAGCATGACAAGCGTACGGCCATATCCATCGAGGTAGGCATGCAGAACTCAGGCCTTGCCACCTCACTCGCCGCAACACACTTCGCTATGTACCCTCTCGCAGCCGTGCCAGGAGCCATCTTCTCTACCTGGCATAACTTCTCGGGTAGCATTGCTGCATCCATCTTCAGCCGTAAGGTAGAGAAATGGCCGCCCCGACTGTACAGCGATGGTGGAAGGACAAGGTAAGGGAGATCGATACGCTGGTACATGACTTGGCAGCTTCCTGGTGAAGGCGAACAGCGAGGGACAGCCAGGTCCGACAGATGACACAGACGCGCGATGCAGGATGGTGAAGGATTCCCGCGTAGAGTCCAAGAAAGCTGCTCGCAATGCATGACGTCTCCGACGAAACGACCGAGGCCATCCTCCATGCAATGAATGTGGATGCAGACGTTGCAACGAAGTCCATTCATGAATTCATGATGGATCTGCCGAAGGAGATGGTCATAAGGATCCTGCTGAACTACACCGATCATGACAGGTAGGCACCCCTTGAAACCTCATACTTCCTGAGGATCAGTGCGGGCCTTGTGCCGCCCCTCTGCAATAAATGTACGCATGGGCTTGCTGATGTTGCAGAAATATGCTATCTTTGCAGGACGAATGGATACGCGGGAGTCAAACGTACTTTCCGGGAACAAGACAAACCAAACACATATCATCTACCATGACAAAATCATTCCTCTACTTCATTTGCTGCGTGTCGGCCATGGGTGGATTGCTGTTCGGCTATGACTGGGTGGTCATAGGCGGAGCAAAGCCTTTCTACGAGTCGTTCTTCGGCATTGCCGGTGATCCCGTGCTGCAGGGCGTGGCCATGACCACGGCGCTGGTGGGTTGCCTCATCGGTGCAATGGTGGCCGGTGCCATGGCCGACCGTTTCGGCCGTAAGCCCCTGCTGTTGCTGGCCGCCGTGCTGTTCACCGTGAGTGCGGTGGCCACCGGCCTCTTCAATGACTTCACGCTGTTCAACATAGCCCGCTTCGTTGGCGGCATCGGCATCGGCGTGGCCAGTGCCTTGTCGCCCATGTACATTGCCGAGGTGAGTCCCTCGGAGGTGCGCGGCAGGATGGTGAGCATCAACCAGATGACCATAGTGCTGGGCACCCTGGCCGCACAGATCACCAACATGCTCATCGGTACGGGCGTGACGGACGACTGGGGTCGCGAATGGGGATGGCGCTGGATGTTCTGGGCAGAGACGCTGCCGGCGGCCGCCTTCCTTGTGATGGCCTTCTTCATTCCGGAATCACCCGTGTATCTGCAGCTGAGGCAGGCGAAGGCAAGCGGTGGCACGCAGCAGGACGGCATCAACGGTGCCGGTCTCGGCCAGTTGTTCACGTCGCGCTACGCCAGGGTGCTGACGCTGGGTCTTGTGGTGGCCGTCTTCCAGCAATGGTGCGGTACGAACGTGATCTTCAACTATGCTCAGGAAATCTTCCAGGGTGCCGGATTCGACACGGACGGCATGTTCATTGACATCGTCATCACGGGCATTGCCAACGTCATCTTCACCATCGTTGCCCTGGCCACGGTGGAGCGGTGGGGCAGGCGCAGGCTGATGCTCATCGGTTCCTCGGGCCTTGCGCTGATCTACCTCACCCTGGGAACTTGCTACTACCTTGAGGTACAGGGATTTTTCATGGTGGTGCTCGTGGTGGCAGCCATCTCCTGCTATGCCATGACGCTGGGTCCCGTGACCTGGGTACTGCTCTCCGAGATCTTCCCCAACCGGGTGCGCGGCATTGCCATGGCCGTCTGCACCTTTGCGCTGTGGACGGGTTGCTGCACGCTGACCTATTCCTTCCCCATCATGAATGCTGCACTGGGCAGCTATGGCAGCTTCTGGATCTACTCGGCCATCTGTGCCGTGGCCTTCATCTACCTCACCAGGGCGTGCCCCGAGACGAAGGGCAAGACGTTCGAGCAGCTGGAGAGAGAATTGACGAAATAACTAAATAATCGTTTAGACGTTTAAAAGAAAAATAAATAACCCAATGGTCAAAGCCTGGAAAGAACAGGTGGTCATCCCAACCTACGAGGTGGGAAAGCCCGAGAAGAACCCCATATTCCTGGAGAAGCGTGTCTACCAGGGTAGCAGCGGCGTAGTGTATCCCTATCCTGTCATCGAGAGCATGGCAGACGAGCCTACGCCCCACGCCTGGAACGCCGTCTACCTGGAGAACGAGTACATCAAGGTCATGATCCTGCCCGAGCTGGGCGGACGTGTACAGATGGCCTACGACAAAATCAAGCAGCGTCACTTCGTCTACTACAATAGTGTCATC
>JAZRVZ010000002.1:0-2904 GCA_045599425.1 Bacteroidaceae bacterium | reverse complement strand
GGCTACGGCGGCATCCTGCGTCTGCCCAATGGCGAGGAATTCATGCAGAAGTACGACGAGCGCCTGTCCCTGGCCCCCCGCGACATCGTGGCACGTGCCATCGACAAGGAGATGAAGATACACGGCCTCGACCACGTCTGCCTGGACGTCACACACAAGGATCCCGAGGAGACCAAGCACCACTTCCCCAATATCTACGCCAAGTGCCTCTCTATCGGCATCGACATCACCAAAGAGTACATTCCCGTTGCCCCCTGTGCCCACTACATGTGCGGAGGCATCAAGGTCGACCTGGACGCCCAGAGCAGCATCCGTCGCCTCTATGCCGTGGGCGAGTGTTCCTGCACCGGTCTGCATGGCGGCAACCGTCTGGCCAGCAACTCGCTCATCGAGGCCGTTGTCTATGCCGACGCGGCAGCCCGCCACTCATTGGAGGTCATTGACGGGTACGAATTCAACGACAAGGTGCCGGAATGGAACGACGAGGGCACGATGAGCAACGAGGAGAAGGTGCTGATTGCCCAGGATGCCAAGGAGGTCAACCAGATCATGTCCACCTACGTGGGCATCGTCCGCAGCGACCTTCGCCTGCACCGTGCCTGGGAGCGCCTCGACCTGCTATACGAGGAGACCGAACACCTCTTCAAGCGCGTGAAGCCCACCAAGGACATCTGCGAGCTGCGCAACATGATCAACGTGGGCTACCTCATCACCCGTCAGGCCATCGAGCGCAAGGAAAGCCGCGGCCTGCACTACACCATAGACTATCCCAAGCACGCCTTAGATCAGAAGTAAGAGGCGGGGGACACCACGAAAGATAATTCACTGACGGAAAAAAGAAATCCCTTTCTGCGATCACTGGTATCGTGGAAAGGGATTTCTGCATGTTATTTAACCCAAATAGTCCATTAGACGACATTGGCGTTATTTTGCTTCTCTCTGGCATCCTTTGCAGCTCATTTCAATCACATAGGACTCCCTATGCTCATTCAATGTGCTACAAATGCTGACACAAAGATATTTCAAAATCACATCCATGGTCCAATGAACTATTTGGGTTTAACGGGCGTAAAGCGTATCGTATAGTTGATGGGACGGTCGGCCGGAATGGTGTATCGGGGCAAGGGACCCGGACCGCAGGAGGCGTTGCCGAGGCCTCGTTGCTGGGCATCAAGATGAAGGATGATGAAGGGACGCTTTTGGAGTTCCCATTGATGCTGGGTGTTCATCAGGTCGGCATCGGTGTAGCGGCTGGCACTGAACCAGAGGCCTTCCGGACACTCAATCCTGATGCCCTTGCCCAGGTCATCGGTCAGAGTCACCTCACGGACGAAGCGGGTACCGGTGGTCTGTGGCTTTACGTTGTGCTCGGCCAGGCCTTCAACGGTACTCTCGTAACGCCCCGTCAGGACACCGTCAGTGCGGTCAGGGGCATTCTCCCAGGGCCCTAATCCGTAGTAGCATACATTATTAAATAGAGTATCTATGCGACAGCTGACACCGGCACGGCGCAGGTTTCCGTTCCTGGGCGTAATGGTGATGTGGGCATTCACGGAACCATCGGCCAGCTTTTCGTAATGAATCTGGCAGTCGGCCTTGTCCTCGCTTTTGGTATCCGCAAAGCGGTCGTTCTCAATCCAGCGATGGTTGTCAAAGCGCAGATCGGATATCCCCAGGTCCCCAAGCGAGGAAGCATCTGCATTGGCCTGTGCCACGCTTACCTGTTGTGGCATTGCAGATCCGGGGTTAAGCACGCTTTCGAAGCAGGCCACCTCATGACCGGCTTCGAAATAACTTGTCGCCTTGCTCTCCCTGACCCGAACCTGGATCACCGTTTCCTCAACATACTTACTGATCTCTCCCTTCAGAAGTGACTTGGGCAAGGGAATGACAGGCAAAGTCTGCCCCGGTTGAATGTCGGGTAGGGTGAAAGTCTTTTTGACGGAAGCCTTTCCATTACGCAGCACCTTTACCTCAGCCTTCAGCCCCTTCAGTGAGCGGAAGGCGTAGGCGTTGGTCAGGTGGATAAAGCCATTCCTGATATCAAACTTAATGTACTGGTAGGCTCCCTTTACCTCAGCCAGCTTGGCAGTGTATGCACGTTCAGGGGTGACAATGCCGTTTGAGCAGAAGTTGCCCTGATGAGGCCCGGGATAGTCGTAGCCAGTATGCAGACGACGGATGCCCAGCTTCATCTCCTGAGGGTCATAGATGGCCTGGTCTACCCAATCCCAGATGCAACCGCCGATGCAGGCATCACTCTGTTCCATAGCCTCCATGTACTCGCGCAGGTTGCCAATGGCATTACCCATGGCATGGGCGTATTCGCAAAGGAAGACAGGTTTGTCCCGGCCATTGATATTCTGTGCCATCCAATCCATGGAGGGGTACATCTTCGAGTAGAAGTCGCTGTAGGTCTGTCCGCCGTGATCCTTTCCGTTCCGGGTACCTTCATAATGCACGGGTCGGGTAGGATCAAGGCGGTGGGCAGTCTCATAGCAATCCTTGAAGTTACTGCCGCCACCAGCCTCGTTGCCCAGACTCCACATGATGACAGAGGGGTGGTTGCGGTCACGTGTGACAAGTCGCTCAATGCGATCACAGAAGGCCGGGATCCAGCTTTCCATGCCACTGATGCTCTGGTTGGCATGATCTTCCAGGTCAGCCTCATCGCAGACATACAATCCATAATAGTCAAACATGGCATACATGCGGGCATCGTTGGGATAGTGGCTGGTACGGATGGCATTGATGTTGTTCTGCTTCATCATCATGACATCCTTCAACATGCTCTCCACGCTAACCGTCCGACCTGTGACAGGATCGGTGTCGTGGCGGTTCGTGCCCTTCAGTATGACGCGCTGACCGTTGACATAGAGCAGGCTGCCGCGAATCTCCACCTCG
>JAZRVZ010000001.1:0-16502 GCA_045599425.1 Bacteroidaceae bacterium | reverse complement strand
TGGGCTGCTGGAGGCAGGCTATGAATACATCTGCCTGGATGACCAGTGGGCCCTGAAGGAGCGTGTTGCCAACGGACGGCTGCAGTATGCACCGGCAAAGTTCCCTAACGGACTGAATTCCCTGGCAGACATCATCCACGGGAAGGGGATGAAGTTTGGTGTGTACAGCGACGGCGGAAGCTATACCTGCAGCGGTGCTCAGCCGGGCAGCTACCAGCATGAGGCGACGGATGCCAGGAGCTTCAACGACTGGGGCTTCGACCTGCTGAAATATGACTATTGCAACAATCCGGGTTCGTCGACGGCCGTGGCCAGACAGGTCTACGGGGCGATGGGCGACGGCATCCGCAGCCAGTGCCGGCCGGACTTCATCTTCTACCTCTGCGAATGGGGCTACCGCAATCCCTGGGAATGGGGTGCCGAGACGGGCGGAACCTGCTGGCGATGCACGGACGATACGCGCGACTGCTGGACGAACCCGACGTACAAGGGAGGCGTGAAGGACAACATCGACATTTTCAAGAGCATCTGGCAGTACAACGGACCGAACCGCTTCAATGATGCGGACATGGTGATGTGCGGCCTGCACGGAACGGGTAAGAGCAGCAATGCGGGCACGAACGGCAAGGGCATGACGCAGGAGGAGTATAAGACGCAGTTTGCCCTGTGGTGCATGTGGTCCAGTCCCATCACGCTGAGCTTTGACGTGACGACCCTGGGCGGCAAGAAGGGCGTGAGCGGCGTGACGAATCCCTACTACAAGGAAGACCTGGCCATGATTACCAACCGTGACCTGATCGCCCTGAACCAGGACCGCCTGGGACAGTCAGGCGATCCGGTCTATGATACGCCCGAGTACATCGTATTCATGAAGGATCTGGAGAACGGTGACGTGGCCATTTCGGTGACCAACCTAACCACGGCAGAGCGCACCGTGAAGCTGGACTTTGCGAAATTCCCCGCCATGGAGGAGGGTCGGCTGTACCTGATGCACGACTGCTGGACTGGACAGGACGGCGACAAGGCCTTCGCTACGACCGACAGTTTCACGACACCCGCCCTGCCTGCCCATGGCACAGTGGTCTACCGCATGAAGCTGCAGGAAACGACCGACGGCATCCAGGGGCAGACGCATAAAAAAAAAGAAGTGACAGAAGAAAGGGCGTATGACACGAAGGGCATTCCCGCTGAGGGAAACCAGCATGGTATCGTCATGATTAACGGAAAGAAATACATACAGAAGTGAGACAGATACTGAAAACCATCCTATTGTTCCTGTTGCTTGCGCTGGCTGACACAACCTGTGCACAGGTCAAGGACCTGAAGGACATCAAGGCCAGGACTCCTTACCTGCTGCGCAACACCAACGGCTACGGCTACTGCATCTACAATCCGGCCATTGATGACAAGAATCCCACCATCGGTGAGGCGGAGGTGAATCATCCCAGCGGCTGCGTGAACGACATGTACCGCAACGCCATCGATCCCAGGGACAAGAACAATCAGTGGTACATCGAGAGCGACGGCAAGGATGGCTACCTGCTGCGCAACGTGGGCAACAATTCGCTCATCACCAACGAGACACTCTCCTGGGGCGGATGGGGCGGATGGGGCCAGATCCGCAGCTATGGCATCTGGTTCTTTACGGAGGAAACGATTCCCGTCACAATCGAGAGCTGGACAGAGGGCGTCTGGCTGTTCCGCACCAGCAATGCGGCACTGGACAATGTCAGCACTGCCTACCTTTGCGCAGCCAGCCACAGCCAGACGGCCATGGCCAACTGGAAACCCGAGGATGCGGGCAGCACCTGGGAGATCCTTACCGTGGAGGATGACGTGAAGCTCTACCATAAGGATAGTGCCGGCGAGGACGTGAATCCGGGCATCGATATCGGGCAGGATGAACTGGGCGAAGTGCCCGTCGAGGGCGACATCCGGTATTTCTGCTTCCTGGACAGTCAGTTGATTGCCATTCCGGAGCAGTTCATCCTGGACCGCGAGGAGGATGAGCAGTTCCTGACGCTGAAACTGTGGGGCGACACGACCATCACCCTCTCAAAGTACGCCCTGGACAGGGAGACGACGGAGGCGCCTGGCGATCTGCCCGTCATGGAGAGCTTCAAGTTCAACAACAAGTTCGACGACCAGCTCTACAGCGATGCCGAGGGTGTCATCAACAATGACTCGAATACCATCGTGGCAAGGGTCCCGGTCATCGGCAAGAGTCTGGTGGCCAGCGTGAAGCTGCCGGACGAAGAGGACAAGCTGGGCACGAAAGTCTGGGTGGACGGCCGGCTGAACGTCAGCAAGGTGACGCGCCGGCGCTTTGACCAGGACTTCACCTATACCGTGGCCCGTCCCCGCCAGTATGTGTTCAAGGTCATCAAGACCCGCAACGAGGTGTGGAGCACTGAGCCCGAAGATACGGAGGAGCAGTGGATCATCAGTCCCGTGGAACTGGACATGGGCATGATCTCCACCAACTGGCCCAGCAGCAACAGCGACCAGCGACTGGAGTTCATCCTGGATGGCAACACCGACAGCTACTTCCACTCCGACTGGAGCTCCAACAACAACTGGAGCGAGGGCTCGTACTACGGCGACGGCAAGACAACCTGGCCCTATCTGCAGATTGAGATGGCGGAACCGCTGGAGAATTTCCAGTTCAGCTACGCCACACGCAAGGGCGACAGCAACGGCGGCTATGCACCTCAGGGCTTCATCATCATGGGCAGTCAGGACGGCAAGGCATGGGATGAGGTGGCCACGTTAGAGAAGGATCGTGACCAGCTGCCCGTGGGTGGCGGAGTGAGTTATACCAGCCCCATCATACAGCTGGACAGGCCGTATGGTTTCCTGCGCCTGCAACTGACGGAGTCTACCCGCAAGAACTACCTGGTACTGAGTGAGTTCTCCATGAACAAAGTGGAAGTCAATCCCGACTATGGCAAGAACAAGGAGGACTTTGTCCCCGAAATCATCTCGCCAGCCGAATACAAGACGGCCTACGTGCCTTACGGTCGTGAGTACAAGGTTCACGTGGACTTCCTGACGGAGCAATCCGTGGCCGAGTATCGTGTACCTCGCATTGACATCTGGTTTGGCGACCGCAAGAACTGGAGCAGCAGCATGTGGATCGGTCGCTATGGCAAGACCGTCTATGAGGATGCCACAATGGCCATCGACGGTGCAGGAATCTATCCCGACATGGAGGAGACGCCCCTGCAGATCCGTGGCCGCGGCAACTCGTCGTGGAGCAGCAGCTGGTCCTCCAAGAATCCCTACCGACTGAAATTCGCCGAAAAGGTCAAGCCTTTCGGCATGACAAAGGGCAAGAGTTGGGTACTGCTGGCCAACAAGCAGAGCGGCTCCATGACGACCAACGCCCTGGCCATGAAGATTGCAGACATGGTGGAAAGCGACGGTTGCAACCACATCATTCCCGTTGAGCTATACGTGAACGGCCAGTATCGCGGTTCATACAACTTCACCGAAAAGGTTGGCTTTGCCAACAACAGCATCAGCCTGGAGGATGAGTCCAATGCTGCCATGCTGGAACTGGACAGCTACTACGACGAAACCTACAGGTTCCGTGATCAGAACTTCAACCTCTATGTCAACGTCAAGGAACCGGACTTCGACGATCCGGAGTGTACCTCGCAGACTACGTTCGACTTCATCAAGAACAGTTTCAACAACTTCACCTACAGCGTAAGGAACGGCTCGCATGTCAGCCAGGACTACACGACAAGTGCCATGGACGTCAACAGTCTGGTGCGTGCATGGCTCGTCACCGACCTGACCCGGAACAGTGAGACACAGCACCCCAAAAGCTGGTACATCTATACCGATGATGCCACCTACGGACACAGTCCATGGCATCTGGGTCCCGTATGGGACTTTGACTGGAGCTACGGCTACGAGGGCACCAGCACCTACTTCATCAACCATGCAGAGACGGACATTCTCAACTACGGCGGTGTCGGAACACCGTTCTTCCGCCAACTGATAAAGAGCAACGATCTCGTGAAGAAGGAGTACTACCGCCTGTGGACGCACTTCATGGAAGAAGGTCGCCTGGAGGAGCTCATCGACTATTGCGATGACTACTTTGCCTTCGTGGAACCCAGTCTGCAGCACAATGCCACCAAGTGGAGCGACGGCAGGCAGTATGCCACCGTCACGGAAAACGCCAAGAAGTGGCTGCGCAAGCGTGCCAACTGGATCTACAAGCGACTGGAGGTCTATGACCTGGGCGAAGACATCGTTGACCCGTGGGAGAATGAGAACTGGGGTGAGCCGGACGGTGAACTGAACGCAGAGAAACCCACCCTCATCATCGACATGGCAGCAATAGACAAACCCCAGCCCGTCTATAACCTGAACGGACAGAAGGTGGCTACACTGAGTCCTTCGCAGATCAACGGCACCAACCTCCTCCCCGGCATATATATTGTGGGAGGACGCAAGGTCATAGTGAGGTAAAATGTCCTAAAGACCTTAAAGACCCTAAAGTCCCTATTTTTTACAAAGATGAAATTCATAAGTTGGAACGTTAACGGCCTCCGCGCCGTGGTAGGCAAGAACTTCAGGGAGGTATTTGAGACCCTGGATGCCGACTTCTTCTGCCTGCAGGAAACGAAGATGCAGGAAGGGCAGCTGGACCTCAGCTTTCCCGGTTATCAAAGTTACTGGAACTACGCCGATAAGAAGGGGTACAGTGGCACGGCCATCTACACCCGCCATACCCCCGTCAATGTCACCTGCGGCATGGGCATTGAGGAGCATGACCACGAGGGACGCATTGTCACCCTGGAGATGGAGGACTATTTCCTGGTGTGTGTCTATACCCCTAACAGCCAGCAGGCCGAGGAAAAGGGACAGTTGCCCCGTCGCCTTGACTACCGGATGAAATGGGAAGATGATTTCCGCGAGTATCTCCTTTCACTGGACGCCCGCAAGCCGGTCATTGTCTGCGGCGACATGAACGTAGCACACGAGGAGATCGACCTGAAGAATCCTAAGACCAACCACCTCAATGCTGGCTTTACCGACCAGGAGCGTGAGCAGATGACACGTCTGCTGGGCAGTGGATTCACGGATACGTTCCGTCACTTCTTCCCCACCCTGGAGAATGCCTACAGCTGGTGGAGCTACCGGATGAAGGCGAGGGAGAAGAATGTGGGCTGGCGCATCGACTACTTCCTCGTATCCAACCGTCTCATGGACAGGGTCGAATCAGCAGCAATCCACAGCGACATCCTGGGCAGCGACCACTGTCCGGTGGAAATCGTGCTGAAGTAGGATACAGCACGACCAGCAAAAGTAAGGGTTAAAAGACAACTTTCTGAAGTAATCTTTTAACCCTTGTTAAATGCAGATCAGCAGCCCACGATCCATTTGCTGCCCGGCAACAGGGAGATAAGTTTCGTCGTGACTACGCAGCAGATGTAGCTCAGTATGGCAATGCAGGGAATTGCTGCCCATACGGGAATGATGGGATTAGCGGGGTCGCCATTCAGGAAATAGCCCGATATGGGAGCCAGGAAGAACATGTGCATGAGATACATACCGAAGGAAAGTCTGGCCATTTCGCTGACAGGACGCGGAGCCCTGGCCTGACCGATGCAGGTAAAGAGCAGGAAGGCCCCGAAGGTGGAAAGGGCCACGTTGGGCGTGCAGAATCCCCATGTGAGCTCAATCTCCGGAGTGGCAATGACCTCACCGGGCACAGCCTGAATCCAGAATCCAAAGAAAGTAACAGCGGCACCAGCCAGGAAAAAGGCCATGCCACGCCACAGCCGCTGGGTGCGATTCCACCTAAGATGATGGCGGACATAATGTGCCATCACAAGGTAGCCGATGAATCCGGAGCAATACCATAATGAATCGAACTCATTCCAGAAACATTCACCCAAGAACTCTGGATAGAGGAAGTGATGGATGTAAGGAACGAAGGTACTTGCGGCAAACAGCCAGAGAAAAGTACGTTCGTCCCTGGCAGATGCCTTCTCCAGCCAGGGTGATACTACGGGAATGATGAGGTAGAGTCCGATGAGCGGATACATGAACCAGAGATGGCCGGCCATGCTGGGGAAGTTAAAGGGTATCAGCCTGATGTCACCCATGGACTGCTCCCACGTCATGCCATTCCACAACAGGGGAAGGAAGCAATATAGTACAAGGAAGAACAGGAAGGGGGGCAGGATGCGCAGGAAACGGCGACGATAGAACTGGCCCATCGACACACCGGACTTCATGGGTACCAGGAGAAAGGCAGAGACCATCATAAAAAGAGGTACGCACGTACGGGCGATACCTCCGTCATACAGGCTTACCCAGAAACGGTTGCTTTCGTTGGCCAGCTCGGAGTAGCAGGCAGCAGAACCCACGAAGTTGGATCCATAGAAATTCTCGCTGGCATGCACCAGCATCACCATGAAGCAGGCAATGACGCGCAGCCAGTCTGTAAATACAACTCTTTCTTTATTCATGTTTTGGTGGGGAAAGTCAATTTATAATCAGGTTCTGCAAGTCAGATTTTCACCATTGTGGCACCATAGCCATACTCACGGAACGAGGCATCCTGCCATGTGCAACCCTTGTAGCGGTACTTCAGTTCCTGAAGGATGCTCTTGCGCAGCACGCCCTCGCCCTTGCCATGGATGAAGACAATCTTGGTGCCTTTGCGCTGCAGGTTCTCATCCATCACCCTGCGGAACTCCTTCATCTGCACCAGTAGCATGTCGCCATTGCTCAGTCCCGACAGATCGTCCAGCAACTGCTCGATGTGCAGGTCAACCTCGATAACCTCAGGCTTGGCGTTCGGCTTGCTCACCGAACGGTCATCCCGGCGATCCTCTCGTCCTGCCGAGGGGGATAAGGTGGCATTGTCTGCATTTCCCTGACGGGCGGGCTGGGCTCCGGCACGGGAAGCCTTCTTCTTATCCATGATGGTCTGTGTCAGTTCCTCCGCCTCCACGAAGACCTGTCGGATGGCCTTGTCGTCTCGCACGACATCCAGCAGAAGGCACGGCTCAGTGAAGAACATGTTGGGCTGGAAGACATGCAGCTTGTAGAACTTCACCGTATCCAGTCGCAGCTGCACGCTATAGGCAGGCTTCAGGGCAAAGCTCTTCTCACGCTTGTAGGCAAGGGCCTGAACGCACAGATGCTCCATGTCCGACAAATGACTTCTGTCAAATTCCTCCACAAACAGCTTCGTGTTGGGTTCCAGCGTACTCTGGAACCGGGCCGTCCAGTTTGCGCCTTCACCACTCATGAGGGTGACATCCAGGAAGTAGTTGCTGTCATTGACCAGATAGCACTCAAAGGCGGTGCTGGACAAGGTCTTGACCTCCATGGGCAGGAAGGCCAGGTAGAGGTTGATCAGTTCGCCCCCGCGCCGTTCCTGCGGCTTGGCCCTGAAGGTCACGGGACGGTCGGCCGGATCATAATCCTCCTCCAGGATGGTCTTGGCGGCCAGTCCACCCCCACCGGGGGCCTCTGACGCAGGCGACTCGTTGAGCAGGCTGCCCACACTCTTCAGCGTGCTGCCGGCCTGTGCTGCCGGCTTGGCGCTGCCCAGGGGCTTGTGCGTACCGGTATTCACCTTGGACATGTCATAATTGTCCTCTGCCACGACCACGACTTCCCGGACGGGCATCGGAATGTCAAAGCCGTCCTCGTCCTCAACCAGTACGATGTCCTTACCCTGGAATCCGCTGATGACTCCACCTCCCACTTCACTCAGGAATCTGACTTTATCTCCTATTTTCATCTCATTACATATTTATTCTTCTGCAAAGTAACGAATTTTTCGCGAGAATTTAGTAACTTCGCATCACAAAAATCCTAAAATCATGTTTTCAGACCCGAAACATATACGCATTGAGGACTACGACTACCCTCTTCCCGACCATCGCATTGCCAAATTCCCCCTGAAGGAACGCGACAGCAGCAAGCTGCTCGTCTACCGCCACGGCCAGGTCACGGAGGATACGTTCCACAACCTGCCACAGTACCTGCCACAGGGCGCCCTGATGGTGTTCAACAACACCCGTGTCATCCAGGCCCGCCTGCATTTCCGCAAGAGTCCCTCTACGGCCTCCCCGTCACATGGAGGAGCCACCGTACAGGGTGCCCTCATCGAGGTGTTCCTTCTTGAGCCGGCCTTTCCCGAGGAGTATCAGGAGAACTTCGCAAGCAGGGAGAAATGTACGTGGTACTGCCTGGTAGGCAATTCCAAGAAATGGAAGAACGGCGCCCTCTGCCACGAACTGGAGATAAACGGCAAGACCATCCATCTGTCGGCCGAGCGCATCGGCACTCACGGCACCAGCCAGGAGATTCTCTTTGAATGGGACGGCGAGGTAACCTGGGCTGAGATACTGGACGCCATGGGCGAACTGCCCATCCCACCCTACCTCAACCGCGACACGGAGGAGAGCGACAAGCAGACCTACCAGACCGTCTACAGCAAGATCAAGGGCAGCGTGGCAGCTCCCACGGCCGGCCTGCACTTCACCGAACGTGTGCTGAAGGCCCTGGACGAGGCAGGCATTGACCGCGAAGAGGTGACGCTGCATGTCGGTGCAGGCACGTTCAAGCCGGTCAAGAGTGATGAGATTGGCGGTCACGACATGCACACCGAGCATATTGCCGTCAGGCGCCAGACCATAGAGAAGCTGCTGGCTCATGGTGGCGAGGCCATTGCCGTGGGCACGACCAGCGTACGCACCCTGGAGAGCCTGTACTACATGGGCGTGCTGGCAAAGACCCCCTCTCCGCTCCCCCCAAAGGGGGAGAATGGTCAGATTTGCACTCTCAAGGACAAAAGTAACAACTCCTCCCCTTTATGGGGAAGTCGGGAAGCACTGAATGTTCTTCCCGAGCATGTGTCGGCGGGGGAAGGATCCTTCCTTCACGTTCCCCAGTGGTTCCCTTACGAATATGCTCAGGAGGAACACCAGCTGACCGCGATGGAGGCCCTGCAGAGCCTGCTCGACTACATGAACCGCCACGACATGGACGTCCTGCACAGCAGCACCCAGATCATCATCGCACCAGGTTATGAGTACCACATCGTACGTCGCATGGTCACCAACTTCCACCAGCCCAAGAGCACCCTGCTGCTGCTCGTATCAGCCTTCGTGAAGGGCGACTGGCACACCATCTATGACTACGCCCTCAGCCACGAATTCCGCTTCCTGAGCTACGGTGATTCGTCACTGCTGGACCCCTGAAAATCCTAAAGTCCTTAACCTGACCTAAAGACCTTAAAGTCCCTAAAGCTTCTAACCTACCCCCCCTATGATAGCAACCAGACAAGATAATAGTGAAGAGATGTTCCCCATCGTGGACGAGCAGGGCAACATCACCGGTGCCGCCACCCGAGGCGAATGTCACAACGGAAGCAAGCTGCTTCATCCCGTCGTCCACCTCCACGTATTCAATTCCCAGGGCGAAATCTATCTGCAGAAACGTCCCGACTGGAAGGACATCCAACCCGGCAGATGGGACACCGCCGTGGGCGGGCACATTGACCTGGGCGAGAACGTGGAGCAGGCCCTGAGGCGCGAGGTGCAGGAGGAACTGGGTATCACGGACTTCATGCCCGATTCCCTTCCTCCCTACGTCTTTGAAAGTACACGCGAGCGCGAGCTTGTCTTTCCCCACAAGACCATCTATGACGGCCCCATAACCCCCTCTGCCGAAACCGCCGGCGGTCGCTTCTGGAGCATGGAGGAGCTGAAGGCCAGCTTTGGCAAGGACATCTTCACACCCAACTTCGAAAGCGAATACACGAAACTCTTCAGCTTAGACTGACACCAACCTGACCTAAAGTCCCTAAACTCCCTGACCTGACCTAAAGTCCTTAAAGTCCCTAACCCCTTAAAAAACAATCACCCACCATGAAGAAACTCCTTTCCCTGTTCACCGCACTGCTGCTGACCTTCACCGTCAGCGCACAGATCACCCAGTTCACACCTGCCCAGGAATGGCCCGACAACAACGGCAGGCACATCAACGCCCACGGCGGCAACCTCCTCAAGGTCGGCAAGACCTGGTACTGGTACGGCGAGAGCCGACCCGGCCGCGGCTTCACCACCGAGGCAGGCATCGCCGTCTACTCCAGCCGCGACCTGATGAACTGGAAGGACGAGGGCCAGGCCCTCACCGTCAGCCAGGAAGCCGGCAGTCCCATCGAGCGAGGCTGCATCATGGAACGTCCCAAGGTGGTCTACAACAAGAAGACAAAGAAGTACGTCATGCTCTTCCACCTCGAACTCAAGGGCCGAGGCTACGAGGCTGCCCAGGTCGGCTTTGCCGTGAGCGACAAGCCCACGGGACCCTTCACCTTCCTGCGTGCCCTGCGTCCCAATGCCGGCCGGTGGCCCATGGACTTCACCGACAACGACATCCAGACAGCCCTTCAGCAGAATCCCGCCGACTACCCGGAATGGTGGACACCGGAGTGGCGCAAGGCCATCGCCAAGGGCATGTTCACCCATCGCGATCTGCAGGGTGGACAGATGAGCCGCGACATGACCGTCTACATCGATGATGACGGCACCGCCTACCACCTCACCAGCAGCGAGGACAACCTCACCCTGCACCTCAACGAACTCACGCCCGACTATCTCGACTTCACCGGACGCTACATCCGCATTGCCCCCGGTGGGCAGAACGAGGCCCCCACACTCATGAAGCACAAGGGTACCTACTGGCTCATGGCCAGCGGTTGCACCGGCTGGGATCCCAATGAAGCACGCATGTTCTCCGCCAAGAGTCTCTGGGGCCCCTGGCAGCAGCACCCCACCCCCTTCCGCGGGCCCAATGCCAAAAAGACCTTTGGCGGACAGGGCACCTACATCTTCCAGCACAAGGGACAGTTCATCTTCATGGCCGACGTATGGAACCCTCGCCGCCTCAGCGAATCACGCCACATCTGGCTTCCCATACAGTTCGACGAGAAGGACATGCCCGTCATTCCCTGGCAGGAATCCTGGTCGTTTGACTGACCTGCCTCGGATCTGCCCTGAATTATCCATGTTAATTATTGATTCCGATGTCGCCTTCCTGCCATGGCTGGGAGGCGACATCGTCATGTGCATGAATGTAGCCCAAACGAATGCACGCTATGCGTTGCTTTAATTGACATAAAGATAAAAATACGGATGAATATGTATTTTTTCTTACACAGCTTTGGCTCTTTTGTTATTATTTTGTAATTTTGCTATAATTATCGCAAGAAGACAGAGCTTAAGAAAATATTCAGCTACCAAACGATCACAAAGTCAGTAATATAATGGGTAATATCCATAAAGATTACCTTACAATATATGAAAAATAATATAAAAGAGATAAGAAAATGGAAAAACAAAAGTACACACCTCCAACTATCTCACTTCGACAATTGGAGTCATGCAGGATTATAGCAGAAAGCTATACGCCAAGCAAGGAAATTAAAGCCAAATTCACACTCGAATTGGAAAATATGCAGCTTCTCGAGGGAACGGACAATGGTGAAGACCTCTCTAATTACAATTCTTTTAAATATGATTGGGAAGAAGTACACTAACAGAACGATACTCATGAAATACTTTAGTATGATAGCCGTATTCCTTGCGGCATTCCTTTTTGCAAGTTGCAAAAGCGAGGACGAGATTCTCGACCCCACAAAAAGTCATCATGTCCTGCCATTTAACCTGAAGATTGCTGACGACGGTGATCTTAGTACACGTGTTTATTTCCAGGGCGCGGCTGAATCGAGTAGTAACATGTACAGAATGATTTTCTGGTCTGAAGGAGACGAAATGACCATCCATTCTGATGCGTTTGATGGTACTAAAAAAGGGTACAATTATAAAATCCATATTACTGAAAAGGATGGTTATGGAAATGCCACTGCTGCCGTATTGTACGGTGACGATGACCTGCCTTGGTGGTCTAATGCCACAAAGCCCGTCCGTTTCTACTTCCCGGCAAAGAAATATAATGGTGCAGTATCAGCCGAGCGTCCCAATGATTTGTATGTAGAAATAGCCCATGAACAGAGTGGCATAGTTAATATGGCACATTCCGTCAAAGATAAAGTATATTGCCCAGAAAACCAGGAGGGAGCCTATAATTCCTATAATGTGATTGACTATGATTACCTTATTATGTATGCAGGAGCCTCTGTCACAACCGATGCTGACAAAAAGCCACAAAGCGCAACCATAAAATTCTATCCTTGCGTGAAGGCGTTGGACGTTATTCTCGATGCTCCATCTGAGGCAGGAAGCAGAATGAATGTAAAAAGTGTACAGGTTGAAATTGGCACAGGCAAACAATCAGGGTTTGGAGGACGGTGTACATTAACAGGAACCATTAAACCCAGAAGCCCAGGTGATGCCCTCTCATCTGGACAGGTAATTGACAATACTAACCCGACGTATGACTTTGTAAAACTTAACGTGGGTAGCGATGGGCAATTCATCTCTGGCAATGACAGAATCGTTGCTCGATTGATGATTCCACGTGAGGTAGGAAACAATAGTGGTGGTAATATTCGTGGCGGTGTCGCAAAGGTTACGATTGTACTTGCGAATAGTCTTGGGGTAGAGAAAACGTACGTTAAGTATATTGATATCAGTACTACAAATAGTAATAATCAAAGTATCACGCATTTTTACCTTGGTCCCGTGCCCACATTCAACAATACTGGCGGGTGGTTCGAGGCCGTACAGCTTACAGGTACAGATGACAATCCTCTCAAGCCCGTCTTTAATGACGCGATGTCCTTAACTACAACCCACAAACTGAGTTTCAATTTGAGCACTGCAACCGAAGTGGTTGAGATAGGCATGATCAATTTCAAGACCACAGATCCTGCTTATTCCTCTCATGGTAGTAAAACTATCAATGGCCAGTCCTATTCCATGTACACACATACATTGACTGAGACGGAGAAGACCAATAAAAAGGTCAGCCTTGAGATACAACCCACTGCCACGGGAACTGGAGAAATCCTTCTGCAAGGTGATGGTTTTGTCGATTACCTTTATACCACGAAGATCGGCAAGGGTGTATTCTCTGTAGACATCTTCAAGGATACGGCGCATAACAACAGAACCGCCTGGACGAGTGAGCATCCCGTTGTTACCAATGATGGAGATCCAATCATTAACCAATCTGCCAAGGTAACGGTTTATATTGCCGACGAAACATTCGAATACAGCAACATTGACTATATTACAATCGGTGGAAAAGTAGCGTCAGAGAATATCGGCGCTGATAAAATAGCCGGCTACAGAGCCTACACAACAAATGATGCATTTGTTATCAGCAGTTCATGTGAAACTGTAAGTTATACCGTAACTGCTCACTTACTTGACCATACCACCAAGAATTGTGAAGATGAAGCCGAAGTGGACGTTCATGACATTTCCATTGGCGAAACCTACTTAACGTCAAAAGACGACTATAAGAAGTCAATGGTATATTTACTCAAGAGTCCCAACGACAGTTATCTAACGAGTAATGGCTCAACTCTTAGCGGAACAACATCTACACCTGGTGTTGAAGGATACTGGAAGTTTGGAGGCAATGGCGGAGGATCTTCAAAAATCGTAACGGCAACGAATGAGAATTATTTCTTGAAGCAAAACAATGCGAGTGCTCCTCAGTTGGGAACATCCGGAACGGCTTCTATTTGGAATGTTGATGATGATCCCCAAGGCTTGATATTTAGTTATACGTATAAGGGAAGTGGCATCGGCGCAACGACAAGGACATATTACCCGACATTAAACGGAAGCACAGTGAATATAACCTATTCCACCAAACAAATTTGGAAAGTGTATCCCGTAACTTTCCCTGCTCCCACTGCACCTTGATATTATCAACTTAATTTGAATAATGTGAGGGACTTGCCTTTGTGGTGAGTCCCTCACATTTTGGGGGTATGGGGGTAAGGGTTATGCCTTGCCTCCACAAATCATCCCTGAATGTGGCAGATACTCTGGCCGAACGAGGGGATAATCTGTCTGCATGATGATGCCATGCTGTATTTTTTGGATAATATATTTGGTTGGGTGGATGGAAATGCGTATTTTTGCGGATGAAATCAATTTTATCTGCTTATGCTCAGTGTTGCTAATCCCATATACGATACGGTCTTCAAGTACCTGATGGAAGACGAGCGCATTGCCAAGACGATTATCTCGGCTCTGCTGAAACGGGAGGTTGTGGAAGTGACGGTTCGCCGTAACGAGTATTCAAACAGCTCGCGTGACAAGATTTCCATGTATCGTATCGACTTTGGGGCTACGGTCAGGGAGGATGACGGTTCAGAGCGCCTTATTCTCATAGAACTACAGAAGACATGGCTGGAAACTGAGACCTTGCGCTTCCGTCAGTATCTGGGTGCGCATTATGCAAATCCGGAGAATATCCAGAAGGACAACATCTATGGCTATGGTATTCCCATGGTCACCGTCTATCTGCTGGGGCACAAGGTAGGAGATATTGAGGAACCTGTCCTGTATGTCAAGCGCAAGTCATACGACTATGATGGCAACGAGGTGACGAAGGGACTTCCTGATCCCTTTGTGGACAGCCTGACGCATGATAGCATCATTGTACAGATTCCACGCCTGCATGGACAGGTCAGCAACAGGCTTGAGAAAGTATTGAGTGTGTTTGACCAGTCGAAAAAGGATCGCAACCACCAGATTCTCCATATTGACGAGGCACAATACGAGGGCGACGAGGAACTGATGCTGATAATTCACCGTCTGCTGGCTGCTGCCAGTGACTCGGAACTGCGCCATAACATGAATGTGGAAGACGAATATTTCAGTGCTATTGAGAACAGGGATACCAAGCTTCTGCAGCAGGAAAAAGAACTGGAAGCAAAATCTGCACAACTGGAAGCACAAGGAGCACAACTGGAAGCACAGGGGGCACAGCTAAAGATAATGGTTAAAATGTTGGTGACAGCGGGAAAGAGTCATGAAGAGATTGCCAACAGCCTGAACGCAGACATCGAGACAATAAAGCAGATGCTTACTTAGGCCAGGAGCCTATAGGGCCGGAGCACAGGGACAGGTCTCTGTACCTCCTGTATCTGTGCACTACTGTTCCCACTCTTTCTGCCTTGCCTCCACAAATAAACCCTAAATTTGGCGGATTCCTTTTTCTTTATTGCTGTCCGGTAAAACTTTTAGAAATGACAGATTTACCGGACAACCAGTTTATAATCAGGTAATAAAATTACTCGGCAGAGAGAAAATCATACTAATTAGCCGTAACACAACAGGAAGCGAATGTCCGAAAAAAAGTTTGATTTTGTAGTTTCACGCTTTCACAAAATCGACGACAGGAAGGAGCCCTGATCTGACAAATGGAGGGAGTACAAGCCACTACCTTGGATCTGGCCAATGGGTTTGGACAATTTTTCTATGTGACACACGCGGGGTTGGATCATAACACGGGAGAGGCTGGATATGAACACCCATGTATGTCTATCAAACACACACGTGTGTTTACACCAACACAGCAGAGAGCTAACGGGAAACCTATCGCGAATACATTCTATTTCAGGTAGTTGCAGTGTGGCCACCACTTCAACCCGTCACCCCATACCACTTGTGAAAGCAATGTGAAAGCAAAAAACGGCCGTCTTTCACGCTTAACAGTTGAAAGTCTGCATGTTACGACAGTGTGAAACTGTGAAACTAAAAAATCAAACTTATTTTCGGAAAACTATGATATGGTAGGTTCTATAAATTGGCCGAGTGATTTTGAGGCATGTATTTAGCAGGTTACTGGCTTGAGTGTGGGAACGATGCTGCCATCCTGTCGAGATTTGTTCAGTTGCAGGTATAGTCATCAAACCATGCCGTGCCGCCTTCCTCGTCTGAAGTGTAGGTGAAGAGGCTGATGCGGTTGCCCTTCCAGCCCGTGGATTTCTCGCTGAATGTCTCACCGATGCTGTGGAAGTCCCTGCCGTTGAGCGAGAGGCTGAACTGATGGGTATTCATCAGGGCATCAATGTCAAGCCGGATCCAGATGGTGGAGCTGGGGTTGAGGCGGGCGGCAATGGGGAAAGCTTCATCAGCCGTGGTGAAGGTTCCGTTCTGCTCGAAGTAGAACTGCGGCCTGTTGTCCTGGTCCATGAGGATGCCAGCCGCACACATGTTGCTGCCCAGGCTGGCCATGCCTGCCTTCTGACCTGCCTTCATGTCCTTTATCTTCAGTTTCACCACGGCCGTGCTGCGATAGCCCATCGTCTTCTGTGTCTGCTGGTTGCGTGCCAGTTTCACGCTCTCTGCCCGAAGTGCCCTGATGCCCAGCATCCCCTTCTGGAAGCGGAGTGCATCCGCGGTAGGGTTATGGTTGGTCTGCCACTGTATGCCCAGCTTGCCGCTGTTGAAGTCATCGCTTGTCTGTGGCAGCGAGGGCTTGTTCTTCTTGCCGGTCCGGGGCATGGGCACGATTTTCATCGGTTCGCC